>JALOQB010000254.1 GCA_025453595.1 Polyangiaceae bacterium
GCAGCCCACGCCCGCGGCAAGGGGGCCGATGGGGCTGGCGCCCCGCGCGGCCCCCTTGCATCCCCCGGCTCCCCCCACGGTGTGAAGAGGGGCTTCCACGCGAGACGTGAAGACACTCCCCGATCTCAGAAACGCCCCTTGCCCACGCTTCGCGCGGGACCCGCGGGGCTCGACCCTTGGTGCACAAACCGTCGCATACGCCCGTCACACCCCGAGACGATTTGTGCACAAACGAACGGGAGAGACGAAGCGGTACGAGCCCCGCGGGTCCCGTCCCGAAGGGATGGGCAAGGGGCGCTTCTGAGCTCGTTCCGTTGCTCCCCGTCTCGCCCGGATGCCTGCTGATGGAGGGGGAGCCGGGGGATGCAAGGGGGCCGCGCGGGGCGCCAGCCCCATCGGCCCCCTTGCCCGGGTGTGGGCGGGCAGCCCACCGTTTCCACAAAGCCCCGGGGCGCAGCCCCTCCCTCAAGTCCTTGCCCGGGTGTGGGCGGGCAGCCCACCGTTCCCGCGAAGCGCCCGGGGCGCAGCCCCCTCCACCCCCTTGCCCGGGCGTTGTCAGTGCTCTTCCGCGTAGCGTTCGGGGCTGAGTTCCCAGTGGGTGGGGGAGCGCCAGAGCACCGAGAGCATGAGCTCGCGCATGTGGCTGAACTCCTTGGGGAGCTTGTCGTAGAGCTTCTCGAAGAGCTCTTCGTGAGAGAGGAGCTCGGTCTTCCAGGCCTCGCTGTCGATCTGCATGATCTGGCGGAACTTCTCCTTGGAGAAGTCGAGGCCTTCCCAGTTCATGTCGCGGTAGCGTGGCATCCAGCCGAGGGGGCTCTCGACGGCGGCGGCGCGGCCGTGGACGCGGTTCACGATCCACTCGAGGACGCGCATGTTGTCGCCGAAGCCGGGCCACATGAACTTGCCGTCCTTGTCCTTGCGGAACCAGTTGACGCCGAAGATCCGGGGGGGGTTCGAGAGGTTGCGGCCCATCTGGAGCCAGTGGTTGAAGTAGTCGCCCATGTGGTAGCCGCAGAAGGGCAGCATGGCGAGGGGGTCGCGGCGGACGACGCCCTGCTGGCCGAAGGCGGCGGCGGTGGTCTCGGAGCCCATGGTGGCGGCGAGGTAGACGCCGAAGTACCAGTTGGTGGCCTGGTAGATCAGGGGGACGGTGGTGCCGCGGCGGCCGCCGAAGATGAAGGCGCTGACGGGGACGCCCTCGGGGTTCTCCCAGTTCTCGTCGATGACGGGGCACTGGCTGGCGGGGGCGGTGAAGCGAGCGTTGGGGTGGGCGGCCTTGCGCCCGCAGTCCGGCGTCCACTTCTGGCCTTGCCAGTCGATGAGCTCGGGCGGGGGGTCGTCGGTGAGGCCCTCCCACCAGACGTCACCGTCGGGGGTGAGGGCGACGTTGGTGAAGATGGTGTTGGCGCGGATCGACGCGATGGCGTTGGGGTTGGTCTTGTCCGAGGTGCCGGGGGCGACGCCGAAGAAGCCGGCTTCCGGGTTGATCGCGTGGAGCTTGCCGTCCTTGCCGGGGCGCACCCAGGCGATGTCGTCGCCGACGGTGGTGATCTTCCAGCCGTTGTAGGCGGCGGGGGGGATCAGCATGGCGAAGTTGGTCTTGCCGCAGGCCGAGGGGAAGGCGGCACAGACGTAGGTCTTCTCGCCCTCGGGGTTCTGAACGCCGAGGATCAGCATGTGCTCGGCGAGCCACCCGTCATCGCGAGCCATGTTGGAGGCGATGCGCAGCGCGAAGCACTTCTTGCCCAGGAGCGCGTTGCCGCCGTACCCCGAGCCGTAGGACCAGATGGTGCGCTCTTCCGGGAAGTGAACGATGTACTTCGTGTCCTTGTTGCAGGGCCAGGAGACGTCCTTCTGGCCTGGCTCGAGGGGGGCACCGATGGAGTGGAGGCAGGGGACAAAGTCGCCGCTGCCCAGGGTCTCCAGCACGCGGCGGCCCATGCGCGTCATGATGCGCATGTTGACGACCACGTAAGGCGAGTCGCTGATCTCCACGCCGATGTGGGAGAGGGGCGAGCCCACCGGGCCCATGCTGAAGGGGATCACGTACATCGTGCGGCCCCGCATCGCGCCGTCGAAGAGCCGGGTGAGGGTGGCCTTCATCTCGCGGGGGTCGACCCATGGTGGGCCCCGCGTCCTGCCGGCGCCGGCTACAGATGTACGTGCGATCCTCGACCCGGGCCACGTCCGAGGGGTCCGAGAGCGCCAGGTAGCTGCCGGGGCGCTTCTCCGGGTTGAGCTTGCGGAAAGTCCCGCTCTTCACCATCTGGTCGCACAGCGCCTCGTACTCGGCGTCCGAGCCGTCGCACCAGTGCACCCGGTCGGGCTTGCACATCGCGATCATCTCGTTGACCCAAGCCACCAGCTTGGGATTATCGACATACGGAGGGGGCTGGCTTCCTGGGATCGGCGTGCCGTTCGTTGCTTGCGTCATCGTCGGTGGACTCCGTGGTGGCCTGGGCGCCTCCAGGGCGCCTGGCGGTGCCCCTTATACCCCGAACGCTCGCCCGGCGCACCGTCGCGGCGGCCCCTCAGCGACGAGAAAGAATCCAGGGGGTCGGCGCGTCCCTCTTCAGGATTTGTTCGCGGATCTCGCGCAACGCAGTCCCTGCGCGCAGGCACGAAAAACAGTCTTCTTGCCCGCCCCCACCGCAGCCTCCCGGGCGCTCCAGCGACACCAGCGAGGGCGCGAGGCGCTTGTCCCCCTGGGTCCGCGCTCGCTCCAGCAGGGCGGCGGCGCGCTCGCAGCGGCGCTCTCGCTGCGACGGGCGCTCGGGGCGTTCTTCCAGGAGCTGCTCCAGCTCGATCGCCAGCCGCAGCGCCTCCGAGGCGCTCCGGAGCCCCTCCGGCTGGCGCAGCAGATCCCGGGCCAGCAGGCCCACCGTCCCGGGGCCGTGGCGCCGCCAGGTGGCATGCAGCAGATCCTGCGCGTCGGGGCCTGGCAGCCTGCCCAGCGCCGCGACCACGTCGAGCTGGATGGGCTCGCGCTCCAGCAGCGCATGGAGGCGCGCCAGCGTGCTCCGGTCCCGGGCCAGCGCGGGGCGCGCCTGGATGGCCTCCTCCAGGGCCGCCAGATCGAGCCGCGCCAGCGCCGCATGACCTCGCGCCAGCGCCTCCGAGCCCTCCGCTCCTCGTTCTGCCTCGGTCATCCGGTCCAGCTCCTTGAGGGCCGCCCGATCGCCCTCCTCGGCCCGCCGTCGCAGCGGCGCGCCCGCGGGCGCGGAGGCCAGGGCCGAGGGTACCTGGGCCGGCGCCGTGACCGGTGGGCAAGAAGGCACCGGGAGCGCCGCGGCCGGCGGTGGCGGTGGTGGGGCCAGGCGCCGGGCGCTGAGCCCCAGGGCGAGGCCCGCCAGGAAGAGCGCCGCGCCGCGGAGCCAGGGGGACGGGGGCATGGTTCGGTTAAGAATTGTGGGAGCCCTTGGGCAAGAGGATGGCTGTGTTAACGCTCCATACCGTGGACGACTGGCTCTATCGAACGACCTCTGCGCTGCCAGGCAAGCGCCTTTTTCGCCTCGGACTCGCCGCCAACTACGGGATCGAAGAAGGGGGTGTGCGCTACGCGATGGATCGCGGCGTCAACCTCTTCTTTGTCACCATGTTTCGCGACGGTAACCTGAGGACACCGCTCCGCGAAGCCCTCCGATCCCGGCGCGATCAGCTCGCCATCGTCGGGATCGCCTCGCCCGCCTGGTTCGGCTGGAGCGTGCGCCGCACCGCCGAGAAGATGCTCCGGGATCTCCGGGTCGATACCCTCGATTTCTTCCTGCTGGGCTGGCTCGGCGTCGCCGCCGCCTGGACGAGCGCCACCGAGCGGGAGCTGGTGCACCTGCGCGAGAGCGGGAAGGTCCGCGCCATCGGGACCAGCATCCACGATCGCCCCAGGGCCGGCGCCCTCGCGGCCTCGTCCCCCCTCGACCTGCTGATGCTCCGCTACAACGCCGCCCACCCGGGGGCCGAGCGCGAGGTGTTCCCTCGACGCCGCGAGCGCAGCCCGACGGTGCTCGCGTACACCGCCACCGCCTGGCGACGCCTGCTCCGCCGGCCCGCAGGCTGGGAAGGCCCCCTCATGACCCCCGGCGATTGCTACCGTTTCCAGCTCTCCTCCCCTCACGTCGATCTCGCCCTCACCGGGCCCTCCAGCCGCGCCGAGCTGGAGCAGAACCTCGACGCCCTGCAGCGCGGCCCCCTGTCGCCCGAGGAAGACCGCTGGATGCGCTCCTTCGGTCACGCCGTCCACGGTTGATTCAGGGCCCTCGCCAGCGCCCCTCCCGCAGCAACCGCGCCCGCACCCGCGCCTCCACGCTCTCCTCCGGTCGCCCTGTGCCCGCCATCCTGGCCTGCGCCTCCTCGAACTCCTGGATCTGGCCCCGGTACCAGCCCTCCACCTGGCCCCGTACCTCCCGCTCTGCCCGCTCCAGCAGCCGCCGATCCATCTCCTCGTTCGCCGGGAGCGAGAGCGGATCCCCTGCCACAAGCTGCGGGCACCGACCTCGCTCCGCCGCGAAGGTCTCGTCCTCACCCACCTCCACCAGCTCCTTTGGCCCTGGCGCGGTCACCCGCGCCGACCCCAGCGCCTCCACCCGCCATTGCTGCGTCACCCGCGCGCTCACCCGGTGGATCTCCACCCCGAAGGTGTGCCCGCAGCGTCGCTCCTGCTCCAGCAGCGCCGGTGTCGCTGCCAGCACGCTCACCTGCCGCTCCCAGTCTCTTCGATCCCGCCTCGCCCGCTCCGTCGCCTCCCGCAGCGCCCCTTCCGCCCTCCCTCGCCCGGAGCGCGCTGCCTCCGCCGCCCCGCGCCGCTGTGTCGCTTGCTCCTGCGCCTTCCTCAGCTGGCGACCCTCGCGCTCGCAGTCCGCGCGTCGTGTGGGTTTCTTTGGACCCTGCTCGCACCGAGCCAGCTCCTTGCGGGCGCGCTCCACCAGGTCGTCGGACGACCGGGCCTCGGCGGCGGCGGTTTCCTCGGCGGACCGGGCTTGCTGGAGGGCCTGACGTTCGCGGGTCTCCTCGGCCTCGGCGTCGCGCAGGCGGCGCTCGGCGTCGCGCACGCGGAGGGTCGCGGCCTGGTGCGCCGGGTTGGGCACCCGGTCGATGCCGCAGACGTAGGAGCACGAGCGAGATTCGCTGCGCACGCGCTGATCCCGTGTCACCTCGCCCAGGTCGAGGGAGATACGAGCGCCGGAGGCCCCGGGAGGAGGGGCCTCGGAGACGGTGAGCAGGGGGGTCGTGGCGGAGGGAGCCCAGGCGCGCACGCGCTGGGAAAGGCCCAGGCTCAGGGGGGAAGGCGTCGCGGGCGGCGCGACGACCAGGTGAAAGCGCAGCTCGTCGGCGAGGCGCTGGTGCAGGGCCTCGGCGCGGCCGAGGGCGTCGCGGAAGCCGGGGCGCACGCGCTCGGCCTCGGAGAAGGAGAGCAGCGCCTGGCCCAGGAGCTTGCGTCCGACCGCGGTCTCGCCCTCGGCGTAGCGCAGGCCAGCGACGCGCTCCCGGAGGCTGGCCTCCAGGTCCCTGGCGCGGGGGTTCTCGGGGATCTCTTTGCGCACGGCGAGGACCAGGTCGAGGGCCTCGACCGGGCGCTGCTGGGCGAGCTGCTCCACCTCCGCGATGGCGGATTTTGAGCTTTGATCAAAGGCATTTTGTGCCTCTGGCACGGCGGCATCGATGTCGATGGCCTGGCGCGCGAGGCGAAGGGCCTGGAGGGTCTGGCGCTGCTCGAGGGCGAGGAGGGCCTGTTCGGCGATGGTGCGGGCGTGGTTCCAGCGGGCGACGCGGAGCCTGGTGCGCGCTTCCTCGCTGTTGGGTTGCTGGTCGAGGGCCTGCTGGAAGGCGCGCTGGGCCTCGGCCCAGCGGTTCTGCTCGGCGAGGGCGTCCCCGCGGGAGAGGGCGCTGGTGTAGGGGCTGACGCAGGCGCCTGGGAGCCCCAGGAGGGCGAGAGAGAGGGCGAGGTTCCGGAGGAGAGACGCCATGCTCGGGGTGGGACGGAACGAAGGGTTGGTGTGTTCAAAGGGGAGGGGCAGGGTTGCTTTGTGCTCCCGGTCGGGGCGAGGGTGGCGTAGCCTGGAGCGATGCGGTTTCTTTCGATGGTGGTGGTGCTTGCGGCGGGCGCTGGCAACCTGGCCTGCGTGAGCGCGGCGACCTACGAGCGAGATCTCGCGGCAGCGAGGTCCGAGGAGCGAGCGACCCAGCGGAGCGCGGCGCTCCAGGTGGAGGCGCTCAGGACGGCGCTGGAGGCGATGCAGCGCTCTCTGGCGGCGGAGGCCGAGCTGCGGGTCGCGTCGTTGCGAGGGGTAGAAGAGAAGCTGCGGCGGCTGGAGCAGCAGGCGGCGGCGCCCCCGGCGCCGGTGGTGGCGCCGGTGGCCGTGGCGGCGCCGGCGGTGTCCGGGGATAACCCGGAGTCATTGCGGGCCGAGCTGAAGAAGATCCAGGAGCAGGAGCGGGAATCGAGCGCGCGGATGCGGCGCATCGAGGAGGCGCTGCAGCGGCTCTCCAGCGGGAGCAAGGTGATCTCGGTGGGGGAGGGGGATGTAAAGAACCCCTGGGGCAAGCTGCACGCGTGCTTGACGCGCTCGATGTTGGCGCCGAGGGCCTGGAGCTTGGATTCCATGTGCTCGTAGCCGCGGTCGAGGTGGTAAACGCGGCGGACCTCGGTCTCGTCGGAGGCGACCAGGCCCGCGATGACGAGGGAGGCGCTGGCGCGGAGGTCGGTGGCCATGACGCTGGCGCCGGAGAGCGAGGAGACGCCGGTGACGACCGCCACGTTGCCGTGGACCTCGATGTCGGCGCCCATGCGGGCCAGCTCGGGGACGTGCATGAAGCGGTTCTCGAAGATGGTCTCGGTGAAGACGCTGCGGCCCTGGGCGAGGGTCATGAGCACCATCATCTGGGCCTGCATGTCCGTGGGGAAGCCGGGGTAAGGGGCGGTGGTGATGTCGATGCCCTTGAGGGGCTTGTCGGCGCGGACCCGCAGCCCTGGGCCCTCGCGCTCGACCTCGACGCCCGCGGCGCGCATCTTGGCCACGACGCTCTCGAGGTGCTCGATGGGGGCGTTGGAGAGCAGCACGTCGCCCCCGGTGATGGCCGCCGCGACCATGTAGGTGCCGGCCTCGATGCGGTCGGGCATGATGGCGTGGTCAAAGGGGTCGAGGGCGTCGCGGCCCTCGATGTGGATCACGTTGGAGCCGGCCCCCTCGATGCGGGCGCCCATCTTGTTGAGCACGTGGGCCAGCTCCTCGATCTCGGGCTCCATGGCGGCGTTGATGAGGGTGCTGCGGCCCCGGGCCAGGGAGGCCGCCATCATCAGGTTCTCGGTGCCGGTGACCGTGGGCATGTCAAAGACGATCTCGGCGCCCTTGAGCCGGGGGCACTCGGCGTTGATGTAGCCGCGCGCCAGGGAGATCTTGGCGCCCAGGGCTTCGAGGCCCTTGAGGTGCTGGTCGACGGGGCGGGTGCCGATCTGGCAGCCGCCGGGGAGCGAGACCCGGGCCTTGCCGTAGCGCGCCAGCAGGGGCCCCAGCACCAGCACGCTGGCCCTCATCTGCTTGACGAACTCGTAGGGGGCCTCGGGGCGCACCACCTCCCGGTGCCCCACGCGGACCTCGGGGGGGCCGCACTGCACGCCGCGCCCCATGAAATCCAGCAGGGCCGCCGTGGTGTCGATGTCCTTGAGCGCAGGGACATTCCGCAGCAGGCTCTCGCCGTCCGAGAGCAAGGTGGCGCACAGGATGGGGAGCGCCGCGTTCTTCGCCCCGCTGATGTGCACCTTGCCCTGGAGTCGTTGACCCCCCCGGATCCGGATCGCATCCATCCCCCGGCCCTAGCGCATCCGGGCTCGTGGGGCCAACTTCCGGCTCACCGGGCCCTCAGAAGAAGAAGACCCCCTGGAGCCCCACTGCCACCACGGTGAAGGGCGTGTCCACCTTCTTCGGCCGGAACAGCGCGCGCTCGCCCTCGTTGACGACGAAGTCGTCCTTGAAGGGCACGTCGCACCGGGGGATCGTCTGCGAGCGTAGCTCCGCCGAGATCCCGATCTCGAAGGCCCTGCGCCCCGAGACCCCCCGGTACGCCACCGGCGTCAGGTGCGCTCCGTAGAGCAGGCCCGTGCTCCGGTTGTCGTCCGCGCAGACCGCCTCGCCGCGCGCCGAGGTGCTCGCCGTGGAGGCCGTGTTCAGCCCCCCCAGCACGCCGACCCGGCCGGTCCAGGACGCCGCGTAGTCGTAGCCAAGAAGCAGCCTCAGGCTCGCGTCCAGGGACGTCACCGTGCTCACGATGTCCTCGGTCCGGATCAGCGGAGGCTGCCGCGTCGTGTCCACCTCCCGCACCACGTTCACCGTCGAGCGCCGCCGCAGCAACCCCACCGTCGGCTCGAACCTCACGTACGCCGAGGCCCCCAGCCGGTGATCCAGCACGAACGCCAGCGACCCGTGGGGCAGCAGCGCCACGCTGCCGGACGCGTTGTTCGTGCTCAGCGCCGGGCCCACCAGCAGCCCCACCCCGTAGTGCGTGCGCGCCTCCGACCAGCCCTCCTTCGCCTCCTCCTTCTTCGGCGGCGCCTCCCCGTCCTCGATCTCCTCCTCCTCGATCACCCGCTTCTTCTTCTTCGGCGGCGGCTGAGGCGGCGGCTCCGGCTTCGGTTCGGCCTTCTTCTTCGCCTCGACCTTCGGCGCCTTCTTCCTGGGCGTCTGGGCCATCGCAGGGCCTGCCGCGAGGGACAACGCCAGCAACACGCTGAGCCATCGAACCATGGCCCGCACCCTAGGCCATGCGCGCCCGAGGGGCTACCCCCGCTCGCCCTTCCTGCGCCCCACCTTTCGGCGCTAGCTTGCCCCCGGATGCGCCGCTGGACCCTCCTCGCCCTCGCCCTCGCCCTTGGCTCCCCCCGGGCCCTCGCCAACGGCCGCTTCCCCGCCGCCAACCAGCTCGTCGTTGACCCGGAGCGGCTCGCCGTCCGCTCCACCTTCGGCCTCCTCGTCGGGCCTCCCTCGGGCCCCCTCGCCTGGGTCTGCGAGCCCGGCATCGGCCTCGTCGAGGACCAGGATCCTCCCATCGCCCTCGCCCTCGACCACCGCGTCCTCGTCGCCCCTCTCCAGGGCCTCCGGCGCTCCTCTCCCGACGCCTGCTCCTTCGCCCCGGGCCTCGGCCTGCCCTCGCAAGAGCTCCTCCTCGATGTCTCCACCGACCGCTCCAGCCCGGCTCGCGCCTTCCTCCTCTCCTGGTCCCCTACCTCCCGGCGCACCTCCGTCTTCTTCTCCGATGATGGCGGCAATGTATGGAACTTCCGTGGAGGTCCGGCGGACACGGACCCGGTGCCCACCACCCTCGATCTGGCCCCGTCCGACCCGTCTCGGCTGGTGCTCGCCGGCTCCTTCTCGGCGCAGGGCGCCCTGCGCGGCCACGTCGCCCGGAGCGAGGACGGTGGGGTCACCTGGGCGCGCTCCGAGATCCCCCTGGAGCCCGGGGAGAAGAGCCTCTTCCTGTCCGCCATCGACCCGGCGGACCCGCTGCTCGTGTACGCCCGTACCTCCGGCGGCGCCCAGGACCGGCTGCTCCGCTCCCTCGACGGCGGGGCCACCTTCTCCGAGCTGACCCGCGTCGACGGGGCGATGCTGGGCTTCGCCCTGGCCCCTGACGGCGCCCAGGTCGCCATCGGAGGCCCCTCCGCCGGCGTCCTCGTGGCTCCGCGCGGCAGCGCCTCGTTCCTTCAGGTCCGCGGCGCAGCCACCTCCTGCCTGGCGTGGGCGGCCGACGGGCTCTACGCCTGCGGCTCCGGCGTCGAGGGCGATTTCGTCGTGGGGCGATCGCCGGATGGCGGTCTGACCTGGGAGCCGGTGCTGGCTCGCCTCGCGGACCTGCGAGGCCCCACGCCGCGCTGCGATCCATCGAGCCCCGTCGCTCAAACCTGCGAGCCTCCAGCGGCAGCAGCTCGCGGCGATCGACGGCGGTGGTGCGGGCGGGATGGCGGGCGCGGCGGGCGACGCAGGCGCAGGCGCAGGCGGTGCGGTTCAGGGGGGCGGCCTCGGTGGCCAGGCCGCGGCGGGCGCGGCGGGGGCTCGCCGCGGGGTGGACGCTCCCCCCGGAGAAGCGAGCTGCGGTTGCATCGTCACCGCGCGGCCCCCGGGGGCCAGCGCGGTCGGGGTGGCGCTGGCGCTGGCGGCGCTCTGCTGTCGGCGTCGGCCGGCTTCGTCGGCTCGTCGTGTCGCCAGGTTGAGACGGATCCCGTTCTGATGCAGCAGACAACATCCTGGTTTCAGGGAAGAAACAACCTGGCCGCCTGGTTGCATGAAGAAGCGACAGAAAGGAACGTCCCCATGCAACTCGTCGTTCGGAGCGTGAACCTGGATGGATCGGAGGCACTGCACGAGTACGCGACCCGCCGGGTCGAGCGCGTGCTTCGCTTCCAAGGGACCCCCGCCACCCGCGCCCTTGTCCTCTTCCGGGACATGAATGGCCCCCGCGGCGGTTCGGACATGCACTGCCGCATCCGCCTCGTCGGACCTCGCATGCGCCTGTCCGTCGAGGCCCTCCATGCAGACCCTTACGCCGCCGTCGACATCGCCAGCGAGCGCCTCGCCCACGCCCTGCGCCGGGACGCCGGGCGCAAGCGGGACGCCAGCTCCGGTCCGCGTGGTTTGCGTGCCCTCGTGCAGGAGCTGCCGGAGGCCCCGCCGGAGCAAGAAGCCGCCGAGTGAAAAGGCCGCGAGATCTGCCCTGAACCGGCGCAGGCATGGAGCTTGGAAGGGGGTGCTTCATGGCCCAGCAAGTCCAGCGCCTTCCCCTCTCCAGGCCGGTAGCCCTCGATTGCCTCGACCACCCCAGCCCCAACCACACCTTCCTCGTCGGGGTGCTCAGCGGGGTCCTGGCGGTGTGGGGCTTCACGCTCTACCTCGCCGCGACCTTCCACGGCTGAGCCGCGCATCCTCCTTGTCGAACGCCCTGCTCCCCGTCAGGATGCCCGCTCCTTTCTCGTGAATGAGCGCGGCATGACATCCTTGAATGACGGGGCGCCCCGGTGCGCACGGGCCTGAACCCCACGCTTCAGCGCCTGGGCTGGCGCGACCTTTTTGAGCAGAGCCTCCCCCGGTTTGCCGATGTCCCCGGCGTCCTTGGTCGTGTCCGCGCCCAGCACCGCGGGGGCTACGAGATCGCCTGCGAACACGGCGATCTGCCGGCCATCGTCGAGGGCAAGACCATGCGGGGCTGGGATGGCGCCTCCTTGCCCATCGTCGGGGACTGGGTCCTGGTCGAGCAGCTCTCCGCTGGCGGAGCCGTGATCCGCGCCTTGCTCCCTCGCTTCAGCAAGCTCGCCCGCCGCGCCGCTGGCGGCGGCATCGAGGAGCAATCCCTCGTCGCCAACGTCGACCTCGCGCTCATCGTCACCTCCCTCGAACAGGACTTCAGCCCCAGGCGCATCGAGCGCTACGTGATGATGGCCCGCGAGGGCGGCGTCTCCCCGGTGCTGGCTCTCTCCAAGGTCGATCTGTGCCCTGACCCGCTCCCCGCCATCGAGCAGGCTCGCGCCGCGGCCCCTGGCGCCCCGGTCCTCCTGCTGTCCACCCTCCAGCTCCAGGGCGTCGACGCGGTTCGCTCCCTGCTCCACGAGGGCCAGACCATGGTGCTCCTTGGCTCCTCCGGCGTCGGCAAATCCACCCTCCTCAACGCCCTCCTGGGTCGCCAAGAGATCGCCGTCGGTGAGGTCCGTTCCGATGGCAAAGGGCGCCACACCACCACCCACCGCCACCTGGTCCCCCTGGAGGGGGGTGGTGTCTTGATCGACACCCCCGGGATGCGCGAACTCGGGGTCCTGGCCCAGGACGAGCAGGCCTTTGACGCCTTTGAAGACCTGGATGCGTTGATGGAGGCCTGTCGATTCTCGGATTGCCAGCACCGCAACGAGCCGGGCTGCGCGATCCAGGGGGCCATCCAGAGCGGGGAGCTGCCCCTGGAGCGTCTCCAGGCGTACCAGAAGATGAAGGCGGAGGCGGACTGGGTGGCGGCGCAGCGCGACGCGCGAGCGCGGGCCGACAGCAAGGGGAAGGCGCGCCGGCTCTCCCGGGAGTTGCAGGCGACCCTGCGCCGCAAGGGTCGGGTTTGAAATTGTTTCTCGCGGGCGAGGCCCCTGGGGTAAGACCCTGACGCCTTGAAACAGCCGGGCGAGTTCGTGGATGGTCGCTACCTCCTGGAGCGAGAGATCGGGCGTGGCGCTCACGGTCAGGTCTTCGCCTCGGTGGATTCGGCATCCGGGCGCCGGGTGGCCATCAAGGTGCTGAACCCCTCCCTCGAGGGGGACGATCAGTTTGTGCAGCGCCTCTGGCGCGAGGCGCGCTCGCTGGCCGCGCTCTGGGGGACGAGCGTGGTGGAGGTGTACGCCTTTGGCCAGGACCAGGACGACGGTTCGGTCTACATGGCCATGGAGCTCCTGCAAGGCGAGACCCTCTCGGAGCGCCTGGACGAGCTCGAGCTCTTCGACAGCCGGATGAGCGCCCATGACATCCTGGCGGCCACGCGCCCCATCGCCGAGGCGCTGAACACGGCGCACAAGCTGGGCATCATCCACCGCGACCTCAAGCCCTCCAACATCTTCCTGGTCGACGAAGAGGCCGGCGGGGGCTCGCGGCTCATGGATTTTGGCCTCGCCAAGGTCGATGATCAGCTCGCCCTCACCCGCGCCGGGGTCGTCGCCGGGTCGCCGAATTACATGGCCCCCGAGATGCTCCGGAGCGAACCCTTCGACCACCGGATCGACGTGTACTCCCTGGCCGCGGTCATCTACCGGGCCCTCGCGGGGCAGCCGCTGTTTCCCGGGGACAACCCGACCCAGGTGCTCCTTCGCGTCCTCAAGGACCCGAGGCCCCGGCTCACCGACCTTCGCCCTGACCTGTCGCCGCTGGTCGATGACTGGGTCCAGGAGGCCCTCTCCCTCGACCCTTCGTTCCGCTTCCTCGATACGCCCTCCATGTGGAATGGCCTCCTCGAGGCCATCCAGCAGGGGCGTAGCCACGGCGCCCTGCGCACCCGCGCCCTGTTGCCCATCGATCCGTTAGCCCTTGAGCCAGGGGCTCACCAGCGCCCGGACCTGGCTCCCCACGGCGCTGCGCTCCGGTCGCTCGGTCGCCCCCCAGCGGGCCAGCAGCGCCGCGCCCGAGGGGAGGCGCCGCGCTGGATCCCGCTCCAGCGCCTCCCGGATCGGTGCGCTCCAGCGCTGCAACCGCGGGTGCCCCTCCTCCACCGCGGGGATCGGCGCCTCCTGCGCGCGCTGCAGCGCTGCCAGCACCCCTGCCCCCGCAAAGAGCCGCTCTCCACGGAGCCCCTCCCACAGGATCACCCCGGCGGCGAACACGTCCCCGCGCTGGCCCTGCACCCCCCGGCTCCAGCGCTCCGGCGCGGTGTACGCGGCGCTCCCCTGGAACGCCCCCCCGGCCTGCTCTCCCTCCAGCGCGCTCAGCCCCAGATCGCACAGCCGGGCCGCCCCATCGAAGCCGATCAGCACGTTGCTCGGGTTCAGATCCCCATGCACCAGCGCCCGCCCCTCTTCCCTCGTCTCGTGGATCGCCGCCAGCCCCCGCAGCAGATCCTCCAGCAGCAGCGCTCGCTCCGGCAACCCCAGCCGCTCCCCGCGCCGGGCCTCGGCCTGGAGCAAGAACGAGAGCGGCACGCCCTCGATCCACTCCAGCACCAGCACCAGCCCGCCCCGGGTCTGCCCCCCGCCCAGCAGCCGGACCACGTGGGGGCTGGTCACCTGCGCAAGCCTCCTCGCCTCGCGCTCCAGGGCGCGCTGGACCCTCGGCTCCCCGGCGAGCGAGGGCAGCGCCCGCTTGAGCGCCACGCGTCGCTGCGGCGCGTCAAGGTGGCTGGCCAGCAGCACCTCGCTCATGCCCCCGGCCCCCAGCCGTCCCAGGATTCGATAAGGCAGGGGTACAAGGTCCGGCTCCATCCCGGTAGGATGGAACACTCTGACGAAAGATCCTCTTGGCTGACTCCCTTGCCCCCTCGTTCCCGGCCCCCGTTGTCGCCGAGTCGGCCCTCGCCGGCTACGCTCGCGACTACCTCCAGGCCCACGACGACGGGGATGACCTCGCCGCGGCCCGGTCCCTCGACGCCCTCTGTCGGGTGATCGCCCCCGAGATCTCCCGCTTCTGCGCCTACATCGCGGGCCCGCGCGTCAACCCGATGGACGCCGCCCAGGAGACCCTCCTCGAACTCTGCCGTCGCCTCCACTCCCTCCGGGACCCGGCCGCCGTGCGCCCCTGGGTCTACTCGGTTGCCCGTAACAAGGTCATGGCCCAGCGCCGCTGGGGGTGGGTCAAACGCTGGGTCCCGGGGGTCAACCTTGATGGCGAGATCGACCCCCAAGAGAGCCCCGATCGCGCCTTGCGCCTGGGCCGCAGGGCCTTCCTCGTCGAGGACGTCCTCGAACGTCTCCCGGAAGAGCACCGCACGGCCCTCGTCCTCCATCTCCTCCAGGGCATGAGCGACTCCGAGGTGGCTGCTTGCATGGGTCGAAAAAAGACCAACGCCAAGAGCCTGATCCGGCGCGCCAAGGAGAGCTTCCAGAAGCAGGCGCGCAAGCTGGGGTACGAGCAGGAGATGGCCGAGGTGCTGGGCGAAGAAGAGGGGGTCTGGTGAGCGACCTCCGCCGGCTCTTCGATGAGTTCGCCGAGCGCAAGCGCCCCTCCAACCCGGAGGTCGCGCGGTTGCTGCGCGAGGTTCGCCGCGGGCAGCGGGCGCCACAAACACCCTGGCTGGCCTGGGTGCTGGGGGTCGGGGGCTGGGTGGTGGCAGCGGCTTCCCTGGGGGTCCTGGCCAAGCAGAGCCACGAGCCGCGCGAGGCGCTCATCGCGAGCGATCCAGATCGGGTCGTGAGCGTGGCGAGCGTGGTGCCTCCCCCGGAGGCTCCCGCCGAGGTGAAGCCGCTGGCCTCCCTGCCCCCTGCCGCTCCTGCTCCTCCGCCCCCCCTGCACCGCCCCCGGAGGCTCCCCACGCCGCCCGCGCCTCCGCCGGTCAGCGCCCCCGCAGCGACGCCTCCCCCCAGCGCCCCTGCCGCCTCACCGCCGCCCTCCGCGAGCGCGGCCTTGCCTCCGCGCCTTGCCTTTGACCAGAGCCTGCTGCTGGCCCGGGGTCATCTCTTCCGCATCGAGAGCATCCTGCAGATCACCCGCGAGCACGGCACCGAGGCCCGCTCGGCCCCCGAACAGCAGTGTTTTGCCCGGCAATACCGGCGCTTCTTGCCCTTGCTCGACGGTGCCCAGGCCGAGCTCCGCAAGATCGAGGCGGCGGTCTCCTCGGGGGATGGCCTCGCCCTCGATCTGGCCCTGGAGCGCCTGGTCAACCTCCGCCATGCCGCGGACGCCGTGTACCGTGAGGTCGGGCTCTGCTTCGGCGCCCTGTGAGACGCCAGCGGCTTCTTGCTATGCTGGGTCGGTGAAGCCTCTCATCCTTCTCTTGCTCCTCGTCCTCGGCTGCTCCTCGGACCCTGCCCCCTCGCCCTCCCAGAGCGCCGGCGGGAGCTCCCCGGATCGTGTCTGCTCCCCCGGCGCCACCCAGGAATGCACCGGCCCCGGTGCCTGCAAGGGCGGTCAGTTCTGCGCCTTCGATGGCTCCGGGTGGAGCCCCTGCGACTGCAGCTCCGCCCAGGGCGGATCCGCCGGCACCAGCGGCGCCGGTGGTTCCTCCGGGACCGGGGGGTTCCCTGGAACAGGAGGCGTCGGGGGCGCGGGGGCTGGCGGGAGCAACCCGGCAGGGGCCGGCGGCAGCGATCCTGCGGGGGCCGGGGGGTCATCCGGAAGCTCCGGACAGGCAGGGGCCGGAGGGGCATCCGGAAGCTCCGGACAGGCAGGGGCCGGAGGGGCATCCGGAAGCTCCGGACAGGCAGGGGCCGGCGGCGGGGATGACGGGGAGTGCGCGAAGCTCGGGGACGGGTGCCAGCCGTGCTGCGACGCAAAGTACCCCGGGGTGCAGAAGGATTTTGCCACGGATCTGGTGGTGTGCGCCTGCTTCGGGGACTGCGAGCAAGAGTGTGCTCCGCTGTGCGCGGAGCAGACGCCGCCTCCGGAGTGCAACGAGTGCCTGAACGATACGTTCCAGAGCGGCGCCTGCGGGCTGGATTCCTGCGCCAGCCCGAGCTGCAAGGCGTTCAGCGCGTGCGTGCTGAGCTGCCCCTGATCCCCATTCTCGGAGTCAACCACGTACGTACCTGCTGTCGGCTGCGGCTGCGGCTGCGGCTGCGGCTGCGGCTGCGGCTGCGGCTGCGGCTGCGGCTGCGGCTGGGGCTGCGGCTGCCGGAGAGGGTCGGCTGCGGCTGGGGCTGCGGCTGCGGCTGCGGCTGCGGCTGCGGCTGCGGCTGCGGCTGCGGCTGCCGGAGAGGGTCGGCTGCGGCTGCCGGAGAGGGTCGGCTGCGG
>JALOQB010000255.1 GCA_025453595.1 Polyangiaceae bacterium
TCCGGGTCGATCTGGGCGACGCGTCGCAGGTCGGCCCTCTGGTCGAGGAGGCGAGCCGGTGGCTGGGGGGGCTGGACGCGCTGGTGCACTGCGCCGCGGTCCCCGTGGGTCGGGCCGATCGCTCCGGTACCTACGAGTCCCTCGCGGACATCGACCTCGATTCTTACGAGCGCCTCATGGCTGTCAACGTGCGCAGCGTGTTCCTCGCCTGCCAGCGGGCCGCGGGCCTGATCCCCGGGGGCGCCAACTTTGTCCTGGTCGGCTCGGTTGACTCGGAAAAACCCCTGCCGGCGCCCCCGCATTACGTGGCCTCCCGGGGGGCGCTCCGGGGCCTCGCCATGGGCCTCACCAAGGAGCTGGGCCCCCGCAACATCCGCGTCAACGTCGTGGCCCCGGGGCTCCTCGACGCCGGGATGAGCCGCGCCGTCCCCCCCGAGCTCCAGCGCGAGTACCTCAAGCACAGCGCCCTCAAGCGCCTGGGTCGCCTCGACGAGGTCGCCTCCCTGGTCGCCTGGCTCGCCGTCGAGAACACCTACGTCACCGGCCGGACCATCGCCGTCGATGGCGCCCTCTGAGCGGGCCCCTGCGTCTGTAGTGAACTTCCCTACTCGCGGGGCGGTGGCCGGTGTTTGCGGGCTGATCTTCGCGCTTCATCTGGCGAACCACGGGCGCCGGGGGGACGGCTGGGAGATCTTCTGGGCCTGCTCCTGGGTGCCGCTGATGGTGGGGGCGGCGGTGCTGGTGAAGAGCGCGCGGCTCAACGCGATCGGGCTGGTGTGGCTGGCGCTGGGGAACCTGCTGTGGGGCGTGGACCTGCTGGCCGGAGGCGAATGGATGTGGACCTCGACGCTGACCCACTGGGGGGCGCTGGGGCTGGGGCTGTGGGCGGCGCGGTGGCTCGGGTTCCCCCCCGGGAGCTGGTGGCGGGCGCACCTGTGCCTGCTCGGGTGGCAGCAGTTCACGAGGCTCTTCACCCCGCCGGAGCGCAACATCAACGTGGCCTTCGCGATCCACCCGGCCTCGCGGGATCATTTCACGTCGTTCCCGGTGTACTGGGTGACGCTCTTCTTCGCCGATGCGCTGGTGATGTACGCGGGGGAAAGGCTCTACCGGCGCCTGCTGCGGCGCCCCGGACCCGGTTGAGCAAACCCGCGGTTGAGCGTAAAGCTTGGAGGGGATGGCACGCTCCCTGCCGATTGCACCGGTCGCCGACCCGCCTCGCCGTCACCTGCCGCTGGCCGGCCCGCCGAGGCCCGTCGACAGACGCTGGCGTCCCACCTACGTGGTCTGGGAGATCACGCTGCGCTGCGACCTAGCCTGCCATCACTGCGGCTCCCGGGCGGGGCGAGCGCGGCCCGACGAGCTGACGACGGAGCAGTGCCTCGACCTGGTCCGGCAGATGGCCGAGCTGGGGGTGAGCGAGGTGACGCTGATCGGCGGCGAAGCCTACCTCCGCGACGACTGGACCGAGATCGCTCGCGCCATTGTCCAGGCCGGCATGACCTGCACGGTCACCTCCGGGGGTCGGGGCCTCACCGCCGAGCGAGTCGCCGCCGCCAGGGCCGCGGGGGTCCGGACGTTCTCCATCTCCATCGACGGGCTCGAGGCCACCCACGACCAGCTCCGCGGCGTCCGGGGCAGCTTCGCCGCCGCCCGGGAGGCCATCCGCCATGTGCGCGAGGCCGGCATGTCCCCCCAGGCCAACACCCAGATCGGCGCCCTCAACCTCGCCGAATTGCCCGACGTCTTCGCCCTGCTCCTGGAAGAGAAGATCAACGTCTGGCAGGTCCAGGTCACCGTCGCCATGGGCCGCGCCGCCGACCACCCGGAGCTGCTGCTGGAGCCCTGGCAGATGGGCGAGCTCATCCCCTTGCTTGCCCGCTTCCAGCAGGAAGGGAACCCTCGAAACCTCCGGATCTGGCCCGCCAACAACATCGGCTACTTCGGCCCTCACGAGCGCATCCTGCGGCCCTTCGGTCACTTCGGGTCCTGCGGCGCCGGCAAGCTCCTCCTGGGCATCGAGGCCAACGGCGACATCAAGGGCTGCCCCTCGCTCCCCACCGCCGATTACGTCGGCGGCAACATCCGCGACCATGGCCTCCGCGAGATCTGGGAGCAGACCGACGCCCTGCGCTTCACCCGCGACCGCACCGTCGATGACCTCTGGGGCTTCTGCCGCTCCTGCTACTATGCCGAGGCCTGCATGGGCGGCTGCTCCTGGACCGCCCATGTGCTCTCGGGAAAACCTGGCAATAACCCGTACTGTTATCACCGCGCCACCGAGCTGAAAAAGCAGGGGCTCCGCGAGCGTCTCCGGCTCGATACCCCGGCCGACGGACGCCCCTTCGATTACGCCCGTTACGAAATTGTTTGCGAACCCATCCCGGCCCTGGACCCGCCGGTGGTCGTTCCGTTACCCTGTTCCGATGCCTCTTGTTCTTTGCCCCTCGTGCCAGTGCCACGTCCGCTCCACCGAGACCGCGTGCCCCTTCTGCGGCGCCACCATGGCCCCCGAGAAGGCCCGCGTGAACAGGTTCTCGGGCCCCGTCACCCGCGCCGCCATCTTCGCCTTCTCCGCCGCCGTGGCGCAGGTCGGCTGCGGCGATGAAAAGGACGATGGCTCCAAGAACGCCGGCGGCAGCGCCGTCAGCGGCTCCGCCGGTCAGTCCTCCGGCAACGGCGGGAGCGCCGGGGCCGGCAACGGTGGGAGCGCCGGGGCTGGCAACGGCGGTGAGTCCGGAACTTCCGGACAGGGCGGGACGCCGGGGGTAGGCGGAGCGTACGGAGGGGGCCCTCTCGCGGGCACCGGCGGCGGTGGCGGCGAGTCGGGCGAGGGCGGCGAGGCAGGGATGCCGGGGGCCGGTGGTGCGTACGGCGGCGGCCCCTTCGCGGGCACCGGCGGGGACGCGGGCAGCGATCCTGGCTCCGGGGGCGACGCCGGGATGCCGGGGGCGGGCGGGGCGTACGGCGGCGGCCCCTTCGCGGGCACCGGCGGTGGCGGCGGCGAGGCGGGCGAGGGCGGCAGCAACTGATCTTGCTTGCGGGGTCTTGATCGGATCGATGTCCGGCTGCTGGGGCTGGTGAGGCTCTGGTTTGGCCTGATCCTGCTGGGGGATCTGCTGCGACGGCTCCCCTTTCTGGATCTTTTTTACAGCGACCGTGGCGCGCTGCCCTCTCATGGGCACCTCTTCGCTCCCTCGTTCTGGCCCGGATTCTCGCTGCTCCATGCGTTCAACACGCGGGGCGAGCTGCTGGTGGCCTGGGGGCTCCTGGGGGGCATCTACACGGCCTACCTGCTGGGGTACCGGACCCGGCTGGCCCAGGTGCTTGCCCTGCTCGGGTACACGAGCCTCAACAACCGCAACCTGTTCCTGGAGAACACCGGGGCCATGACGCTGGCGCTGGTGCTGACCTGGACCCTCTTCTTGCCGATGGGCCGGGCCTGGTCCGTGGATGCGGCGCTGGGGCGGGAGCGGGGGCCCTTGCTGCATCGCTCCTGGGCGGTGACCGCGATCCTGGTGCAGATCGCGGTCTGCTACCTCTTCAACACGATCCAGAAGAACGGGGCGACCTGGTCGAGGGGTGAGACGGTGCACTGGGTGCTGTGGCAGAACCGCATCGCGACGCCGGTGGCGGCCTGGATCCGGGCGCACGAGCCCCGCTGGCTCTCGCCGCTGCTGACCTGGGGCACGCTGGTGATCGAGGGCATCGCCCCGCTGCTGGTGCTCTGGCCTGGCCGTAGCTACCGCCCGCGGGCGCTTCATGTCGCGCTGACCACGATGCTCCACGGCGCCATTGCGCTGCTCTTCTTTCTCGGCGTGTTCCCCTGGGTGATGCTGGGCCTGAACGCGCTGGTGCTGCCGAGGCCCCTGGTCGAGCGGCTGGACCGGTGGCTTCGCCCCAGGATCGGAGGGCGGTGGGCGGGGCCCGACAGCGAGCAGGACGCGGAGCAGCGCTGGCCCGAGCCGCGAGGGCCCCTGCGGTTGCTGCGGGAGGGGGCGGTGATCTTCCTGATGCTCGGGGCGACGCAGATGGCGCTCCGGGGCAACTGGATCGTCCCCGAGCGCTGGCGTCCGCCCACGGTGGCGGCCCTGGAGGTCGTGGCCGCCTACACCCGCGGCCACCAGACCTGGAGCCTCTTCGCGCCGGACGCCCCCCAGGAGGACGGGACGGTGGTCGTCGAGGCCATCACCGAGGAGGGTCGTCGCATCGATCCTTTCACCGGGCGCGAGCCGGACCTGGACCCGCCGGGCCCCTGGGGGTACGGCCAGCTCTGGTGCGATTTCTTCTTTCACCTGAAGCGCCCCGAGGTGCGCCGGTATCACCGGCATCTGGCTGGCTATCTTCACCGCTGGCACGAGCACGGAGGGCGCTCCCCCCGGGATCGCATCGTCTCGTTCCAGGTCTGGTGGGTCAGCTACCGCAGCCCGGCCCCCGGAGAATCCAGGCAGGTGCGGACAGGTCAGCGCTTGCTGCTGGAGGGGCCAGGGTCGTAGCCGGGTTACCGCGGGTGGTGCTAGAATCACCCTGCCCGGCGCCCCCGTGCCGCGCGCCACGGAGGTTCGACGAGTCATGGATGAGCTCTGGGTGACCGGCGTCGGTCAGATCGTGGTCGGGGAAGAGGGCGCTGTCGTCGATCCGTTGCCCTTCCTCAAGGCCCGCAAGAACCGAAAATTCATGGGCCGCCAGGACGAGCTTGCGGTGATCGCGGCGGGGCAGGCGCTGGCCTCCGCGGGCCTCGGCGGGGGCGAGCGGGTCGGGCTCTTTCTGGCGGTCGGGTACATCCCCTTCGAGGCCTCCGACATCGAACCGGTGCTCCAGGGGTCGCTCGATCCAGGCGGTCGGTTCTCGCTGCGTCGCTTCGGCGAGGAGGGCCTCCACCGCGCGCACCCGCTGCTCACCTTCCGCTGCCTGCCCAACATGCCGGCCTTTCATGTGTCGATGAACTTCGACCTCCAGGGGCCCTCGGCCGTGCTGTACCCGGGCCCCGGGGCGATGTACCTGGCCCTCGAAGAAGCCCGGGCCGCGCTCCGGCAAGGGCGCGCCGACGCCGCCCTGCTCCTCGGGGTCGCGCACCAGCGTAATTTCCTTGTCGAGCACCACTTCGCGCGCCTCCAGCGCCCGCTCCCGCCGGGGCAGCTCCGCGATGCCGCCGGATGCCTGATCCTCGAGACCCCCGAGCGGGCCCGCGGGCGCGGCGCTCGTCCGATGTTTTCCCTGCAAAAGGCCACTTTTTCCCCGACCCCCGGGGAGCCTGACGAGCAGCTCCAGGGGCCCCCCTTGCCCTCCGGTGCCATGGGTCCTGCCTCCCTGCCGGTGGGCGTCGCCCTCGCCGCCCGGCACGGCGCCGGATCGATCACGCACCGCGTGGTTTCCCTCGCTGGAGCCCACGAGAGCGCGTGGCGTCCGGCGTCCGGCGAGGGCGCAGCGCCCCGGGCCTCTGCTCGTCACCGGGTGGTGGTCACCGGCATGGGGGTGGTCTCACCGCTCGGCTCCTCCGTGGAGGCGCTGCGCCAGGGGCTGCTGGCGGGTGCCTCGGGGGTGGGTCCGATCACCGTGTTCGATGCGTCCGCGCTGGCCACCCGCATCGCGGCGGAGGTGAAGGAGTCGATCCCTGCGCTGGCCGAGCGCTGCGGGGTGCAGGAGCGCTGGGTGCTCCGGGATCGCAAGGTGATCTTCGCGCTGGATGCGGCGCGGCAGGCGATGGCCCAGGCAGGCCAGCCGCAGGGCGCAGAGGGCGGGGCCGTGAGCGTGGGGGTGGGCCTGGAGCTGTTCTCCATGGATGACCTGGTCGCGCTGCGAGCCCCCGGGTACCGGCCCGCCAGCACCGAGGCCGAGCGCCTCGCCTTCCTCCAGACGCCCTCCGATCGGTGCGCCCCCCTGATGGCCGAGCGCTTCGGGCTACAAGGGCCCCCCATGGTCCACGTATCGGCCTGCGCCGCCGGGACCGACGCGATCGGCGCCGCCTTTCGCCAGGTGGCCTCCGGACGCCGACGCTGGGCCCTGGTGGGCGGCACCGACTCGATGATCAACCCGCTCGGGGTCGCCGGCTTCTGCACCCTCAACGCCACCAGCACCCGCAACGACGAGCCCCGGCGCGCGAGCCGCCCCTTCGACCGGCGGCGCGACGGGTTCGTGCTGGGCGAGGGCGCCGCCATGCTGGTGATCGAGACCCTGGAGGACGCGCTGGCCCGGGGGGCTGTCCCTCTGGCCGAGATCATCGGCTACGGCAACTCGCTGGACGCCCATGGCATCAGCGAGCCCCACCCGGAGGGCCGAGGCGCCCTGCTGGCCATGCGCAGGGCGCTGGAGGAGGCGCAGGTGACGCCGGACCAGATCGATGCGGTCTACGCCCACGGCACCGGGACCCCCAAGAACGATCCGGTCGAGACCCTGGCGCTCCGCAGGCTGCTCGGGCACCGCGCCCCCGAGGTCCCCGTGACGGCCGCCAAATCCATGATCGGCCACTGCATCTCCGCCGCCGGAGCCATCGAGGTCGTGGCCGCCATCGCCTGCATGCGCGAGCGCATGATCCACCCGACGATCAACCTGGAGGACCCGGACCCTGCCTGCGACCTCGATTACGTCCCGGGGGCCGCGCGGGCCCTGCGCCAGCGCATCGTGCTCAAGAATTCCTTCGCGTTTGGCGGTCAGAACGCCTGCCTCCTGCTCCAGGAGGCCCCGTGACCCCCGCCTCCTCGCTGCTCTCCCTCTTGCGTGGCCGCCGCAGTATCCGGAAGTTCCAGACAGAAGCGCCCCCCCGGGAGGAGATCGAGGCGCTGGTGGAGGCGGCGGTGCTGGCGCCCTCGGCGAGCAACCGGCAGCCGTGGCGCTTCTTCGTGGCGGAGGGGGAGCGGATCGAGGCCATGGCGTCGGCGGTGAGGCGCGCCGTGGAGCGGGTGGCGGGGCACGTGGAGCCGGCGAGCGAGGAGGCCTTCCGCGCCTACGGCGATTATTTCACGCGCTTCGAGGGGGCGCCGCTGGTGCTGGCGCCCTTGCACCGGGAGGCGCCGGTGCTCTCGAACCTGGTGGGGCCCGGGTTGGGGCCCGACGATCGAGCGAGCATCGAGGCGATGGAGGCCGGTTCGTCGCTGATCGGCGCCTCGCTGGCGCTCCAGAATTTGCTGCTGATGGCCCACGCGCGGGGGCTGGGGGCCTCGGCGATGACGGGGCCGCTGCTGGCCGCGCCGGAGCTACGGGCCATCCTGGAGGTGCCGGCGGGGTGGAGCCTGGTGGCGCTGGTGCCGGTGGGCTACCCGGCGGAAGACCCCCCGGCCCCGGAGCGCAAGCCGGCGGCCCGCGTCCTTCGCTGGCTGCGGTGAGGCCCGTGATCGGCGTGCTTCCCGGGCCTCCAGGGGGGGCGAATCGAGGTAGATTGGGCGCCATGAGCGAGTCGGTGCGGCCAGAGGTCTTCGAGAAGGTGCGAGCATGCGTGGCGGACAGCCTGGCCATCGAGGCGGCAGAGGTGCGGCTGGAGAGCCGTCTGGTGGACGATCTCGGGGCCAGCTCTCTTGACTTCATCGACATCGTGTTTCAGCTGGAAAAAGAGCTGGGGATCAAGGTGCGGGACAGCGAGTTCAGCTTCCTGACACGGCTTGATTTCTCGTCCCCGGAGGTGCTGCGGCAGGGGTACCTGACCCCCGAGGTGATCGAGCGCCTGTCCCCCTGGTTGCCGGAGCTGCAGCGGGTGCCCGACCCGGGGAAGGTGACCCCCCGGCAGCTCTTCTCCTTCGTGACCGTGGAGGCCATCGGGCTGGTGGCGCAGCGTCAGATGGCCAGGGGCTGAGGGGTCACGGTTCCAGAGGGGTGCTCTCCCAGAGGCTCCGGAGGACCTCGGCGACGGCCTCGTAGAGGGCCTCGGGGATCTGGTCGCCGACCTCGAGCTCGTGGAGGGCCCGGGCCAGGGGGATATCCTGGAGGACCGGCACGTTGTAGGCCCGCGCTGCCTCGACGATCCGTGCGGCGTGGGCCCCGGCGCCCTTGGCGATCAGCTGGGGCGCCTCATCTTCTCCGTCCCTGTAGCGGAGGGCGGTGGCGAGGTGGGTGGGGTTCACGATGACGACCGATGCCTCCTTGACGGCGTGGATCGACGCTTGCTGGAGCAGCTCGTGGTGGGCCTGCTCGCGGGCCGCCTTGAGCTGCGGATCTCCCTCGGATTCCTTGGCTTCACGCTTGACCTCATCGGGCGACATCTTGAGCCGGTTGCGCCACGCTCGGACGGTGATGGCCAGATCGACGACGGCGGAGGCGACCAGCAGCAGGGCGACGTCGCGCAGCAGCCTCGCCCCCTCGGTGGCGGCGAGGTGCGCGGCCCGGGCCGGGGAGCCGGCGGTGGCGGCCAGGGAAGGCAGGAGCCCCCGGAGCCGGCCCCAGGCCAGGTAGGCGACCAGCGCCGCGGTGAGCAGGGCGCGCAGCAGCGAGAGGGCCCGCTGGGGCGAGAAGAGGGCGCCAGGGCCCCCTGCCAGGCGAGAGAGATCCGGGGCCAGCTTGCCGGGGGCAAAGGCGCCGCGGGCCTGGAGCCCCCCCAGCAGCGCGGCGAGGGCCGAGGCGATCACGAGCGGGGGCAGGGAGGCCAGCGCGAAGGCGGCCAGCGCCTCCATGGCGGCGGCCTCGGGCGAGAGCGCCGGGGCACGCTGCAGCAGGGTGGCGGCCCGCTCCGTGAGGCCCCTCGCCGCCCCCGGCAGCGCCAGAGAGGCCCCGAAGAACGCCGCCCCGGACACCAGCGCGGCGCTGACAGGCACGTCCCCCTGACCGATGGCGCGGGCGAGGCGCCGGGGTGTAGGCTCCTCTGTTTTGTCGCTCACGGCCCGAAAGCCTACCCGCAAGTTGCGCCGGGGCGCGAGGGCCGGTTTACTACCGGGCAGCGTGGCAAAGCTCTCGGTTCTCCTGGTCGACGCCGATCCCCGTAGCGTGCGTGTACTCGAGGTCAGCCTCCGCGGGGCTGGCTTCATCGTCACCACCGCCTCCGACGGCCTCGACGCCCTCACCAAGCTGGAGGTCTCCCCTCCGGCCCTCGTCCTCAGCGACACCAAGCTGCCCAACCTCGACGGCTACGCCCTCGTGCGCCGCATGAAAGAGCGACCCGAGTGGTCCGCCATCCCGGTGCTCTTCCTGTCCAGCCAGCGCTCCATCGAGGACAAGATCCGGTGCCTCGAGCTGGGCGTCGACGACTACCTCACCAAGCCCATCCTGGTCCGCGATCTCCTCGCTCGCATCAACCTGCTCCTGGCGCGCCGCACCGCCGAATCCCTCGCCACCCGCGGCGCCTCGGGCCGCACCCGCTTCGCCGGCAACCTCGAGGACATGGCGGTCATCGACCTCCTCCAGACCTTCGAGGTCAGCCGCAAGACCGGCGTGCTCCTGCTCACCCACGACACCCAGGGGGCCAAGATCTTCTTCCGCGAGGGCAAGGTCATCAACGCCGAGCTGGGGCGCCTCACCGGCGAGGAGGCCGTCTACCGCACCCTCCTCTGGAGCAGCGGCCAGTTCGAGGTCCACTTCGGCGCCATCTCCCAGCTCGACATCATCGATGCCTCGACCCAGGGCCTCCTCATGGAAGGCATGCGCCGCGTCGACGAGTGGCACCGCCTCCTCGAGCAGCTCCCCCCCTTGCACACCGTCTTCGAGGTCGACCCCGCCCTCCTCCTCGAACGGATGACCGAGATCCCCGATGAACTCAACGGCATCCTTCGCCTCTTCGACGGGCGCCGCACCCTGATGCAGGTCGTTGACTCCTCTCCGTTCGAGGATCTCTCCACCCTGTCCACCATCACCAAGCTCTTCTTCGAGGGCTTCCTGCTGGTGCGCGAGACCCCTCACGAGAGCCACGATCCAGAGTCCCTCGTCCCCAGCCTCGATGACCCCCACGACGTCGTCCCGGCTCGCCCCGATCCGCTCCCCTCCCTGCCCCCCGCGTCGAGCGCCGTCGCGGCTCTCTGGCGCCCGGACCCGGACCTCCTCACCCGCGCCCCCTCCTCCGTCCCCCCCGCCGGCCCCCCCTCGCTCCCGCCCGCCCCCGCCACCCGCCTCGATACCCCGGACGCCAGACGCACTGGCCAGTCCCAACCCGTCGTCCTCTCCGAACCCCCGTCCACCGCCGACGAGACCCCCCTCGCCAAGAAATCCCAGGGGCCCGTCTCCGAACCCCCGTCCACCGCCGCCGAGACCCCCCTCGCCAAGCTGACGGAACCGGAGGAGGTCTCCATTGACCTTGTACGGAAGATCGGCCCCGGTCAAAGTCCGGAAGTTCCGGATGCCATCCCGCTTGTGGAGCCGAGGCGCACGTCGATTCGCACGATGCCCAGCGCCCCCGGGATGAGCGCCGCGGCGGCCCTGGCCGAGGAGCTCCTGCGGGAGCGCGAGGAGGAGGCCTCCTTGCCGAAGGAGACCCCGCCGGTGCCGGTCGTGGAGGCGGTGGAGGCGGGCCCCCCCTCGTCCCGGCGCGCCCCGCGCAAGCCCTCGGGTCAGGCCCCGGAGGCCGAAAAAGAGACGGATCCGTCCAACATCTCCGGCTCCTTTTTCTCCGAGGGAGATCGGCGCGCCAGCGAGCTGCCGGTCAGCCAGGGAGAGCGCTTCGAGGAGACCTTCCCGGAGGAGCGCGAGGAGGAGGACCCGGCGGTCCTGCAGCAACGAGAGGAGCGTCGCAAGAAGATGTCCTCGGTCGTGGTCGTCGCCATCGGCGGAGCGCTGCTCATCGGGGCCCTCGGCATCGCCAACCAGAAGATGCGCCCGGACGAGCCTCCGCCGTCGCTCCCGAGCGCCCGGGCCACCGCCGCGGTGACCTCGGCTCCGGCTGCGCGCCCGCTCCCGACCCCGACGGAGACCCTGGCCCCCGTGGTGTCCGCGGCGCCTGCCCCCCCGGCTTCCTCAACTCCCGAGGTCCCCTCGGCCCCGGTCGCGTCTGCCTCGGCGGCCCCTGCGTCGAGCGCCCCGGCCTCCGCGCTCTCGCCGGCCCAGATCAAGGAGCTGGTCGGCAAGGCCCTCCGCTCCCTCGAGATGGGCAAATACGCCGACAGCATCGCCTTCGCGCAGCAGGCCATCGAGGGGGATCCGACGGACGCAAACCCTTACCTTTACTGGGGTACAGCCCTGATGAGCACGGGCAAGACCAAGGAAGCAAAAGAGGTCTTTTCGCGCTGCGTCGAGGTGGCGACCCGGGGGCCCAAGCACGAGTGCCGCCAGTTCCGCTGAGGCAGGGCGCAAAGGGGGGGCAACGGGGGGGAACTCTGGTAGGGTAGGGGGGTGCGCGCGCGACTCTTTCTTGCCCTGATCCCTGCGCTTTTTCTCTCCTGCTCAAGCGCCGAGCCCGAGCTCCAGCTCGGCGAGCAATCCAGCGCCTTGACGGTGAGCGGAGCGGTCTCCTCGTCCTGCTCGACGACCTCGGTGCTGGGCCTCTCGCTCCAGATCATCCAGGTCTCGAACTGTTTGAAGCCAAACCTTCTGGTGAAGGTGCCGGAGCGACCCAACTTCAAGCCCGGCGCCGCGGTCATCCCGTTCATGCAGAAGAACGGCGTCGACGCGCTGGTGAAGGCCCTCGACGCCAAGCCCGGCACCTCGATGACCGTGACCAGCATGCTGCGGACCATCGCCTCCCAGTACCTGCTCTACAGCTGGTACCAGCAGGGCAAGTGCGGCATCGGCCTGGCCGCCCCGGTGGGCAAGAGCAACCACGAGTCTGGCCTCGCCATCGACATCAGCAACTACAGCTCGTGGCAGTCGACCCTGGGGGGCAACAGCTTCAAGTGGTTTGGCTCGGGCGACGCCGTGCACTTCGATTACAACGGGGGTGGCACCGTCAGCCTGCTCTCCACCGAGATCCTCGCGTTCCAGAAGCTCTGGAACCTGAACAACCCCTCCGACAAGATCTCGGAAGACGGCCTCTACGGCTCCCAGACCGAGGCGCGCCTCAAGAAATCCCCCGCCGAGGGCTTCCCCGAGACCATCGACTGCGGCGACCTCGCCGACGGTGATGGCGACGGCGTGCCGGACAACAAGGACAACTGCCCCGCCACCAAGAACGCCGACCAGAAGGACCTGGACGGCGACGGCAAGGGCAACGCCTGCGACCCCGACGACGACGGCGACGGCATCCTCGATGGCGATGATAACTGTCCCTCCCAGCCAAACCCGGACCAGGAGGATCTCGACGGCGATGACATCGGTGATACCTGCGACCCCGACGACGACGGCGACGGTATCCCGGATTCGACCGACAATTGCCCCTCCATCAAGAACACCAGCCAGAGCGACGGCGACGACGACGGGCTCGGCGACGCCTGCGACGATGATCTCGACGGCGATGGCGCCCTCGACAGCGGCGATAACTGTCCGCTCGTCCCCAACCCGGGCCAGGAAGACAGCGACAGCGACGGCATCGGCGACGCCTGCGAGGGCGACGGCGATGGCGATGGCGTCCCCGATGACAGCGACAATTGCCCCGCGAGCGCCAACCCGGGCCAGGAGGACGGCGACGGCGACGGCCTCGGCGACGCTTGCGAGAGCGACGTCGACCAGGATGGCCTCCCTGATGACCTCGACAATTGCCCCACCTCCGCCAACCCGGGCCAGGAAGACAGCGACGGCGACAAGATCGGCGACGCTTGCGACATCGACCGGGACGGCGACGGCATCGCCAACGAGTTCGATAACTGCCCCGAGGCCCCCAACCCCAACCAGAAGGACAACGACGGCGACGGCCAGGGCGACCCCTGCGACGACGACCGGGATGGGGACGGGGCCCTCAACGATGTTGATAACTGTCCCGATGTGCTCAACGTTGATCAAGAAGACAGCGACGGGGACGGTCAGGGCGACGCCTGCGACGTTCCCGGAGGGGTGACCCCGGATCCGGACGAGGAGATCCCCGAGGGCGATCCGGAGGGGGAGATCCCCGAGGGGGAGGTGCCCGGCGGAGAGGATCCAGAAGCACCGGCCAAGGGGGTGACCCTCAAGAGCAACGCGGACGCGACGGAGAGCGGCTGCGGGTGCGTCCAGGCAGGGCGCGCCGCGGGCCTCGGTGCCGGGGGGGCGCTTGGCCTGGCGCTGGTGCTGGGGGGCCTGCTGCGCCGGGGGCGCCGCCCGGCAGAGCGCTGATACCACCCACGGGTCAAGACGCCCGCCTTGACCCGCAGCCGCCCCTCTCCTGCAGCCGCAGCCGACCCTCCCCTGCAGCCGCAGCCGCCCCTCTCCTGCAGCCGCAGCCGCAGCCGCAGCCGCAGCCGCAGCCGCAGCCGCAGCCGCAGCTAATGCCGCTCGGTTAAGGGAGGATGCCTGGGAAAACCTAGGGTTT
>JALOQB010000553.1 GCA_025453595.1 Polyangiaceae bacterium
GCGCTCGTCGCGGAGCGCGGCGGCGGCGGCTTCCTGCTGGAAGGCGCTGCGAAGGAGGTCGTCCGGCAGGGGAGCGGTCGGGACGCGAGGGACCGGAGGCGCGAGGCCCATGGCGACGTCGATGGCCTGGATCAGCTCTGCGGCGGACTGAAAGCGAAGCGTCGGGTCCTTCTCGAGCAACCGGAGGGTGAGGGCCTCGACCTCGGGGGGGACGGAGACCGAAGGGGCGCGCTGGGCGAAGGGGGGCGGCGGGGTGGCGAGGTGGCAGCGGAAGAGGCGCCCGGGGGAGGTCTCGGTGAAGGGATGGAGCCCGGTGAGCATCTGGTACATGACGACGCCGAGGGCGTAGAGGTCGCTGCGCGCGTCGACGGCGTCCATGCCGCCCGCGGCCTCGGGGGCGAGGTACGCGATGGTGCCGAAGATCTCTCCCTGGAGGGTGATGCGCTCGGGGACCATCGAGGGGCGCTCGGAGGGGAGCATCGACAGGCGCTCGGTGGCCAGGCTGGCGAAGCCGAAGTCGATGATCTTGATGATGTCACGGCCCAGCAGCAGCGCCGGGATGGAGGCCGTGCGGTTGCCGTCGAGATCGACGAGCATCACGTTGTGCGGCTTGATATCCCGGTGGATGACCCCGGCCTCGTGGGCGGCGAAGAGGCCCGCGGCGACCTGGCGGGCGATGCCCATGGCGCGGTCGACCGGCAGGGCCCCCTCCTCCTGGAGCAGATCGTAGAGGGTGCGCCCCTTGATCAGCTCCCTTGATCGCGATGCGCTTGCGCATCAGCACGTGCTCGCCCTTGTAGACGGCGCCCATGCCACCGAAGGCCAGCAGCGCGTCGATGCGGTAGCGCTGGGACAGGGTGCTGCCCACCAGGCCCTCGGCCCGGGCCTTCATCTCGTGGCTGGCCTCGGGCTCGCTTTTCGTCTCTTCGCTCACGTGCTTGGCCTCGGACCCTCGCGCTTGGGGAGCTCTACCTTACCACGCCCCCCCGGGGTCCGCGCCTCAGTCCTCTTCGTGATCCCGATCTGCCCTGGCGGCCCCGTGGCCGGCCTTCTTCTTCACGTCCTTGTGGGTGGTCTCGTCCCGGGGGGCGCTCTTGTCGACCGGGTGCTTCCCGTCTTCCTCGGGGCCGACGGGCCAGCTCTTCACGAAATGCGACGGCTCGCCGGGCCCTGCCGCGTCGATCCAGTACACATGCCCGGTCCCCCTGGGACGCACGTCGATGTGCACAAACTCGCCGTTCGGGTAGTACCCGCAGCCGGTGTCCAGCAGCCCCCGGCAGAAGGTCGCCAGCGCCTCGGTCTTCACCCCCTCGACCCGCACGTCCACCGCCTTGCCGTGCCGGTGGTACGCCCCGGTCCCCCCCGGACGGTACCCCGAGACGATCGTGATCGGGTGCCCCGGGAACTCGCTGGCCACCGCCTGCAGCCTCGACAGCAGCCCCGGATCTGCCCCGTGGATCCCCGGCATCAGCTCCCCTTCCCGACGATCCTTGCCGGTGCCCTTCGGGTCCAGCTCCGGCAGCGACGACGGCTTCGGCACGCTGTAAGGCCGCATCAGCACCGACAGCTTCTCCACCGCCCTGTCCGCCGGCTGCCCCTTGCAGCGCGTCAGCGCGAACTTCAGCTCTTCCCCGCTCAGCCGCTGGATCTCCACCGCGCTCCTCACGCAGTCGTCCTGCTCGGCTGGCGCCTTCGTCTCTGCCTGCGGTCGCCGCGTCGGCTGACCATGCGCCTGCGCCGTCTTTCCGCGGGGTCCCTTCTTACCCTTGTCCCCCTTGCCCCCCTTCTCGGCCTTCTCGGCCTTGCCGCCCTTCTCCTGCTTCTTCGCGGTCTGGGCGGTCTTCTTCCCCTTCTTGCCTGCCTTGCTCTTGCTGGTCGAGGCCGTGGGGGTCTTCTCGGCGCTCGCCGGGGCCGGGTAACCGAGGAACAAGGCGAGCCCCACCAGGGCTCCGAGGGTGCGTGCCTGCGTGGAGAGCCAGTGCGTCATGGATGATCCCTTCATTTCTCGCTGCGCTGCCGGGGCCGCGCTGGCCCTAGATTCCTGGAGGTCCGCCGGCCGGGCCAAATTCCGTCCCAGCTCCCCCCATGCAAGCGGGCATTTTTGGGCTAGCTTGCCCCCCGATGAGGAAGGAAGAATTCGAGGCTCGGTTCGCCGAGCTAGTCCGCTCCGCCGGGCGCGCCCGCGACAACGTCGGGTGCATCGAGTGCGTGGGCTGCGAGGGGTGCCAGGGTTGCACCTTCTGCCGCGATAGCCGCCGCCTGATCCGCTGCCAGTACTGCGTCGCCTGCGAGGACTGCACCGACTGCGGCCACTCCCACCGCTCCAGAAACTGCCTCGGCTGCTCCCACTGCGAGGACTGCGAGCGCTGCTCCCACAGCGCCTACCTGATCCGCTGCGTCGGCCTGGTCCACTGCTCCTACTGCTTCGGCTGCGTCGGCCTCAACCGTAAGGACTTCCATATCCTCAACGAGCCCTACGACCAGCGCACCTACTTCGCCATCACCCAGCGCCTCCTCAAGGAGCTCGGGGCGCGCCGGTGAGGGCCGTCGTCCAGCGCTGCCGCTCCGCCAGGGTCGAGGTCGACGGCACCGTCGTCGGCGCCATCGGCCCCGGGCTCTGCACCTTCCTCGGTGCTGGCAAGGGCGACGACGATGCCACCGCCTTCGCTCTCCTCGAGAAGATCCTTCGCCTGCGTATCTTCCCCGATGAACGCGGCAAGATGAGCCTCTCCCTCCTCGATTGCCAGGGGGAGCTCCTCCTCGTCAGCCAGTTCACCCTCTACGGTGACACCCGCAAGGGTCGGCGCCCCAGCTTCGAGGGCGCCCTCGCCCCCGCCCTCGCCGAACCCCTCCTCGATCGCACCGTCGCCTTCGTTCGTTCCCTCGGTGTCAAGGTCGAGACCGGCCGCTTCGGGGCTGACATGCGTGTGTTCGTCGAGAACGATGGGCCCGTCACCCTGCCCCTCGCCTCCCCGGGGGACACCTGGCCGTAGGGATAGGCTCTGTGGGAACAGTGGGCCCACGCCCGCGGCAAGGACTTGAGGGGTTGCGCCCCGGGGCTTCGCGGGAACGGTGGGCTGCCCGCCCACGCCCGGGCAAGGACTTGAGGGGCTGCGCCCCGGGGCTTCGCGGGAACGGTGGGCTTGCGCAGCCCACGCCCGCGGCAAGGGGGCCGATGGGGCTGGCGCCCCGCGCGGCCCCCTTGCATCCCCCGGCTCCCCCCACGGTGTGA
>JALOQB010000256.1 GCA_025453595.1 Polyangiaceae bacterium
GGGCGAGGGAGGGGCAGGGGTCGGCGGCGCAGGCCAGGGCGGAGAACCCTTCGGCGGCGGCCCCAAGCTCGGGGAGCTGGATCCTTGCAGCGTCGACGGCGATTGCGAGAGCGGCCTGCTCTGTCGCGCCGATTTCCGCGGAGGGATGCCCCGCTGCACCCGGAGCTGCAGCGGCAACGCCGAGTGCCTGGGGGGGCGCCGCTGCGAGCTGATCGACGGAGCGCAGGTCTGCGTGATGGGCGACGTGGGGCGCTCCTGCGCCGCCGCCAGCGAGTGCAATTTTGGCTGCCTCCTCGGGCAGAAATACTGCACCACCCGCTGCACCAGCGGGCTCGACTGCCCCAACGGGTTCGCCTGCCAGCCGGTGGGGAACCCGCCGCAGAACGTGTGTGCCAGGGTGGCCGAGCCCTGCGACGCCAGCACCAGCGGCTGCATCGCCCCGGTGGCCTGCGACACCTCGATGCTCGTGTCGAGCTGCACCGCCGCCTGCTCGACCGCGGCCGACTGCCCCCAGCGCGCCGCTGGCCGGGGATCGACCCCCACCCAGTACGCCTGCGGCCCCGGCGGGGCGACGGTCAACCTGTGCAACGACGGGCAGCACATCGATTTCGAGGCGTTCACCATCCCGCCTCCCCCGGCGGTGAACTGCAATAGCCCGACGACGACCCCGGGAATCGCAACGGATTCCTGTGTAGATTCATGCCGTTACGAGGGTGGATGCCCCTGGGGGTTCACCTGCACCGCGGTGGGCAGCCTGGGGGCGAACCGCATCGGTCTGTGCCTGGTGAACGGCGGTGGCTCGGTGGGGGCTCCTTGCAGCAGCGGCCTGGAGTGCGCCTACGGCTACTGCACCAGCGCCGGCAAGTGCTCGCGGGACTGCACGGCGGACGGGCTCTGCCCCTCCGGTTCATCCTGCGTGGCCGCCGGCGGTCCGCCGGCGCAAGGGCTCCCGTTCCGTCGCTGCCAGTGAGCCGGGACGCGGTTCACGCGCGCCGGGGTCCGGCGAGATCGATGCGGATCCCCCGGGCCCCCGAGCCAAGCGCCGCGCGCTCCTGCTCCGAGAGGGGGCGGCCCTTGCCCTGCGTCGTATCGACCGCCACGTAGACGGTCTCGACCTCGACCAGCAGGGCCTCGTCGCCCTCCCGCCGGAACTCGGTCCTCAGCGTGAACGAGCTGGTCCCGAGGCGCTCGACGGTCACACTCGCCTCGAGCACGTCATCAAAACGCCCCGGCGCATGCCACTGGAGCAGCTGCCGCACCAGCCGCACATCCGGGCTCCTGTTCGCGTCGTGCAGACCGAAGACGGCGCAGAAGAACTCGTTCACCACCGCATCGGTGAACTCTCCCCACCTTGAATTGAAGACAATCTTCTGCGCATCCACCTCGGCGTAACGAACGCGAAACAAGCAGCGAAATGGCTCCATCCCCGCGCTTGTAGCACCCCTCGCCCGCAGGCTGGCGCCGTCGTTCCCACCGGGGCGGCGGTGAGTTCGCTCCGCGATGCATGGCGGCTTGCTCTAGATTGCGAGGGATGCGACGGATTCTCTCCGGGATGGGTCTGGGTCTCCTTGGTCTTGCCGGCTGCGGTAGCCCACCGGCGGCCGCGCCGCCTGCGGTGGCCGAGGTGAAGCCTCCTCCACCGCGAGCCAGCGCCCAGGCGAGCGCCGAGGCCCCGGCGCCGTCCACGCCGCCACGGCCACCGGCCCCTCCGGCCGTCGAGGAAGCCCCGGCGACCGCTTGCCGGCTGCCATCCAGCGCGGATCCGGTGTTCACCCTCTTCCTGCCGGGTCAATCGAGGGCCGCGATGACCGTATCCGAGGGGGAAGTCGAGGTCGCGCTGATCCCCTCGCGGGAGCCGGTGCTCACGGTGACCTCGACCGCCCTCAAGCTGCGCGCCGAAGGTCGCCTGCCGGGCCTGAGCTTCCATACAAAGCGACCGGTGCTCTTCCAGGGGGTCTCCGTCCCCTGGCCACGCGCCAGGCTCCGCGCCACCGCGGTCTCCCAGGACGGGATCACGCTGCTCCATGAGCCCACGTTCTTCCGGAAAACCTACACGATGGAGGCCCGGGTCGCCTGCCAGGACCTCAGCCTGTCCTCGGTCCTGTTCTCCACCGAGGGCGTCGTGCCTCCGGTCGATCAGGGCAAGGAGGTCGAGCCGATCCCCGGAAGAAAGATCCCGCTCCGGGCCGAGGAGAACGGCCCCGTGGTGCTCGAACTCGACCCCCCGCCGCCACCTCCTGCCCACCCCACCAAGCACGGGGCGCGGCAGCTGGCGCTGGAGGCGATGCTCACCCCGCCTTCGCTCAAGGTCGTGAAGACCTCGGGGGCCTCCTCCCTCATCGTCCTCACCTCCCACGACTCCACGCTGTTTGGCTGGGTCCCCAGCGGGGATCTGCGGCCCCTCCGGACCAGCACCAGCGGCATGGCCGGCCTGCCGATAGGGTTGATGGGGATAGGCCAGGGCACCGCCAAACCCCAGCCCCGCCGCCCTCACCGGATCTGCGAGAGCGAGATGCCCCTGCTCATCGAGCAACAAGGCGCCCGGATGACCCTGGGCACGCTGGCGGCTGGCACCTGCATCGAGATCCACAGGAGTGACCCCGAGGTCACCCACGTGGCCCTGCGAAACACGGGCCTGCGGACCCTCGACGGCGCCCGCCTGCTGGTCCCCTCCTGGGCCATGGCCTCCTGCCATGCCTCCTCCGAGGAGACCCCCCTCTGCACGGGGCCGCGCTCCGACGAGGAGATCGAGTCCATGTGGGGCAACTTGCCGGGCGGGGGCCTGGGGAGCGGCTTCGGCGGGCTGGGCGTCGGCACCGGGTCGCGAGACCCCACGGCGCCCTCCCCCGGAAAGAAGGGTAAGTAGCGAAGCGCCGGGGTTGTATGGAAGATCTGTTCTGACAGGGTCTCCAGCTGCTCGGAGATGGCAAAGCCCTGGGGGCGACCCCGGTAGCTCCCCGGCGAGCAGCGGACGCGGTAGCGCACCCGGCAGAGCGTCTTTTTTTCGTGCATCCAGCCGTACAGGGAGAAAAACTCGAGCTGCCACCCGCGCTGCTCATCCCCCGCGCACAGCGGGCCGTGGAGCAAGGGCTGCAGGCGCGCCCACTCGCCCTCGTGGAGCGTGTAGCCCGGCGAGGAGAAGCCCGGGACCGGGGCGCTGGAGGTGAGCTGCGAAGGGGTGCGCAGCAGCGCGTGGGTGTAAGGCCCCTGGTTGGCCAGCGCGTCCAGGAAGAGCTGGGCGAGGGCGACGGGGTCGAAATCCTCGACGGAGCGCCCCTCGACATCCAGCATCTCCTCGATGGCACGCCGGCGCCGCGAAAGGTACCGGTAGCCCCCCGGGCCGTAGGCAAAGAGCCCCAGGCGCGCTCGCCCCGGCAGCAAGGTCTGCTCGAGCTGCACCCCGGTGGCCCAGGCCCAGAAGAGACGGTGCTCCCGGAAAGGATCGTCCTGGTAAGGCTGGATGTCGTAGACATCCACGGTCCGCGCCGACGAGCCGAAAAGCATCGTCGCCACCCAGCCCTGGGGCGAGGGCGGGCACGTGCGCTCCAGGAAATCCGCGAAGGCCGGCGGCGTCTTCCCCTGGCGGCAGAGCGCGCTCATCTGCTCGACGTGGGCCCGGGCCTCCCGCGGGCTCATGGACCGGCCGGTTCCAGCACCGGCGGGTCCTCCTCCAGGGCCAGCGCCAGCAGTTCCACCCGCCCCCCGGGCGCGAGCCCTTGCTCCTGGGCATGCAGCGCGTCGATGGCCAGCAGCACCGTGGACAGGGTCTGCTGATCCAGGACGTCGGAGGCCGGCAGGGCCCCCGGCCCTTCTGTAGAGAAGTTCCGGATACATGCATCGACCAGGGGGAGGCCGCGGCGATCGCGGACGCGGACCGGGACGCCGTGGGAGCGGCAGATCAGGGGGCGCGCCTCGTAGGCGACGCAGCGCCCCTGGAGGTCGAGGAGGATGCAGCGATCGGAGGGGGGAGCGAGGGCACGGAGGCGCAGGGCCTCGCGGGCCTCGGCGGGGAGGGAGCGAAGCGCCAGGCGGAGCGCCGCGGCCTCGACCGGGGTGCAGGAGAGCCCCGGGAGGCAGCAATCGTGGCAGCCGGAGCTGCACTGCATGCTGGCGCCGTGGCGAGAATGGACCGCGGCGAAGAAGGCGTCGACCCGTGCAGCGAGCTGGCGGAGGCGATCGAGGGAAGAAGCGCTCATGCCAGGGGCAGGGTCGACGCGAGGCGGATCACTTGCAGCGGTCGGGGACGCCGGGGGGCTGGGGGGCGCAGCCGTTGGCGCACTCGGTGGCGGGGGAGATCCACTTGCCGGAGGGGTCTTTCTGGCAGCTGTAGAGCTTGTTGAAGCCCGGGTCCGAGGGCAGGAGGGCCAGGCTGTCGCCGCAGTAGAGGCCGGGCACGTCGACGCCGATGTCGTCGCAGGGGTTGGGGGGCGGCGGCTCCTTGCAGGCGGCGCTCTCGCAGCCGGCGGAGCAGAGGGTCATGGCGGAGGTCTTGCCGCCCTTGCAGGTGAACAGGCGCTTGTCCGACTCGTTGCTGGTCAGCTCGGAGCCGCAGATGACGCCGTCGTCGGCGTTGTTGCAGCGGTCGGGCTCGATGCCGGAGGGGACCGTCTCGGTGTACTCGGTGGGGAAGATGAAGCTGACGAGGCCGTTGGGGGCGCCGTTGGAGGGGGTGAGGTAGTCGGCGTAGAGGTCGACGTAGCCCTTGAACTGGCCGGTCCCGCTGGGGTCAGCGGTGTTCCCCCAGGAGTTCTTGGTGCGGAGGAACTGGATCTTCGCCTGGTTGGCGAGGGCCGCGTTGAGGATCTTGCTATCGCCGATGGTGACGCCGGCGGGGAGGAGGCCCACGTTGGGGACGTCGCTCACCTGGTAATCCTCGAGGATGGTCATGTGGCGGCCGTCGATCGTGGTGCCCGGCTTCATGAGGGGGAACGAGCCGGCGACGCGATCGCGGGACTCCCAGTCCACGTCCCACACCATGATGACCGGGTGCAGGTCGTGGAGCGCCTTCTGGACGCGGCGGAAATACGCGCGGCGGGAGGCCTGGTTGGCCGGGAGGCTGACCTCTTGCCAGCGACCCATGACGTCCTTCAGCGTGGCCTTGGTGCCTGCCTGGTTGGGGCGCTTGTTGACGACCTCGATGCTGCTGGTACGCCGCAGGGGGAAGCCGGCGGGGATCTTCGTGGTCGAGGAGAGGGTCCTCGGGGCGCTGTCGCCGAAGACCGAGTTGAGGGAGGCGACCACCTCGGGGGTGAGCTGCCACGCTTCGTTCAGCACCTCGCGCACGGCCTTGGGGCTGCGATCCTTCTTGAGGCGGCCCTCGCGCATCGACTTGTTGATCGCGGCCTCGGCGGCGGACTGGGCCGCGGACCGGTCGACGGTCGCCTCGTTGGGGATGAACGCGCCCTCGTCGATCAGGCCGTAGCGATCGAAGAGCCGGGTGGCGGTGGAGAACCAGCCGCCGGTGGACAGCTTCTCGCTGCCGGGCTCGCGGATCAGCTTCTCGTACCAGTCCCAGTAGGTGAGGTACGACTCGCTGAGGTTGAGGGACTTGTTGGTGGCCCGCAGGTGCATCGACTCGACCCAGCCGACGGTGGCGTAGGTCCAGCAGTTGCCGATCGACTGGTTCTTCACATCCGTGTGGGGGATGTTGACGATCTCTTCCTCGTCGCCGGTGACCGCACCGGTCGGCTCTTCGGAGGAGCACCCGACGGCAGAGAAGGACAGGAGGGACGCACACCCGAGGAGCATCGAGAGCGGGAGCCAGCGGCGTTGAAGCATGATTCTTCCATCCTTGGCGCCGCTGCCATGCGCCGTCAACCACGCCGCGAAAACCCCTTGACCTTCCCTGGATAGCCCTTCCTTCTTGGGGCCATGTCGCTGTTCCAGACGCCTCCCCAGAGCGAGGCCGAAGCCGCCCAGGACCGCCCCCTCGACCTCCCCCCCGAGAAGGTCCAGGAGCTCACCGAAGCCGAGTGGTACGCCCAGGCTTACCGGGGCAACAGCACCCAGCTCACCGTGCGCGCCGTGGTGATGGGCTCGATCCTCGGCTTCTTCCTCTCGTTCACCAACATCTACATCGGCCTCAAGAGCGGCTGGTTCCTCGGCGTCGCCATCACCGCCTGCATCCTCTCCTACGCCATCTGGGGCGTGCTCCTCCGGGCCGGCGCGGTCCGCAGCCCCATGACCATCCTGGAGACCGCCTGCATGGCCTCCACCGCCTCCTCCGCGGGCTACGCCACCGGCAACACCCTGGTCAGCGCCATCCCCGCGATGCTGCTCCTCACGGTCACCGAGCAGAACCCCGAGGGCGTCCAGCTCCGCTGGTACGTCCTCGCCCCCTGGGTCCTCTTCCTGGCGGGCCTCGGCGTGGTCATGGCCATCCCCATGAAGCGCAACATGATCAACCAGGAGCGCCTCAAGTTCCCCTCCGGGACCGCCGCCGCGGTCACCCTCCAGAGCCTCTACAGCCAGGGCCAGGAGGCCATGGTCAAGGCCAAGGCCCTGCTCTGGTCCGCCCTGGTGGGTCTCGCTGTACCCCTGCTCAAAGACCTGGAATTCTTGAAGAAAATGGGGGCCGACGGCAAGCTCGAGCGCCACGCCCTGCTGCCGGGGCAGTCGAACCTTTTTGACGTGGGCGTGACCTTCACCTCGAAGCTGTACGACCCGAAGGCGCAGCAGTGGGTCGAGAAGGCGCTGAAGCCCTCGGACTGGCTGGTGCGGCTGGATCACAGCCTGGTGCTGGTGGCGGCGGGGGCGATCGTGGGGCTACGGACCAGCGCGTCGATGGTGCTGGGGGCGGGGCTGCTGGCCTTCGTGATCGGGCCGATGGCGCTGGGGTGGGGGTGGGAGGCGCCGTCCGGGAAGATGCTGACGGCGGCGACGCGGGCCGGTTCTGCCTGGAAGGAGATCGGCATCTGGTGCGGCGCGCCGCTGATGGTGGCGTACGGGCTGACGGCCTTCGCGATCCAGTGGCGGACGATCCTGCGGGCGCTGACGGGGATGCGCGGGGGCGCGGCGGGGGCCGAGGGGGCGAGCGAGGCGGCCGAGATCGAGGTGCCCACGCGCTGGTTTGTCTCGGGCATGAGCCTCGCCGCCCTGGGCATCGTGCTGATCGCCTGGCTGGCCTTCGGGATCCCGGTGCACCTGGGCCTGCTGGCGGTGCTGATGACCTTCTTCCTGGCGCTGGTCGCCTGCCGCGCCACCGGCGAGACCGACATCACCCCGGGCGGCGCCATGGGCAAGATCATGCAGCTCACCTACGGCGTGCTGATGCCCCAGAGCACCTCGGCCAACCTGATGACCGCGGCCATCACCTCCGGGGCTGGCCTCGCCAGCGCGGACCTGCTCAACGACCTCAAGACCGGGTACCTGCTCGGGGCCAACCCCCGGCGCCAGTTCGTGGCCCAGTTCCTCGGGATCTTCACCGGCACCGTGGCCTCGCTCCTCGGCTACTTCCTCCTCGTCCCCAACGCCAAGGTGCTGCTGGGCGAGGGCGACAAGGCCCCGGTCTTCCCGGCCCCCGGCGCCCAGCAATGGAAGGCCGTCGCCGAGCTGTTCAAGGTGGGCCTCTCCAACCTGCACCCGATGGCCCGCTACGCCCTGGTGATCGGCGCCGTCCTCGGGGTCACCATGGCCCTGATCGAGTGGCTTGCCCCGAAATCCAAGAAGTTCTTGCCCTCCGCCACCGGCCTCGGCCTCGGCCTCCTGCTCCCCTTCTTCTCGTCCCTCTCGATGCTGATCGGGGCCCTCCTGGCCCGCGCCTTCGAGGCCATGAGCCCCAGGCAGGCCGAGCGCTTCGTCATCCCCATCTCGTCCGGCCTCATCGCGGGGGAGAGCATCATCGGTGTCATCGTAGCAGGCCTGAACAACTTCGTTTTCTGAGCCACCCGCGCCATGACCTCCCTCTCCTGCTCCTCGCTCCGCATCCTGCCCGGTGGCGGCCTCCGTCGCGCCCGACCCTGGTGCCTCGCCATGGCGGCCTTCTGCCTGGTCATCGGCGTCAACGCGCTCCTGGAGGGGGAGTTCTGGTTCCTGCGCACCTGCATCCTGATGGCCGCGGTGATCGCGGCGCCGGCCGGGGTCTGGCAGCTCCTGGCCCGGCAGCGGGGGCGCTGCGAGCTGCGCGTCGAGAAGGGGCGCCTCGGGGGGCCCTGGGCCTGGGGCTCCCTCGCCCTCGGCGACATCGCCAAGGTCGAACCGCGGCGCCTCCAGGGCCTCTACCTGCTCCTCGATGACGGCACCGAGATCGACTGCGACCTCGAGAAGACCAGCCTCGATGAGGCGAAGAAGGCCCTCCAGTTTGACCCCGCCACCCGCACCGTACGCATCCCGATCCAGCGCTTCCCCAGCTCCTCGCTCTTCGGCATCGTCTCCATGCTGGTCGGCCCCATCCCCTCGTTTTACCTCCTCGCCACGCTGCTCACACCCTGGGGCGGCGCCAGGGAGTTCACCGGCTGGGCGCTCCTCGGCTCCTTCGTGCTCGCCGGCGCGATCGCCGTGATCGGAGGGCGCCGCCTGCAGCGCCGCCGCGTCGAGCTCAGCCTCGATGGAATCCGGATTTTCCATACACTTGGCGAGCGATTCTTCCCGGCGAGCGACGTGCTCCGCGTCGAGGACATCGAGGATCGCATCGACGGCCCCTCGGGCCAGCGGGAGCGTATCGCGCCAGGCAGCCCGCCCTTCGAGAAGGGTCACGAGAAGGTCGAGCTGGTCGGCTTCCGCGTGCACCTGCGCTCCGGCGATCCCATCGAGCTTGAACACCTCACCCCCGAGCTCCTCGGGGCAGCGCGCCAGGCGCTCACCCGCCTCCTCGCCTCGAACCAGGAGAGCTGGGCGCCTCACCGCGTCGCCCTGGCCCGCGGCTCCTCCTCGGTGAAGGAGTGGCAACGAGCGCTCCGGGAGCGCCACGAGGGCGCTCCGGGTTACCGGGAAGGGCGTCTCCCGGAGGACGAGCTGGAGGCGTGCCTGCTCGACGCCAGCGCGCCGCCGGACGTGCGTCTGGGCGCGGCGGTGGCGCTCCAGGCCAGCGGGTCGGGGGCGAAGCAGAAGCTGCGCGTCGCCGCCGAGCGCTGCGAGAACCCGGCGCTGGCCCGCGCCCTCGAGGCCGTCCGCGACGACCGCCTCGACGAGGCCCTCGTCGCCGCCATCGAGCAGCAAACCGCCCGGTCCTGAGCCGGATCGGGTTCAGCGGTAGAAGGTTTTCTCTCGCCGAGATCTGACGGCAGGCAGCGCTGATGCGCTTCGGTTGTGCTAGGTTTGAGCCATGCAGCCCCAACGAAGACACACCGACTTCGCCGTTTACGACCGGCTTGGGCGTCCATTGCTCTGGGTGGAGGTCAAGCGCATCTGGGGACTGGCGATCAACGTGGCAACAGAGTACCGCCACTGGTACCTCGAGAATACACGCGAGCAAGCACCTTTCCTTCTTGTGACGCCGGACAATGGATTTTTGTGGGCAGCAAACGCTTCAGATACGTCCTACCCGCAAGAAACCCTGGATATGCAGCGCGAACTAGCTGTCTATTTCGAGCGTACCGGTATCCACATATCGAAGGTCCGCCATCAACCTTTCGAAATGATTGTTGCCTGGTGGTTGGGAGATCTTCTTGATCGAGTGCACCTTCCGGTCGAGTTCTCGCGCATCGGCCTTGGTTCCCTTAGCGGAGGCCAAATTTTCCAGGAACGCGCATCTTGAGAGTCTACGTGGAAACAAATTTCTTGCTCGAATTGGTCTTCGAGCAAGAGCAAGTAGAGGGATGCAACCTTCTGCTCCATGGAGCGCGAAGAGGTGTCATCCAGATTTGCTTGCCTGCATTCTGTATTTTCGAGGCTACCGAAGCGATGGAAAACCGGATCAAAGGGAGAGAGAAATTTGCAGAGGAATTGCAGAAGCAGAAGCGGGAAATTCAGAGGCAAAAAAGATTCACAGGAGACACTTCAATGGACGCAGCGCTAGCTCTGTTGATCAGGAGCACGCAGGACTTCGTGGAACGGCTGGATTCCCACGTCCGAGAGCTGAAGTCGATGACTGCAACTCTGCCAGGATCAGTGCGATTCATCTCGCTCGGCGATGGCGAGGCCGAGACTTCTAGAAAGCTCCTTTCGGAGAAAATTATCAGGCGAAATTTCGATGCAATTGTGATGGGTTGCGTGCTGGAAGACCTTCAGAGAAATCCAAGCGCAGGAGCCATTTTTCCCAACAAAAACTCGAGAGATTTCGATACCCCAGCGCTGAAAAGAATGCTCGAACCTCACAATTGCAAGCTGCTCCCTGGTTTTCAGGAAGCAGTCTCTCATTTGACAAACGAACGCGGCATCCCTCTATGAACAACCAAGAGCCCGAGAACGGAGACAGAGACCAG
>JALOQB010000257.1 GCA_025453595.1 Polyangiaceae bacterium
GGCGAGGCGGCGATCGGGGAGGGATTCGAGGGCGGAGGCGCCGACCCAGGCCCGGGCCAGCTCGCGGCGCGAGACGAGGGCGAGGGCGAGGGAATCGGCGCGGACGCCGAGGCGAGCCGGGAGCGCCATGACGAGGGCGACGCGGGCGCGGACGCCGTCGCCGCCGAGGCCCTTGCCGGAGCCGAGGGCCATGCGGGTGGCGAGGGCGATGAAGGTGGCGGCGTCGCCCTCCAGCAGGCGCTGGAGCACGCGGCGGCCGACCTCGCGCTTCTCGGCGCCGGCGGGGAGGGCGGCGGCGATCTCGTAGAGCGCGGCGGCGGAGGCGGACGGGGAGAGCCAGCCCAGGTCATCGACGAAGCCGAGGGCCAGCGCGGAGCGCAGGCTCTCGGCGATGGGTTTGGGGGCGAGCCCGTCGAGGGGGCTGGGCTGGTCGTCGGCGCAGGCCTGGGCCAGGCTGGCCAGGCTGCTGCGCCAGGCCGACCGCTGGGCACCCGCGTCTTTCAGCCGGTGCAGCTCGATCAATCCCTGGAGAAACTGGTCACGCCGTTGCAATCGAGCCGCTCCTTGTGGTCTGTTCCTGCGACGCGAAGCGGGCCACCGCTTGTCGAGGAGTCTGGTTCCATGGCCACCCAAGCATCAACATCCACCCCACCGACCCAACCCCAGCAGAGCGGCGGCTTCCGCGCCGTCCCGAAGACCGGGGTGATCTTCGTCACCACCGAGGCCAACCGCCTCGGCTTCGCCACCGATCCGGCGAGCTGGTGCAACCTGGGCCAGGGCATGCCCGAGACGGGGCCGCTGCCGGGGGGGCCGCCCCGGGTCGACTCGGTCGCGGTCCACCCTGATGACTACGAGTACGCCCCGGTGGCCGGCATCTGGGAGCTGCGGGAGGCGGTCGCCGATCTCTACAACCGCCTCTACCGCCGCGGCATGGGCTCCAAGTACAGCGCCGAGAACGTCGCCATCTCCGGCGGGGGGCGCACGGCCCTCACCCGGGCGGCGGCCTCCCTCGGGCACATCAACCTCGGCCATTTCTTGCCGGATTACACCGCCTACGAGGAGCTGCTGGACATCTTCCGGCTCTTCTCGCCCATCCCGATCCTGCTGGAGGGCGAGCGAGGCTACGCGTTCTCGGTCGGCGACCTGCGGCGTGAGATCCTGGGGCGCGGCCTCTCGGCGCTGCTGCTCTCCAACCCCTGCAACCCGACGGGGCGCCACGTGCGCGGCGAGGAGCTGAACGCCTGGTGCCACACCGCCACCGAGCTCGACTGCGCCCTGCTCATCGACGAGTTCTACTCGCGCTTCGTCTACGGCCTCGGCGGCGAGGCCCCGATGGAGAGCGCGGCCCGCTACGTCGAGAACGTCGACCGCGATCCGATCGTCATCTTCGACGGCATGACCAAGAACTGGCGCTACCCGAGCTGGCGCGTCACCTGGACCATCGCCCCCAAGCACGTCATCGAGTCCATCGCCAGCGCCGGAAGCTTCCTGGACGGCGGCGGCTCCAGGCCCATGCAGCGCGCCGCCATCCCCCTCATGGACCCGGACATCGTGCGCGCCGAGACCGCGGCGATCCAGCGCGTCTTCGCCCGCAAGCGGGAGATGATGATCTCGGGCCTCAAGAAGCTCGGAGTCACCCTCGATCTCGAACCCGAGGGCACCTTCTACGTCTGGGGCTGTATCGCAGACCTGCCCGAGGGCATCAACGAGGGCCATGGGTTCTTCCGCGCGGCGCTGGAGCACAAGGTTATCACCGTTCCCGGTGAGTTCTTCGATGTCAATCCCGGCAAGCGTCGCACCGGTCGCCCGTCTCGGTTCAGGAACCACATGCGCTTCTCCTTTGGCCCCTCCGAGGACACCTTGACCCGGGCCCTGGAGCGTCTGGAGCTCATGGTCCGCGAACACCGACGGCCATGACCAGCCCCTTGCCTCGGGCCCCTGCCACCTTCCTCGACCCCGGCGGAGACCCCCGGTGGGGGGCTTACACCGGCCCCCTCCCTCCGGTGCTCCTGGGCCCCTTCGCTCGCCGCCAGGGTCGCCTCGCGGGCCTCCTGCGACGCAAGCGCTGGCTCTACATCGCCATCGCCACCGAGCGCCACTGGATTGGCCTGGCCATCACCGATCTGACCTACGCGACCAACGCCTTCTTCTTCGCGGTCGAGCTGGGCCCTCCGGGACGCATGCTCCTCGAACGCTCGGCCATCGGCGCGCCTCGTCTCGGGTGCCGCGTCGGCGATCTCGCCGAGGAAGGGTGCGACGCCTGGTTCCGATCCCCCTCGCTGCAGCTCTCGGTGCGGCGCCCCTCGGGCTCGACCGCCTACGAGGTCTCTGCCTCCTCCCCCGGGCTGCATCTGCGCGCTTCCGTCGAGACCGCCGGCGCCCCCGAGCCTCACTGCGCCATCCTCAGGCCCCCCGGCAGCCCCCTCATGGCCACCGAGAAGCGAGCCTTGATGGGTACCCGTGGGTTCCTCGAGCTGCCCTCGGGGCGCATCGATCTCGACGGCGCCCGCGCAGGCATGGATTATTCGCACGGGTACCCTCCCCGCGAGACCCGGTGGCGGTGGGCCTTCCTGCTCGGGCAAGATCGCCGCGGGGTTCCCCTCGCCATGAACCTGGTCCAGGGGTTCAACGGACAGCCCGAGTGCGTCGTGTGGCACGGGGACAAGGCTTTCCCCATCGACGAGGGGCGCTTCCAGTTCGACGCCGCGCGCCCCGAGGCCCCCTGGCAGATCACCTCGAACGAGCTGGACCTGCGCTTCTCCCCCTCGGCGATCCATGCCGAGACCCATGACCTCGGGCTGATCGCTTCCCGCTTTCTCCAGCCTGCCGGTCGTTTCCAGGGGACGATCTCGCTCCCCGGGGCCGAGCCGATCGAGCTGGAAGGGGCCCCGGGGGTCGTGGAAGATCAGTTTGTCCGCTGGTTACCTTCAGGGCGCGCTCGCGCTGGGCGCCGGGGGCGGCGCGCTCGGCGCCGGTATCGCCGAGGGGTGGCTCGATCCTCGCTCGCTCGGCCCGCTCCCGCTGGGGGCGCCGTGGCTCCGGGGGTCGGGCGGGTGGGGCGTGGGCTTGCCTGGCTGCCGTGGCTTGTGCGCGGGCTTGCTGCTGGGCGCCTCGCTGGCCGAGCTTGATGCGCTGGGCAGGTAAGGCGTCACGTCCGGCGTGACCTGCAGCAGCGGTTGCCCTCGCGAGGCCGCGTAGCCCACAAGACCACCCACGAGGAGCAGCACCGCCCCGCCGAGGGCGGTCCGGGCTCCGTTGCGTGCGGGGGGTTCAGGCAGGGGGACGCGGCCGCTCGGCATCGACGAGAGCGAGCCCCGGGGGAGCGGCACCGACACGCTCGGTCGCTCCAGCGCTGCGGCCAGCACCTCGCCCAGCTCGGCCGTGGACGCGAAGCGCTCGCGCGGCTCCTTGGCCATCGCTCGCAGCAGGATCTCGTCGATCTCATCCGGCAGGTTGCTGCGCCGCGCGATGGGCCGCGGTTCCTCGGTCTGGATCTTCGCGGCGACCCCCACCGCGTCTTCCCCCGGGAAGGCTCGCTCCCCGGAGATCGCTTCGTAGAGGGTTGCGGCCAGGGAGAACTGGTCACTCTCCGGGGAAAAATAGCCCGAGGTGAGGGCCTCGGGGGCGCAGTACGCAGGCGTCCCGATCAGCGAGCCGGTGCGGGTCAGCGTCGAGTCCGGGATGCGCGCGATGCCAAAATCAGAGATCTTCGCGCCGGTCGAGGCCAGCATGATGTTCTCGGGCTTGATGTCCCGGTGCAGCACCCCGGACAGATGCGCCACCGCGAGGGCCTGACCCAGCTCTCGCGCGAGCCGGGCGGCCTGCTGCGGCGGCAATCGACCGGAGCGAATGCGCTCCTTGAGGTTGGGCCCGTTGACATACTCGAACACCAGGAACAGGCCGACCGCCGGGTCTTGCCCCATGTCGTGGAGCGTCACGAGGTTCGGGTGCGAGACCCGCGCCGCCGCCTGCGCCTCGTGCTTCATCCGCACGATCAACCCTTCTCGCACCTCGGGCGGCAGCCCCAGGTCATCCCGCAGGATCTTGATCGCCACGTCCCGGTTGAGCACCGGGTCCCTCGACAGCAACACGCGCCCCATCGCCCCCTGACCCAGGATGCGTGTGACCTCGTAGCGGCCAATGGTTGGAGGTAGGTTCGCTGGCAGCGGCACGTGGCGTCAGGAGAAGAGCGAGAGAGGAGCCCCCGGCAAGGCAGGAAGGCTCATTCTAGTCGGGCTTCGCGTCCGGAGCACCTGCATCCGCGCTCGGGGCCGCCTTCGGGGGCTCTCCCAGCTCATCTCGCAGCTTTTTGGCGAGCCCATCGGCCAGCACCTGCTCGTGGTACCTCGGCATCTTGGGCAGCTGCACCACGACCTTGACCGCCTGGGGCGTCGGCACCAGCTCGATCGCCCCCTGGCTGTCCTTGCCTGCCGGGTCCCGGTACTCGAACAGCACGTACGCTGCGTTCGGATCCTTCTCGGTCACCTTGTACGAACGGTCGATCCGCACGTACCTCAGCGCCGTGTTGTACGTCTGCTCCAGCGTGTACGGCGACTCGAAGGAGGCTCGTGCCGTCGCGTCAGGCAGGGCGATGAGGCCCGCAAAGGACACCCCCACGGCGAGGGCCAGCAGCGCCCGGAGGGGAGGGTTGGAGACCGCCATGACACCGGGCGATGCCAGCGATGGCCCGGGTGGGCCAAATTTTCGCCGTCATCCCCTCAGCGCAGCCTGTTTTCCAGGATGCTCCTCGGCCCCTCGCTCATCAAGAACTCCGCCTCTTCCGCCCCCGCAAGGGCACGCAGCCGCGCGATCCCCTCCCGCACCGGCTCCGCGTCCTCGGGTCGGTGCGCGTCGCTGCAGGCCGCGTGGTAGTAGCCCTCCGCCAGCAGCGCTTCCGCTGCCTTCTGCGGCCGGCGCCCGTACTTCCCCACCAGCGCCGCCACGTCCAGCAGCAGCACCACCCCCGCATCCAGGATCTCGTCCAGCACCGTGATCTTGCTCCACACCGGCGCGTAGCGCTCCGGGTGCGCCAGCACGGGCCTCAGCTTCTTGCGCCGCAGGTCCAGCATCCGATCCGCAAAGCGGGCCGGCATCCACTCCGCGTTCAGCTCGATCAGAAGCCCCTGGCTCCCCGGGTAGGGGATCCCGTGACCCGCGAGCAGGCGGTCGAACACCTGGTCATCGAAGTAATGTTCGGACGCCAGACCCAGCTGGGGCAACCCCGGTGCTCCGTCGATCTTCGCCAGCATGGCGCCGTAGGCCTGCTCGATGGCGCTCCGGTCGTTGTCGAACATGCCGGGGCGCATGTGAGGCGTGGCGATCACGCGCTCGAAGCCGACCTGCCTGAGCCTGCGGAGCAGCTCGACCCCTTCCTCCAGCGTCCGCACTCCGTCGTCGATCCCCGGGACCCAGTGACAGTGCAGATCGATGTAACCAGCCATCCCTCGTTGCTAGCCCACCGCCGCAGGGGCGGCCAGCGCCCCCGGCTCCCCGGCCAGGAAGCGCACCAGCGCCGCCGCCTTCGGGATCAGGGTTCCCACCTCGATCTGCTCGTCATGGGTATGGAACCCCTTCCCTCGGGGACCCAGGCCGTCGATGGAGGCGATGCCCATGGCCGAGGTGGTGCAGGCGTCGCTCCCGCCCCCCAGCAAGGGGGCCTCGCTGGCCCCCAGCCCCTCGGCGCGCGCCCCGGTGGCGTAGCGCTCCAGCAGCCGGACGCTCGCCTCCGTGCGCCGCATCGGCGACCTCGACAGCCCGCCCCGCACCTGGAGCTTCAGCCCCGCCATCTCTGCCTCCACCTCGCGCGAGGCGCGCTCGATCGCATCGAGCAGCCAGCGCCCCTGCTCGTCGCTCGTGAAGCGGAGGTCGACCAGCGCTTCGGCCCGGTCCGGCACCGTGTTGGCGACCTCCCCCCCCTCGATCCGCCCCACGTTCACGGTGCGCCCCTCCTCGTACCGCGTCAGCTGCTGCACCCGGTCGATCACCCGCGCCAGGCCCCAGATCGCGTTGACCCCGGCCTCGTGCTGGTTGCCCGCGTGAGCCTTCCTCCCCCCGGCCACCAGCCGCAGCGTCCCGGTGCCCTTGCGCTGGGTGATGAGCGCGTCCCCGGCGCGACCGGCCTCGAACACCAGCGCCGCCCGGGCCTGCCCCAGCTTCTCCTGGATCACCTGCTTGCCTGCCGGTGACCCCACCTCCTCGTCGGACACCACCACCACGCCCAGCGGCACCGACGCCAGCAGCCCTTCCTGGGCCATCGCCTTGAGCGCGAAGGCCACCACCACCAGCCCTCCCTTCATGTCCAGCACCCCGGGCCCTCGGCGTAGCTCGCCGTCGCGGCGGTACCCCTCGAACGTCCCTGGTGGGAACACGGTGTCGAGGTGTCCAACTAGACCCACCTGGGGGCCCGGGGCCTGGGTCCGGAAGTGCAGGTGGTTGCCCGGCAGGAGCTCTCCCTGGAGCCCCTCGATAGAGAGGAGCTCGCGGAGCACCCCGGCGACAGCGGCGCACCCCTCCGGGTTGGAGCTGAACGAGTTGAGGGCCACGAGGCGCTCGAGGTGCTCCTCGACGGCGGGGAGCTGGCCCCGGAGCCAGAGGAGGGCTGCATCCAGGGGGGTCATCACGCTCCGGAAGGGACCCGCTCCATGGTGGAGCGCCCGGGCACGGAGCTGCGGCGATCGATGACCTCGATGCGGTGGGGAGAGCCCACGAAGCGGATGTAGGTCTCGCTGACCGCACCGGTGTCATCGGGGGCGATGATGCGGCAGGACACGCCGTCGTCGCTCTCGACCCGGTAGGGCCCCACATGCTGGAGTCCTGGCCCTGTCGTGAGGGCGTTCTGGCCGTCAAAGCTCAGGCGCAGCGAGCCATGGAGGCGCTCGAGGGCCGCGGCGGACTGGGCATCGAGGGGCTGGTCCGGCTGGAACCCGGTGAAGCGCCAGGCACCCCCCACCAGCCGTTGACCGCAGCTCATCCCGTCAGGCCCCTGGGCTCTGGGGGAGGAGGGGCAACCCGGGAGCAACGCCAGCGCGCACAGCAAAAAGACGAGGAAAGGACGGGGCACGGGCTTCACTGTAGCCTGTCTGGCCCCTACTGGCAGGCCCGATGCTTGTGGGGCTTGAGAGGGCCGCCGGACCCGCGTACAGTCGCCGACGCTGCAGGAAAGGCCGGCCGCATTTTTTCTTGAGGCTCCCCGGGGTACGAGGGGGCACCCACCCCGCCAAAAGGGGCGCCTTGACCGAAAGAATCTGGTCAGAACCAAATGTCTAGCTTTTGCTGGGGGCGGTTTGCTGATAGCTGAACCGCTACGGCCGTGCACTGTCCGGCAGCAGCAACGAACCGGGCACCTGCAGACGACCATACGAAGTGCCCTGTTTCTCCCGCTGGGGTGATTGATGAGCGCGCAAACAATTCGGACTGCACTTGGCGAACTTCAGGACGATCCGGACCTCGAGAGCGCCTGGAACGACCTCCAGGACGCGGTGACGGCTCCGGATCCGGGGCTCCCTTCCGCTGAACTGAGCTCTCTCCTGGAGGCAGCACGCCAGGTCCACGAGGGGCGTCGAGAGTGGGAGGCCGTGGCCAGGCTCCTGGAGCTTGAGACCGCGCTCGCCTCCGGGAGGCCGAACGAGATCGCCTTCCTGTACGAGCTGGCCCGGGTCCTCGAAGATGAACTCTTTGACTCGGTGCGCGCGCTCCCGACGCACCGGCGCATCGCCCAGGTGCGCCCCGGAGACGACTCGGTGACCGAGACCATCGAGCGCATCGAGGCCCAGCGCGGCCGCTGGCGCGACGTGGTCGATCGCTACATGAGCGAGGTCGCCGAGACCGAGGAGCCCGCCTTCCGCAGCTCGTTGCTGATGAGCGCCGCCGAGATGGCCTGGCGCTTCGGTCGCCTCGAGCAGGGGGTCGCTGACGAGGTGGTGCGTCGCCTCGAAGAGTCCATCACCATCGATCGCACCAACTTCCAGGCCGCCAAGCTCCTCGAGGTGGTGTACCGGCGCGAGGGGCGCTGGGCCGAGCTGGCCCGGGTCCTCGAGCTGATCGCCACCGAGGCCAGCAAGGAGATGCGCGTCGCCGCTCACCTGCGCCTCGGCCGCCTCGCCGCCAAGCGCCTCAACGAGCCCCAGCGCGCCGTCGCCGCCTACGAGCAGGCGCTCGACCTGGCCCCCGGCAACCAGGAGGCCATGGAGTTCCTCGCTCGTCACTTCTCCGACCGCGAAGAGTGGGATTTCCTCGTGGCTCTCTACGAGGAGCAGCTCCGCTCCGGCTCCGTGCGCCCAGGCGAAGAGCTCAACGTGTACCTGCAGATCGGCATGGTGCACTGGCGCATGCGCGGCAAGCCCGAGGCCGCCGAGCCCTGGTTCGAGAAGGTCCGCAAGCTCGCGCCCGCCCACGGCGTCGTGATCAGCTTCTTCCGCGAGTGGTGCGAGCAGAAGAACCTCCGTGCTCGCCTCAGCGCCATCCTCACCGATGCGCAGCGGGCCATGAGCGACGGCCCCGAGCGCGCCGCCATCGCCACCGAGCTGGCGCGCCTCGCCGAAGAAGATGCCAACGCCGGCAAGGCCATCGAGCAGTACAAGGCGAGCCTCCGCGCTGACCCGTCCAACAGCGAGGCCCGCGAGGCCCTCAAGCGCCTCTACACCCAGACCGAGGCCTGGGTCCCTCTCATCGACCTGCTCAAGCACGAGCTGGAGCGGATCCCCGCCGAGGACAAGGAGGCCCGCGTCGAGCTGCTCAAGGAGATCGCCCGCCTCCACCGCCTCCACGTCAAGAGTGACACCGCGCTCCTGCCGTTCCTCACCCAGATCATGCAGCTCGACGAGCAGAACGAGGAAGCCGCTCGCGAGCTCGTCCGTGTGTACGAGGCCCTCTCTCGCTGGCGCGATCTGCTCATGTTCCAGCAGAAACTCGCCGACATCTCCGCCGACCCGAGGGAGAAGGCCACCCTCTACCGGGCCGTCGCGCGCCGGTGGATCGACCAGTTCTCCAACGTCGGCAACGGCATCGACGCCTACGAAGGGCTCCTCCGCGTCGAGCCTCAAGACGAGGAGGCTCGCTCCAAGCTCCGTGAGCTCTACAACAAGCGGCGCTCCTGGCCCCAGCTCTTCGCGCTCAGCGAGCGCGAGGCAGAATTTGCCGAAGGAAAGGCGAAGATCGAGCTGCTCCTCGAGATGGCAAAGCTCGCCGCCGAGCGCCTTGATCGAGGGGCTGACTCCATACGTCTCTACCGTGAGGCCCTCGCCCTCGATCCCGAGACCCCGGGCCTCCTGGATGCTCTCGAGAAGCAGGCCGAGCGCGAGAAAGACTTCGCCACCGTCGCCGAGGTCCTCGAGCGGCGCGTCGACGCCGCCACCGACGAGCCCTCTCGCCTCAACGTGCTCCAGAAGCTCGGGTCCGTGTACGCCGATCGCCTCAACGATCCGCTCGGCGCTGCCCGCGCCTGGCGCCGCGTGCTCGCCCTCAAGCCAGATCACCCCAAGGCCCTCCGGGTCCTCCGCGATGCTTACCTCGCCGCCGGAGACCTCGATAGCCTGGAAGAGCTCTACGCTGCTCAGGGCGACTGGGATGGCCTCGCGGACGTCCTCTCCACGGCGGCAGACAAGACCGCTGACCCCGAGCACAAGGTCCGCTTCTCCCTCCACAGCGCCCGCGTCTACGAGGAGCGCCTCGGCCAGCCCGATCGCGCCTTCCGCGCGTACGAGCGCGTCCTCTCCGTGATCCCCGACGATGAGCGCTCTGCCCGCGCCCTCGTCCCCATCTACGAGCGCGAGGAGCGCTGGGGTCGCCTGCCTGCCCTCTACGAGATCCTGCTCAAGCACGCCCCGGAGGTCAGCGCCAAGGTCACCCTCCTGCGTCGCCTCGCCGAGATCGCCGGCCACAAGATCAACGAGAAGCAGCACGCGGTTGGCTACGCGCGCAAGGCCTACGAGCTCGACCCAACCTTCGATGGCGCCCTCGCCTTCCTCGAAGAGACCGCGGGGCTCGC
>JALOQB010000258.1 GCA_025453595.1 Polyangiaceae bacterium
TCGCCGGCAAGTGTTCGTACAGCAACGCCGCCAACGGCACCGCCTGCAACGACGGCAACGCCTGCACCCAGAGCGATACCTGCCAGTCCGGCACCTGCAACGGCGGCAACCCCGTCACCTGCACCGCCCTCAGCGCCTGCCACGACATCGGCACCTGCAACCCGGCGACCGGCCAGTGCTCCAACCCGCCGAAGGCCAACGGCACCGTCTGCAATGACAACAACGGCTGCACCCAGACCGACACCTGCCAGTCGGGCACCTGCACCGGTAACAACCCGATCTCCTGCACCGCGCTGAGCCAGTGCCACAACGCAGGCACCTGCAACCCCGCCAATGGCCAGTGCTCCAACCCCACCAAGGCCAACGGCACCGCCTGCAACGACGGCAACGGTTGCACCCAGAGCGACACCTGCCAGTCGGGCACCTGCAACGGCGGCAACCCCGTCACCTGCACCGCGCTGAGCCAGTGCCACGACGTTGGCACCTGCAACCCGGCGACGGGGTCCTGCTCCAACCCCACCAAGGCCAACGGCACCACCTGCAACGACAACAACGCTTGCACCCAGAGCGACACCTGCCAGTCCGGCACCTGCAACGGCGGCAACCCCGTCACCTGCACCGCCCTCAGCACCTGCCACGACGTTGGCACCTGCAACCCTGCCAACGGCCAGTGTTCCAACCCGCCGAAGGCCAACGGTGCAACCTGCAACGACAACAACGCTTGCACCAGCAACGATCAGTGCAACGGAAACGGCGCCTGCGGTGGGACACCGGTGGGAAATTGCACATCATGCAGCAAAGACGAGGATTGCAACGACAACAACGCCTGCACGGATGACGCCTGCGACAACGGGACGTGCAAGTTCACCGCGGATAATTCCAACACGTGCTCGCTCGCGAACCAGACCTGCGGTACCTCGACGTTCTCGTGCAACGGTGGCACCTGCGTCGAGGATACCTCGACCTGCTGCCCTCAGACCTGCCTGGACGAATGCGTGAATGCCACGCTGAAGCCTGGCTCTTGCAGCGCGGGAAGCTGCACCCTGGGGCCTGGGGCTCCTTGTGACAAGAAGCTCACCTGCAGTAACGGTACTTCCTGTCACACCATTTGTTCTGCCAACACGACCTCCAGGTGTGTGGCGCAACACTACTGCAACAACGCCAATACCTGCATCCCGCAGAAGTCGAACGGGGAATCCTGTAATCACGAGAACCAGTGCCTGTCTGGCAGGTGCGATGGTACTCCAAAGACGTGCATGGCCTGTGGTTCCAACAGCGATTGCACCGGAAGCAGCGCCGGCTCCAACTGCAACAACGGCGTGTGCGGTCCCTGAGGCCGTGCGGGGGGCCGGGTTAGCTCCGGAGGCGGTCGAAGATCTGCTGGGAGCGGCGGCCCGCGAGCTCGGCCTCGATCTTGACGGAGGAGTCGGGGAGGCTATCGAGGTAGCGGGCCAGGGCCTCGCAGGAGCGTGCTTCCTGGAGCTCGTTGCCGATCTCGCGGAAGATCTGGATGGACTGGAGGAAGTAGTCGCGAGATTTCTTCCGGTGAGCGTCGCCCCAGCCGCCGGCCGCGGTGATCTCACCCAGCGTGCGGAGGGCCATGCCCAGGTGGGCCTTGCTGCGGACCACCGCGAAGAGCTCGACGGCGCGGGCGATGCAGCTGCGAGCGCGCCCCAGGTCGCCCTGGAGCAGGTAGGCCTCGCCGAGCCCGCGGACGACCTCGGCCAGGCCCAGCTTGTCGCCCAGCTCGTCGCAGAGCTCCTCGGCTTGCTTGAGGATCTTCTCGGCGTCCTCGGGGCGCCCGAGGCGGTCGTAGGTCTCGCCGATGTTGGTGAGGACAAGGGCGATGCGGTTCTTGTCGCCGACCTCGCGGGCGACGGCGAGGGCCTCCTGGAAGATGGAGAGGGCCTTGGTGTAATCCTTCTCGTCCTGGGCGAGGGTGCCGATGTTGTTGAGGCTGGCGACGATGCCAAGGAGGTCGCCGATCTGTCGGCGCAGGGTGAGCGACTGCTCGAAGGCCTCGCGGGCCTCGCGGTAGTGCCCCGAGTCCTGGAGGGCGAGGCCCAGGTTGTTCTGCGAGAGGGCGATGCTGCGGGCGTCGCCGAGCTTGCGGCGCCCTTCGAGGCCCGTCCGGAAGGCCGCGAGGGCCTTGTCGTAGTCGCCCCGGAGCCAGTGCACCTTGCCGATATCGTCGATGCTGGAGGCGATGCCTCGCTCGTCCTCGGCGAGGCGGAAGAGTTCCATGCCCGCCTCGAGGTGCCACATGGCCTCGTCGATGTAGCCGGTGTCGCGGAAGAGGCGCCCCAGGCGGTTGTAGGCGGCGCCCCCCTTCGAGGGCAGGTCGAGGCGCCAGGCGAGGGTCATCATCTGGCGGAAGCAGCGCTGCGCCTCGTCGATACGGCCCAGCAGCAGGAGGACGTCGCCCTGGTTGTGGAGGGCCTCGATCCTGCGGGCTGCCTCGGACTCGCCCAGCAGGTCGAGGCCCCGCTGGTAGTACTCGGCGGCGCGGCCGTTGGCGTAGCGAGCGCGGGCCACGTCGCCCGCGTCGAGGAACCGGAGGGCGGAGGAGAGGGGCGCTCCGGCCAGCTCGAGCTGGCGGGCCAGCAGCGAGACGTGCTCTTCGTGGGCGCGGAGCTGGGGTTTCTGGGCCAGCCAGTCGGCGATCACCTGGTGGTACCTGCGCTTCTCGGAGGGGCTGAGCCCCTGGGCGAGGCGCTCGCGTTCCTGGCTGTTCTGGAAGACATACTCGACGTCCCCGGGGAAGGTGCTGTCCGGGAGCCGGAGCAGGAAGTCGCGCTCGGCCAGCTCGTCGAGGCGCTGGCGCAGGGCCTCCGCCTCGGTCTCCTGGTAGACCCAGGGCCAGGGCGGTTCACCCCCCAGGCGCTCGATGGCGAGGAGCCCCCGGAGCCAGAACACGTTGCCCATGAGCGTGGCCCGCTCGAGGAGCCGGCGGGTCGATGGTTCGAGGGTCCCCAGGCGGGCCTCGACCACGTCGTCGAGGGTGAGCGGCAGGCGCGCCTTGTCGAGTTTCTCGATGTGAAACTTCCAGGATTTGCCCTGGGAGTCAGGCACGAGGACGCCCTCGTCAATGTAGAGACGTACCATACGCTCGAGGAGCATGGGGTTGCCGCCGGCGAGGGAGGCGGCAGAGGAGAGGAGGACCTCGGCGACGTCGGCGCAGTGCTCGAGCATGGATTCGAGGACGACGCGGGCCTCCGCGGGGGGCAGAGGGCCGAGGTCAACGCGCGCGTAGCGGCCTTCGAGGGAGCGAAAGAGCGCCTCGGAGCGGTTGAACAGCTCGGAGCGACCCGAGAAGACGAGGAGGACCGGGCCAGCAGCGTTGTCGAGGAGGTAGGCAAGGGTGTCGAGGGACTCGGGGTGGGCCTCGTGGGCGTCGTCGACCCAGAGGACGGCGAGCCCGGCGCTGGCGTCGGCCTCGACGAGCTGGCGGAGGACGGCGCGCCGCAGGAGCTTTCCCTGGAGTGCGTCGTCGCGGACGGCGCGGGTGAGGGGGCTCTCCGGGAAGGGGAGATCGAGGAGCTGGCCGATGAAGTAGAGATGATCCTCGATCTTGCTGTCGCCGAGGAGGGCGGAGACCTGGGAGCGCACCCACATCTTGCAGGTCTCGACGCTCATGCCTTCGACGAGGCCAAAGCGCTCGCGTAGCAGGGCGGTCAGGAGGGCGTAGGGGCCGTTGCACCCGAGGGCAGAGCCCCGGTAGAAGCGGGAGGGGGAGCGGCGCTGGAGAGGCGACAGGAGCTCGCCGAGGAGGCGCGTCTTGCCGACGCCCTGGGCCCCGGTGACGACGATCGCCAGCGGGCGGCGCTCGGCCTCGCAGCGGCGCAGCATGGCCTCGGCGCGCTCCAGCTCGCGCTGGCGGCCCACGAGGGGGGCGCGAGGGATGGCCACGGGTCCTTGTTTCTTGGGAGGCTCACTCGCCATGAAAGCACCCTACACAACCCGCCGGGCAGGCCGCTAGCCCTGCGGGGCCCGACGCGGTATCAATCGATGTCGCGGGGCGCAGGGACGACGGCGACCAGGGCAGGGGGGGCGTCGCCGGTGGTGCCGACGCGCTTGCGGGCGCGAGCGATCGTGGGCTTGGATCCGTTGCGTCGTGCGGTGGCGGTGGCCTCCCGGCGCGCTGGTTCGCGGCGAGGAGGCTCGCGGCGGGCGGTGGCTGCCTGCTCGACGCACACGCCGCGCTGCGCCGGGGGGCAGGCGATGCGGACGTGAAAGTGGTTGTCGTGGGGGAGCCCGCGGGAGGGCTGCATCAGGGCGAAGGCGGCGCGGGTGCGGAGCGCGAGGGGCACCTTGCGGGCGCGGGCGTGGTCGAGGAGCCGCTTGCGCAGGTGCTCGGCCAGGAAGATGTGGGTGACGCGCGCCTGGGGGTCGCGGAGCCAGGCCTCGACGAGGGCCCAGTTGCGCGCGTCATCGAAGCGCAGGCCACCCGGCGCCCGGCCCTGCTCGTCGAAGGCCACGAAGCGGCCCGGGTAAAGGCTCTTGCCGGCGGAGTTGGTCACGTAGAAACCGACGTCCGCGTCCCGGCCGCTCTCGTGGGAGTGGTGCCCGGCGACGTCGCCCCCGCCGCGGCGCGAGAGGTCCCCCACGGCGAGGATCGATCCTGGGAAGCGCTTGCGCACCTGCGCCGCGCTGCGCTCCAGCATGCCGACGAGCTGGGCGAGGCCCCAGCGGTGGTGGTGATCCGGGACAAAACGGAGGGACCTGGATTCTTCCAGGCGCACGCCGCCCTGGAGGTGCCCCTCCGTGGGGGAGCCCACGCTGAGCGCCGGGGTGCGCAGGGTGCGCGAGGGGGTGGCGTGAGGGGCCGCCGAGGCCGCACCGACCACGAGCGCGAGGGCGCCGGAGAGCAGGACCGCGAGGGTTCGGTTCACAGCTCGAAGCAGCTACCAGACGGGCGAGAATGGCGGCAAATTTCCCGCGAGGTGGTTGTCAGCCCCGGGCGAACGGGGTAGCTGTACCGCCCATGAACAAGGTCCACGCCAGCGCCCGCGAGGCCGTGGCAGACATCCCCGCCGGGGCGACGATCCTGGCCGGTGGCTTTGGCCTCTGCGGCATCCCCGAGAACAGCATCCAGGCCCTGCGCGAGCTGGGCGTGGGCGAGCTCACCGTGGTCTCGAACAACTGCGGCGTCGATGATTTCGGTCTCGGCGTGCTGCTGCGGGGGCGGCAGATCCGCAAGATGGTGTCCTCGTACGTCGGTGAGAACAAGGAGTTCGAGCGCCAGTACCTGAGCGGAGAGCTCGAGGTCGAGCTGGTGCCGCAGGGCACCCTGGCCGAGCGGCTCCGGGCCGGCGGCGCCGGGATCCCGGCGTTTTACACCCCGACCGGGGCCGGCACCGCGATCAGCGAGGGCGGCCTGCCGCTGCGGTACAACGGGGACGGCTCGGTGCAGAAGTACTCCGAGAAGAAAGAGGTCCGTTCGTTCGACGGGCGCGATTACGTCCTCGAGCGGGCGATCACCGGCGATTTTGCCATCATCAAGGCCTGGAAAGGCGATCGATTTGGCAACCTTGTGTACCGGCACACGGCGATGAACTTCAACCCGATGATGGCCACCGCGGCCCGGGTCACCATCGCCGAGGTGGAAGAGCTGGTCGAGGTGGGTACCCTCGATCCGGCGCAGATCCACACCCCCGGCATCTACGTCCAGCGCATCTTCCAGGGGTCGGGCCACGAGAAGCGCATCGAGCGCCGCACGACCCGCCCCGCCTGATTCTTTCCCACTCGCACGCAGGTAGTCATGCCCCTCTCTCGAGAACAGATCGCCCAGCGCGCCGCCCAGGAGCTGCGCGATGGCTTCTACGTCAACCTGGGTATCGGGATGCCGACGCTGGTTGCCAACTACATCCCCGCCGGGGTCGAGGTCGTCTTGCAGAGCGAGAACGGCCTGCTCGGCATCGGTCCTTACCCGGTGGCCGGCTCCGAGGATCCCGACCTCATCAACGCGGGCAAGGAGACCGTCACCATGCTGCCCGGCTCGGCGATCTTCTCCAGCGCCGAGAGCTTCGCGATGATCCGCGGTGGCCACATTGATCTGGCGATCCTGGGGGCCATGCAGGTATCGGCCCGGGGTGACCTGGCCAACTGGATGATCCCCGGCAAGATGGTCAAGGGCATGGGGGGCGCGATGGACCTGGTGGCCCGCGCTCGCCGCGTGGTGGTGATCATGGAGCACGAGGCCAAGGGCGGGGTGCCGAAGATCCTCCGCGAGTGCGATCTACCCCTGACCGGCCGCGGCGTGGTCCACCGGATCATCACCGACCTGTGCGTCCTGGACGTCACCGAGGCGGGCCTGGTGCTCCGTGAGCTGGCCCCCGGGGTCACCGCCGAGCAGATCCAGGCCAAGACGCAGCCCCCTGTCCAGATCGCGGCGGATTGCCGTACGATGGCGCTGTGAGCACGAGCTGGCCTTCCAAGAACCCTCCCCAGGGGGACGCCGAACAGAAGCGCTCCGTGGGCAAGGGTGTTTTTCGCAAGTGCGATGGCTGCGGAGAGACCCTCGAGAGCTCCCAGCTGACCCGTAACTTCGAGGTGTGCCCTCTCTGCCAGCACCACCACCGGCTCGGGGCCGCGGGGTGGCAGGCCCTGCTGCTCGACGGCGGGGCCCTGCGCGAGACCTGGGATGACGAGCTCGCCGCGGGCGACCCGCTCCGCTTCAGCGACGGCCGACCGTACCAGGACCGCCTCACGTCGGCGCGGCGCGGGGCCGGGGCCCGGGACGCGTTCCTCTCGGGCCAGGGCACCATCCAGGGCGAAGAGGCCGCGCTGGGCCTCTTTCTCTTCAGCTTCATGGGGGGCAGCATGGGCTCCGTGGTGGGCGAGAAGGTCGCCCGCCTCTTCGAGCGCGCCACCGAACGCCACCTGCCGGTGGTGCTGCTCCACGCGTCCGGCGGGGCCCGCATGCAGGAGGGCATCTTCTCGCTGATGCAGATGGCCAAGGGGGTCGCCGCGCGGGAGCGCCACCGGGCCGCGGGGCTGCCGTTCCTGAGCGTGCTGCTCCACCCCACCACCGGCGGCGTCGCGGCCAGCTTCGCCCTCCTCGGTGACGTGCACATCGCCGAGCCCAAGGCCCTCATCGGGTTCGCCGGGCCTCGCGTGATCGAGACCACCATCCGGCAGAAGCTCCCCGCGGGCTTCCAGCGCGCAGAATTTCTCCTGGAACACGGGATGATCGACCAGATCACCTCGCGCCTGGACATGGCCCCGCAGCTTGCCGTCCTCTTGCGGCATCTCAAGAAGCCTCGCCCTTGACCACCGACCTCCCCGACGCCCTCCGCCGCCTCTACGCCCTCTCGAACCGGGGTGTCACCCTGGGCCTCGACCGCGTGCTCGATGCCTCCCGGCGTCTGGGCGACGTGCACCGCTTCGCCGCCTACGCCCATGTGGCGGGCACCAACGGCAAGGGCAGCACCTCTGCCTTCCTCGCCACCATGGCCCGCGCCGCTGGCGCCCGGGTCGGCCTCTACACGTCGCCACACCTCTGCCGCTTCGCCGAGCGCATCCAGATCGACGGGCAGCCCATCGACGACGACCTCCTCGCGCACTGCCTTGATGAAGCGCTCCGCGCGGGGCCCGAGCTGACCTTCTTCGAGGTGGCCACGCTGGCGGCCTTCCTGGCGTTCCGGCTGCGCGGGGTGAACTTCCCCGTGCTCGAGGTGGGCCTCGGGGGCCGCCTCGATGCAACCAACATCGCCGAGGGCAGGGCGGTCCCGATCATCACCCGCATCGCCTTTGACCATATGGAGTTTCTGGGCCCCACGCTGCGCGACATCGCCCGGGAGAAAGCCGGCGTGCTCCGCCCGGCGACGCCGGTCATCGTGGGCCGCCTGCACCCGGACGCGCTGGAGGCGGTGCAGCAGGTGGCCCAGGGGCTGGGCGCCACGGTCTACGAGGTCGGGGGCGAAGAGCAGCGCTACGTCGAGGCCTACCAGCCCTCGCTGCCGGGGGCCTTCCAGCGCAGCAACGCGATGTGCGCGGTGGCCGCCGCGCGGGCCTTCGGTCTGCCCCCCCAGGCCATCGCCCAGGGGCTCGCCGAGACCCGGTGGCCCGGGCGCTGCGAGCTGATCGAGAGCCCGGAGGGGTACACGATCCTCGACTGCGCCCACAACCCTGACGGGGCCATGGCGCTGAAGAACGCGCTGATGGGGTTTGTCTCCAGCATCCCGCGGCGCCACGTGGCCCTGATCTTCGGGGCCATGGCGGACAAGAACTGGCGCGCCATGCTCGACCGGGTCGGCTCCATCGCCGGGCACCGGGTCTACGTGGCGCCGCCCGGGGGCCGGGCGCCGGCGCCGCTCGACGCCATCCAGGCGCACCTGCCCGGGGAGACCGCCCCCTCGACCGCCGAGGCGCTCGCCCTGGCGAGGCAGCGGGTGGGCCGCGGCGGCCTGGTGATCGTGGCCGGCTCGATCTTCCTCGTGGGGCCGATCCGCGCCCAGATCCTTGGCCTCTCGATGGACCCGCAGGTGGGGCTCTGAGCGCCCCCCTCGGCCCCGCGCCTGCCCGTCGCCGGGTCGTGCTAGGGTCCGCCCATGGACGAAGCACGCTTCGATCTCCTCGCTGACCAGACCCTCCGGCGCATCCTCGGGGCCCTCGATGCCCTCGACGTCGAGGCCGAGCTCGAGCTCGGTGTGCTGAAGATCTCCTTCGAGGATGGCCCCGATTACGTCGTCAACAGCCACCGTGCGGCGCGCCAGATCTGGATGGCAGCCGAGCGCACCGCCTGGCACTTTGACCCCTCCGAAGATGGCGCCCGGTGGGTCAGCAGCAAGCCCCCTCACGAGGAGCTCACCGCCGCCCTCGAGGGCGTCCTGTCGAAGAAGCTGCGCCGCTCGATCTCGCTCCGGGGGGCCTCGTGAAGACGCTGCAGGTGGGGCCGCTCCGGGTCCGGGCCGCCGGCGGTTCGGACCGCGACGGCGGCGGCGACGGCCCCGCAGTGCTGCTCTGCCACGGCTTTGGTGCCCCTGGCGACGACCTGGTGCCGCTCCATCGTGCCATCGACCCCGTGCCGGGCCTGCGCTGGTTCTTCCCCGAGGCGCCCCTGGCCCTCGACATGGGCATGGGGATGCAGGGGCGCGCCTGGTGGAACATCGACATGATGAAGCTCCAGCTGGCGATGATGCGGGGCCTGCACCGCGAGCTCGCCTCCGAGCACCCGGAGGGCATGCCCGCCGCGGTCGACGCCCTGCGCCTCTGCATCCAGAAGCTCCATACAGATCACGGGGTGGAGCCGTCGCGGCTGGTGGTGGGCGGGTTCTCCCAGGGGGCGATGGTCACGACCGAGCTGGCGCTGCATGCGGAGGCGCCCTTCGCGGGGCTCGCGCTGCTGTCGGGGACGCTGCTGTGCGAGGGGCGGTGGCGCGCGGCGGCGAAGGAGAAGGGGGCCGGGCTGCGGGTGTACCAGTCCCACGGGCGGCACGATCCGATCCTGCCGTACGCGGGGGCGGAGGGGCTGCGGGGGTTGCTGACGGAGCACGGGGCGACGGTGACGTTCCGCGGGTTTCCCGGGCAGCATGAGATCCCGTACCCGGTGCTGGAGGGGCTGGGAGATTTCGTGAAGGAGCGGCTGGGCGGGGGCGCCGGGGGGTGAAGGCGCTGGAGCGGGCGAGGGGGCTGCTGAGGAGGGCGCTGGAAGAGCAGGCGTCGCCGAGGGAGCTGGGGCTGGCGGTGGGGCTGGGGGTGCTGGTGGGGCTGTCGCCGCTGCTGGGGCTGCACCTGGTGGTGGCGGCGGGGCTGGCGACGGTGTTGCGGCTGAACCGGGCGCTGGCGGCGCTGGGCACCAACATCTCTTTCGGCCCGGTGCTGCCGCTGGTGGTGGTGGCGGAGGTGAAGCTGGGGGCGTGGGTGCTGGGGCGAGCGTTGCCGCCGGTGAGCGCAGAGAACGCGCTGGAGGTGGCGAAGGGGGCGGCGGG
>JALOQB010000026.1 GCA_025453595.1 Polyangiaceae bacterium
TGACGGCGCAGGCTTCGCCAATCCGGTGATGATGGTGGACCCGGATGGGGAGTTCGTGGTTCCGATGCTCTTTGGGGCGGCGATCAGTGTATTTACAAACGGTATAAACAACATATCATCCGGACAGGGATTCTTTAAGGGGGCAGGGAAAGCGGCGGGTTTGCTTCCAGCGCCGGGCGTGGTAGCGGCGACGCGCAGGGCGGGGGGAGAGGTGCGCCCGGTGATGGGCCTGACGTGGAGCGGACGCTGGTGAGCGAGAAGCAGTGGTTGATCGAGCAGGGTGACGAGGGCGAGCGCCTGGACAAGCTGGTGGCCCGGAAGTCGGGGCTGAGCCGCGCCGAGGTGAAGCGCCTCTTCGAGGAGAAGCGGGTGCGGATCGGCCGGAACCAGGCGTCCAAGGGGGATGTGGCGCGAGCGGGGGGTACGGTGACCGTGACCCTGCCGGACGGGCCGGAAGGGGCGGTGCCCGAGGAGGCGCCGGCCACCCCGCTGGTGGTGCTGCTGGAGCGCGCGGACGTGGTGGTGGTGGACAAGCCCGCGGGGCAGCCCACGGCGCCGCTCCGGGTGGGCGAGACCGGCACGCTGGCGAACGCGCTGGCGGGGCGCTACCCGGAGATGGCGGGGTTCGGCGCTTCCCCGCGGGAGCCGGGGTTGATCCATCGGCTGGACAACGACACCTCCGGCGTGGTGGTCGCGGCGCGGACGAAGGCGGCCTACGATGCGCTGGTAGTGGCGCTGCGGGATGGCAAGATCCACAAGCAGTACCTGGCGCTGTGCCACGACCTGGACGGGGCGCTCCCCGATCAGGGGACGATCGAGATCCCGCTGGCGCCGCACCCCAAGGATCGGCGGCGGGTCCTTGCCTGCCTGCACCCGCGGGACGTCGAGCGCCTCTCCCCGCGAGAGGCGGTCACTCATTACAGCGTCCAGCGGCGCCACGGCGATCTGGCCCTGGTCGAGCTCAAGGCGCCTCGCGCCCTGCGGCATCAGATCCGGGCGCACCTGGCGGCGATCCGCTGCCCGATCGTGGGCGACGTGCTCTACGGGGCCCCCCCCCAGGAAGGGCTGGACCGCCACGCGCTCCACGCCTCCTCGGTGGTGTGGGGAGGGAGCGCGGTGGTGCCGGCCTTCGCGGCGGTCTCGCCCCTGCCTCCGGAGCTCGCTTCCTTGCTCCCCGGAGAATAACGCCCCCTCGACGCTGGCCCTGGTGTTTGGTCCCAAGGTGAGACACCATGCGCTCTCATGGGGATCGATCAGCAAACGTTCGAGGATGAACGCGGCTTGTTGTTGATACGAAGAGTGGCGCCCGGGGTGCTGCTTTTCGTGGAAAAAGGGTACCTGGTCGGGGCCCGCGCGCCCCTGATTATCGAGGCAAAAGAGCGTGAATTGAAGTTTTCGCAGCGCCTGACCCTCTTCGTCGATGCGGAGCAGTTGCAGGGGTACGACCCACCCATCCGCACCATGCCGACCGACTGGCTCAAAAAGAATGCCCAGAAGGTGGCCGTGCAGCACATGCTGGTGAAGTCGCAGATTGCCCGGATGGGGCTCGCGGTGGCGGGCCTCGCGCTGGGGACGGTGATCAAGGGGCACACCACCCGCCTCGATTTTGATGCCGCCTTGCGGGCGGTGACGCCCAGGTTAGTGCGCCAGGGTTGAGGTGGCCAGGAGGGGTGAGGCACGATGAGAAACCGTGCGACGACCTGTCCTTACCTCCCTCGCTGTTGCCTTGCTCGCCCTCGCAGGTTGCGAACCTGCGGTACCCCCGGTCTCTCCGTCGAGCCCTCCGGCCGCCTCCACCTTGCCGCCGGTCGCCAGCGCCTCTGCCTCGCCAGCCCCGGCAGCCCCGGGGCCTGAGCCGCTGCCGCTCGACGTGGATCCGCCGGCGATCGGGCAGACCGCCGAGGGGGTGCAGCGGCTCTGCGAGGGGAGCCTGGCGCGGGCGCGGGTGCTGGTCGACGAGATCCGGGCGCTCCGGGGTCAACCGGACGAGGCGCTCACCTGGGAGGCGACCCTGGGCAAGCTCGACGCGGCCACCCTGGCGGTGCGCAACGCCGGGGATTTCCCCCAGCTGATGGCGGTGGCGCACCCGGAGAAGGCCGTGCGCGACGCGGCCAAGACCTGCGATCCTCGCATCGACGCCTTCTCGACCGCGCTGTACCTGGACGCGGAGCTTGCCTCGATCTTCAAGCGCTTCGCCGCCCGCAAGCTGCCGCTGGACGGCCCCCGGGCGCGGCTGCTGGAGCACACCCTGCGGGACTACCGTCGCAACGGCCTGGAGCTACCCCCGGAGAAGCAGGGGCGGCTACGCCAGCTCAACGAGGAGATCACCAGGCTCTCGCAGCGCTTCGAGAGCAACCTGGCGGAGAGCACGCTGTCGATGAAGGTCAGCCCGGATCAGCTCCGCGGGCTCCCGGAGAGCTACGTCGCGGCCCACCCGCCGGGGGCCGACGGCAAGGTGACGCTGACGACGGATTACCCGGATTACTTCCCCTTCGTGCAGTTTGCCGCGGACCGGAAGGCCGCCCTGGAGCTGCACAAGCTGTTCGACAACCGGGCCGCGGACAAGAACCTCCCGGTGCTCGACGAGCTGCTCAAGCTGCGGCACGAGAAGGCCACCCTGCTGGGCTACGCGACCTGGGCTGATTACATCCTCGAGGTGCGCATGGCCCGCGACGCGCGCTCCGTCGCCTCCTTCCTCGACGGGCTGCGGGGCCACCTGAAGGAGCAGGGGCAGCGGGAGTTTCGCGAGCTGATCGCCATGCACCACAAGCTCGGCGGCTCGAAGCAGGAGCCGCCCCCGCTGTCGGACCGGCTCTACCTGGAAGAGCAGGTCCGCAAGGCGCGCTACGGCGTCGATTCGAAGGTGGTCAGCGAGTACTTCGAGATAGGCCGGGTCAAGAAGGGCATCCTGGACATCACCGGCCGCATCTTCGGCGTCTCGTTCCGGCCCGCCCAGGCCCCCGTCTGGCACCCGGACGTCGAGCCTGTGGAAGTTCTGGACAAAGACGGGAAGCTGCTGGGTCGTTTTTACTTCGACCTGTACCCGCGTCCGGACAAGTACAAGCATGCGGCGGTGTTCAGCATCCGGGAGACCTCGCGGGACGGCGAGGGCAAGCGGCGGGTGCCGATCGCGGCGATCGTGTGCAACTTCCCGAGGCCTGGCGGGGGTGCGCCGGCGCTGATGAGCCACGGGGACGTGGCGACGTTCTTCCACGAGTTTGGCCACGTGCTGCACCACCTGCTGAGCGAGGCAGAGCTGGCGAGCTTCTCGGGGACGTCGGTCCCCCGGGATTTCGTGGAGGCGCCCTCGCAGATGCTGGAGGAGTGGGCCTGGTCCCGGGAGACGCTGGCGCTCTTTGCGAGGCACCACCGGACCGACGAGCCGCTGCCCGCGAAGCTGTTCGAGTCGATGAGCAAGGCGCGCTCGTTCGGGCGCGCGGTGATGACCCAGCGGCAGCTCTTCCTGGCCTCGCTGGACCAGGCCTACCACACGCGAGGGCCTGGCCTGGATACGACCCGCGTGCTGGAGGAAGTGCAGAACGCGAACATGCCCTACAAGTACATCCAGGGGACGCATTTTCAGGCCTCGTTTGGCCACCTGATCGGCTACGACGCGGGGTACTACGGCTACCAGTGGGCGCTGTCGCTTGCGCGGGATCTGTTCACCCGGTTCCAGGCCGAAGGGCTGCTCAACGAGCGCACCGCGGCGGCGTACCGGGAGGCCATCCTGGCGCCGGGTGGCAGCGACGATCCCGCGCGCCTGGTCGAGCGCTTCCTGGGGCGCGCCCCCTCGGACGCGGCGTACAAGCGGTTCCTCTCGGGGGAGGAGGGCCCGGTGAAGGCCCGGGCGAGGTGAAGGGGCTGGCTCAGCGTTGCACCCACTGGCCGCCGCTCTCGACAGCCATGGAGCGCATCATCGGGGCATCCTGGTTGCTGCCGACGCCGACGGTGTCGAAGCGCACGCCCCGGCGTATCTCGATGCGGGCCTCGGCGAGCAGCTGGTCGCGGGTGCCGCCGGTGTTGGTCAGGCCATCGGACAGGAACACGACGCGGGAGGGGCGAGTGGTGTAAGCCGTGCGCAGGGCGGGCACCGCGGCGGTGGCGCCGTCCGGGCCGATGGTGCGCACGAAGTTCATCGCGTTCCAGCGGGCCAGCGGCGTCATGGTGGTGAGCTGCGGCGCATAGGCCGACACGCGTTCGTTGAAGAAGACGATGTTGAAGCGAGTCCCGTCGGGCAGGGCGGCCAGCGCGGCCGCAAGCTCGGACCTGGCGGTCTCCATCTTGGAAGGGGTGGACACAGGTTGCAACGCCAGGGGGCCGCGCTGGAGCCAGGCGGTCGGCGACAGGGGCTGGGGGGGCGCTGCCAGGAGCTGGAACCCCACGGACGCCGCCAGCGCGATGGGGTTCGAGCTGGGGACCCCCGAGGAGGCTTCCGTCATCGACGCCGAGCGATCGAGCACGAAGACCACATCCTGGCTACCGGCCAGCGGGATGCCGTAAAATACAGGGCTCCAGGGGGCCACCGGCACGCTCCCTGCGGTGCCCCCTGACGCGGAGCCTTCGACCGTGGCACCGCCCTGGGCGCCCCCTTGCGCCCCGCCTCCGACCTGGACGCCCCCTCCGAGCGAGCCGCCCGCGGTGGCTCTGGACCCGAACCCTCCCTGGGCGCTGCCCCAGCCGCCGCCGTCCACGCACGCGCTCTGCGCGGCGCGCGCCGAGACGCCCGCGGAGCACCCGCCGAGCATGGAAGTGACCGGGATGAAGAACGCGAGATAAGGAACGAAGAGACGCATGATGAACCTCCGGAGCCGATACCCTCGGCAAGAGCCATGGCACCTAGCAGCGGCCGTACCAGCGCAGGATCGCGAGGTTTTTGGGCGAATTTTCGCCGGACACCAACTCTGGTTTACACCCGGTGGACCACCGTTGGCGTCGCACACCAGCCGACCGTGGTGGTTCAGCGGTGGACCATCTGCCAGAGCACCCGGGCGGCGAGGGCGAGGCTGATCACCACGGCGACCGCGCGCACCAGGGAGGCGCCGCGCTTCACCGCCAGCTCGGTGCCCACGTAGGCCCCCGCCACCTGGGCGGCGCCCATCGGCAGGGCGAGCTCCCAGCGGATCGCGCCGCTCAGCGCGAAGGCCGTGAAGGCCGCGAGGTTGCTGGCGAAATTGGCGACCTTGGCGTTGCCCGAGGCCGCCACCAGGTCATCGCCGAAGGCGTAGGCGTAGGTCAGCAGCAGGAAGGTGCCGGTGCCGGGGCCGAAGAAGCCGTCGTAGGCCCCCAGCACCAGGGCCACCGCCAGGGCCGCGAGGCGTGGCGCCCGGTCGACCCAGCGGGCCCGGGTCGCGGCCTCGGGGCGCCGCACAAAGGCGAGGGCCGAGGCCAGCACCAGCAGCACCAGCACCAGCGGCCGTAGCACCGTCGGATCGAGGTGCAGCACCAGCCGGGCCCCCAGCGCCGAGCCCAGGGCCGCCGCGGTGAAGCTCCAGGGGGCGCGCCCACGATCGATCTGGCCATGCCTCAGGAAGCGGAAGAAACTCGCGCTGGAGCCGAAGACCGCCTGCCCCTTGTTGGTCGCCAGCGCCACCCGCGGGTCCAGCCCCGCCGCCAGCAGCGCGGGCACCGTGATCAGGCCGCCACCGCCCGCGATCGCGTCCACCAGCCCGGCCCCGAAGGCCGCCGCCACCAGCGCCGCCAGGGCCCCCTGCGAGAGGTCGAGGCTCATGGCATCAGAGCAGCTGGCGCCAGGACCAGCGCGCCTGGTACGAGCCCTCCTGCGGGCGCTCGACCAGGTAGCGGACCTCGAGCGCGGGGGCCTCGGTGCCGCCCTGCGCCTCGACCTTCACCCCCGCCGGAGCCTTGCGCACGCAGGGGACAAAGCGCTCGTTGCCCGGCTTGATGGCGGTGTCGACCAGCCCCACGGTCCCGGCCGGGGTGAGGCGCACCTCGAGGCGCACGTCCACCGTGTCGTTCATGGTCGTCTCGGCCAGGCATGTATGGATATTCCGGACAATGGCCCAGCCGGCGTCGTCGACGCGCTGGCTGGCGACGACGGGGGTGGGGCGCTGGGCGCGCTTTCTGGCGGCGTCGCGGCCGGAGAACCAGAGGGAGGCGGCGAGGACCATGGAGAGGGAGATGAGGCTGAAGAAGACGATGACCACCTTGCCCCCGGGGAGCCGCTCGGTGGAGGGGGCGTAGAGCTTGAGCTTGCGCTGGAGCTCCTCGTTGCGGGCTTCGAGCTGGGCAACGCGCTCAAGGAGGGCCGGATCGTCGGAGGTCGTCATCGAGGGGGAAGCATGGTGGCAATCGAGGGCGAGGGGTAGCCCCAGGATCAGGCGCTGCCGCGGGTGGAGCCGGCGAACCCGAGGGGGGTGGTGCCGAGGGTACGGTAGGCGGCGTCCCAGAGGGGGTCGAGGTCGTGGGTGCGAAGGAGGTGGGGCGCGATGTCGGCGGGGAGCCAGGAGCCCCGCTGGATCTCGCCCTCGAGCTGCCCGGGGCCCCAGCCCGCGTACCCCAGGACCAGGTGGAAAAAGGAAGGCCCTTCTCCCCGCGCCACGGCCTCGACCATCGCCCGGGAGCCGGTGGCCGCGAAGCCGTGGCCCAGGTCATGCTCGTCCTCTTCAGGGTCGAGGGCCGGGGTGCGCTCGAAGAGGAGCCAGACCGAGCCCGCCATCACCGGGCCGCCGACCCGGGCGGTCGCCTGGAAGGACGTCGTCGAGGGCAAGGTGACCCCCGGAGGGACCAGGGAGGCCTCGGTCAGGAGCCGGTGGACCGGCAGGATCGGTCTCCCGTTGAGGATCCAGCCCAGCGCGCCGCTTGCGTTGTGGTGGCCCAGCAGGACAACGGTGCGCTCGAAATGGGGGTCACCGAGCCTGGGTGCGGCCAGCAAGAAGCCTGGCGCGAGGGAGGTGGTCGCCATGGCCTCACCGTAGGACCATCACGCGGGAGACGCCACCTCGGCGCGCTCGTCCAGGGCGAGCGCTGCGGCTTCTTCGAGCGGCTGGGAGCCGAGCCGATCCAGGCCGTGAGCCAGGAAGCGGCGGCCTGCGAGCAAGGGCCTCCGGTCGCCTCGCTGCAGCGACCAGGCCGCCTGCTGGGCGAGGAGGCAGAGCGCCATGGAGCGACCCACGGTCAGCAGGAACCCCCGCGCTCCGGCCTCCAGGGCCCTCGGATCTCCCTCGCGAGCGCGCTGCAGCCAGGCCCCGGCGCGCTCGAGGCCCTCGACCCCGCGGCGCGCCAGCTCCTCGGCCTCGGTGCCGGCGGCGGCGCGGGTGCGGCGTAGCGCCTCTTCCCGGAAGGCGATCAGGCCTTCGCCGCCCTTGCCCAGGGCCCGGAGCGCGTCCAGCGAGAGCACGTTGGTGGTCCCCTCCCAGATCGGGAGCACCTGCGCGTCCCGCAGGAGCAGCGGGAGCCCCGTGTCCTCGACGTAGCCCGCGCCGCCAAAGCACTCGATCGCCTCGCTCACCACCGACACCACCTGCTTGCCGGTCGTCGCCTTCACGACGGGGGTGAGCAGGCGCAGGCACAGCAGCTCGGTCTCCGTGGCCTCCTGGTGCTCGGCGCGCCCCAGCAGCTCGACGGCGAAGAAGGTCAGGTGGAAGCCGGCCTCGTACTCGGCCTGGAGCCCCGCCAGGGTCTCGAGGTGCAGCGGCTTGTCGCTGAGCGGGGCCCCGAAGGCGACGCGCCGGCGGGCGTAGCTCCGGGCCAGCGCCAGGGAGCGGCGCATGGCGCTGATGGCGCAGACCGCGTTCCAGGTGCGGGTGACGTTCAGCATCGGCGTGATGGATCGGACCCCCTCGGTCAACCCGACCACCGGCTGGGCCAGCGCGCCGTCCAGCGTGAGCTCGGCGGTCGGTACCTTGCGGGTGCCCAGCTTGTCTTTGAGGCGGTTGACCAGGATGCGGTTGCGCCACCCGTCCTCCCCGCTCACCTGCACGTAAAACAGCGCCAGCCCCCGGCCCCCCTCCGGGTTGCCTTCCGGTCGTGCCAGGGTCAGCGCCATCGGCGAGGTGGTGGCCGAGGTGAACCATTTGGTCCCGTGGAGCCTCCAGTTTCCCTCGTGATCCTGCACCGCGCGGGTCTCCGAGATGCCGACGTCCGAGCCGCCAGTCCGCTCGGTCATCCACTGGCCCGAGGTCCACATCCGCTCCGGATCCCGCGAGGTGAGCCGCGGCACCGCCCGGTCGATCAGCCCCTGGTTCCCGTGGGTAAGCAGCGTGCGCGCGGCCCCGTCCGTCATCGCGAGGGGGCAGGAGTACACATCGGTCGAGGGGTGAAACAGGTACACCTTGGCGAACTGCAGCACGCGGCCCCAGGCCCCCAGGCCCCCCTCGTACGGCGTCGCCACCAGCCCCTCGGTCGCCGCGATCCGGGCGGCCTCCTTCCACAGGGGGGTCAGCTCGATCTGATCGATCCGCTTGCCCCAGGGGTCGTACGGGATCAACCTCGGCTCCTGGAGCCTGTCTTCCAGCTGCATCCGGTACAGCCGCCCCCCGGATGCCTCCCCGAGCCCCCGCAGCTCCCCCTCCCAGTTCTGGCGTAGCTCGGGCGGCGTCACCCGCTCCAGGTACCCGCGCACCACCCGATCGTCGTCAAACTGGTTGCCCAGCGACGGCGGTACTTGAAAAAAAGAGCCCGTGGCCTCCATGGTCCCTCTTCGTACCATGCCTCCTCTCGACCGCGCCACGGCCCCCCTCCTCGCGGCGGCTGCCCTCCTCCTCCTCGCCCCCGCCTGCAAGCGCCAGCACCACGCCGTCGATCAGATCCCCGAGCTCCCTTACCCTTCCTGCCCCCCCGGCGTCGACATGACCCCCTCGGTCCTCGTCGATCGCAAGCTCCGCAGCGGCCACGCTGATACCCGCCAGCCCATCGTCGAGCGCTACCGCGTCGAGAAGCGCGGTTGCCTCCTCGCCGCGGTCACCCGCCAGGAGTGGCCCATGCAGATCGCCGATGTGGAAGTTCTCTACACCGAGGACATGATGCCCTTGCGGGCGTGGCGCCGGCACACGGTGCCAGGGTCGAAGCGACCGGACGGCAGCCCGGACGTCAAGCGCTTCGACCTGCGCACCCCTCAGGTGACGATCAAGCACCGGGACGACAAGGGGGCGCTGGATCTGGAAGAGCTGCGGGGCCCCGGGAAGCCGGTGGCGCTCATCGGGCCAGGCCGCGGCCTGCTCAGCATGTGGATCCGGCGGGCAAAGCTGAAGGTGGGGGAGAAAGTGCGGGAGATGACCCTTGATTTCCGCGGGGTCGAGAAGATCGCGCCGGTGACGCTCCAGCGGCACCCGGACCAGCACCTGGAGTGGCTGGGACGCAGCGCGCAGGTCTACACGGTGCTGGGCCGAGAGGCCGTTTTCACCGACGAGGAAGGCTTTGTGCTCGGGGACCTGGCGGGGCTGGTGCTGGACGAGAAGGCCCCGGGCCCTGCGCCCCGGCCCATGAGCACCTTCGAGCCCCCGGACCCCCAGCACACGCCCTGACCTGCGGCGATTCGCCACCCTCACCCTGGCGGCGCGCCACCCTATCCCTCGCATCTTCCCCGGGGTTTCCCCCGCCTCCAGCGCGGCACGAGGCCCGCAAGGTGCGGTGCCATGCCCACCGTCGAACACGACGTCATGGCGGAGCTCTTCCGCTTCGAGCCAGCCCTTGCGGTCGCTCTGCTGCGCGACGTCTTGAGGCTCCCCATGCCTCCGTTCACCTCCTTCGATTTGCCGGATACCAGCTTCACCCAGACCATGGTGACCGAGTACCGCGCTGATGGAGTCGTTGCGTTGCTCGACGCGCATGGCCTGCCCGTGCTGGGCATCATCATCGAAATTCAGCGCGGTATCGATGAGCGAAAGCTCTGGTCCTGGCCCGTCTATGCGGCCTCGCTGCGGGCCAGGATGAAGTGCCCTGTCGAAGTGCTCGTGCTCTGCCTCGATGAAGCGACCGCCCTCTGGGCTCGTGCTCCGGTTGTCCTCGGCTCCCGAGGTTCGTGGGCTCCGCTGGTCGTCGGTCCGGGGATTCTCCCGGCGATCCGTGACCCGGGCGAGGCCGCCCGGCTTCCTGAGATGGCCGTGCTGAGCGCTCTCGCCCATGGCAACAACGAGGGAGGGCTAGACACGGTTCTGGCGGCCATCGTGGCCCTCGCCCGCCTCGACGATGAGCGCGCCAGAATTTATCATGACCTCATCCTCGCAAGATTGAACGAGCGCGTCCGGCGCGCTCTGGAGGCAATGATGCTTCAGAAATTCGAGTACCAGAGCGAGTTCGCGAGAAAATACTACGGCCAGGGCAAGCAGGAGGGCTTCGCCGAAGGGCTCGCCCAGGGGGAAGCCCGTGGCAAGGCCGAGGGAAAGGCCGAGGGGAAGGCCGAGGGGAAGGCCGAGGGCAAGGCTCAAGCTATCCTGGCGATCCTTGCCGCTCGCGGTATGGATGTTCCATTCGATCTCCGGGAGACCATCCTGCGTTGCCAGGAAGAAGAGCAGCTCGACCGGTGGGTCATCGCCGCCACGAGCGCGGCGCAGGCAAGGGATCTGGTGGCAGGCCGGCCAGGGTCAGGGCCCGGTGCGCCCGGGGGGGGCAAGTAGCCTCCGGGCCGCTCGCTGGACGGGGGTGAGCAGCAGGGACCAGGCGCTCGCCCCTGGGCCTTCATCGCCCGGCGACAGGCCAAACGTCAGGCGCTCTCGCCGCTGCGAGGAGGGGAGCAGCGTGCCTGCCATCCAGTCCCACACTGCCAGGGCTTCACCCAGGTTCCGGTCGTGGTGCCGCGGGTCGCTGCTGTGATGGAGCTGGTGCTGCGCCGGGCTCAGCAGGATGTGCTCCAGGGCAGGGCCGAACGAGAGCCACACGTGCGAGTGCCGGAGGTTGGAGCCCAGGAACGTCCAGAGGCAGCTCAACGCGTCCACGCCGAGCAGCTCCCAGACCGTGGCTCGCCCCCGGAAGAACCAGGCGCACAGCCCCGCCGAGGCCCCCAGCGCCAGCGCCGTTGCGCCCCGCATCCAGGCCGCCTCGAGCGGGTGGGTCCGGTGCAGCGTGAACGGCGTCAGCACCTCGGCCGAGTGGTGTACTTTATGGAACTCCCATAGCACCGGGGAGCGGTGCAGCGCCAGGTGCGCCAGGAACCGCGCCAGGTCGCCCAGCACGAAGGTGAGCGCCGTGAGGGCCGCCACCCCCCAGAGCGGCGGCAGCCCGGCGCCGGGGCCTGGCCCCAGGGTGCGGGTCAGCGCCAGGGCCAGCGAGAGGGCGATGCGCTGGGCCGAGAGCAGCGCCGGGGGCAGCAGCAAGGCCGCCAGCAGGGCCCGCAGCAGCAAGAACCGGTAGTCGAGGAGCGCGGACCGATGGAGCCAGACCCGGGCCGGGAACAGGAACCCCAGCAGCGTCGTTCGCCCTGCGCTTCGCACCCGCAACCACCAGACCCCGGTCGCCAGGAGCGCCGCGGAGAGCAGGTAAGGCCAGAAGAGGCGCTTGCTCGGGTCGAGCAGCTCCAGGAGCGGCTCCAGGCAGGAGCGCGCGAAGGACAGGAGGCGCTCGTTCGCCTCGTGCGGCATGGCCGCAAGGTGGCACCCTCACGCCGTCGCAGCAACGGGTCTTTGTCGCAGCGGCCGCCCCTCGCTCTGCAGGGGTCGGGTCATTTGATCAGCACCGTCGTCTGGTGGTTGAGGGCGATCAGCCGCCCGTCATGGCCCCAGAGCTCCCGGTACTCGCTCACGTACCCCTCGTGGGAGACCGGGGCGACGGCCCGGTGGAAGAGGGGTACTTCCGGGTCCAGCGCGCCGACGTCGCCGACGCAGTCCAGGCTGAAGGAGAGGGTGGCGAAGGGGCGCGGCCCGTCGAGCGCTGCCATGCCGGCCAGCCACCAGGCGTCCGCCAGCGCGGTCAGGTACGCGTCGTCCAGGCGGGTGGCGCGGAGCCGGGGGCGCACCCAGCCGGCGGCCTCCGGAGGGCCCGCAAAGAAGGGCAGCGGCCCCGTGGGGCGGTACTCGAAATGCCGGGTGAACACCGGAGCGAAAGGTGACTCCGCGGGGATGGCCTCGACCCCTTCCCAGGGGGGCATGACTGGGGGCACCAGTCGCTGCCACGAGGGCGCGGCCGCCCTCGCCGCGCCGAAGACCCCCACCGCATGCGCCTGCACCCCTTCCCCTTGCCGCAGCACAGCTCTCCACGCGCTCACCGCGTTGCCCTGTCGCAGCAGCTCCACCTCGATCGCCGCCGGGCCCACCTGGACCGGACCCACGATCTCCGCGGTGAGCGAGCGCAATTTTCTTGTGGTGTCCCCCATCTGCTCGCTCAGCGCCCTCACCATGCCCCCCAGCACCAGCCCCCCGAAGGCACCTCGACCTTGCTGCCACCCATCTGCGATCTGCATCTCGAAGGTGGTCTCGTCGCTGCGGTGAGGGGTCAGCACGTCATCCAGATTGGACACAGGGAGGGCCATGGCCCTCTTTGGCGCGCATGGGTTGCGGGTGCCAACGAATCTTTTTCGACCTTGTTGACGGTCTCGGCCGCTGGCGGCGAACATGACTCCTGGTTGACCACCGGGAGCAGTACCGCATGAAATCATCCAGCCTCGAATCGATACGAACCGGGCGCGCCCTGGTGGTCGCCCTGGTCGGCGCGACGGTCCTCTCGTTGGCTTGCACAGGTCAGATCGGCGACCCCCAGAACAGCCTCTGCACCGACTGTCCTCCCGGAACCGGGGGCCCGGGGGCGGGAGGGGGTCAGGGCGGACCTGGAGGCACCAGCAACGCGGGCGGGACACAGGTGGGCGGGGCCAACGGGGGTGGGACCAGCAGCGGAGGGACGAACAGCGGGGGGGCGGCGCCGCTGGGGGTGGCGCCGTCGACGAGGTTGCCGCGGCTATCGCACACGCAGTGGGAGAACACGGTGAAGGATCTGCTGCGCCTGGACGCGGTACCGGGTCTTTCGACGGGGTTCCCGCCGGATCCGACGACGCAGTTTGACACGGACGTGGAGCAGAAGGGCGTATCGAACCTGCACTGGGCGGCGTACCAGACGGCGGCCGAGGAGGTGGCGCAGCAGGTGGCGCAGGACCCGCAGAAGCTGGCGAAGATCCTGCCGCCGGGGCTGCCCGGGGGTGGCATCGAGCGGGCGAGGGCGTTTGTCCAGGGGTTCGGGCGGCGAGCGTTCCGCCGTCCGCTGACCGAGGCCGAGATCGGCGGGTACGCGGCGCTGTTCGAGAAGGGGGTCGAGCTGGTGGGAGGGGATCCGCTGGCGGCCGGGGTGCAGCTGGCGCTCCATGCGTTCCTCCAGTCGCCGGCCTTCCTGTACCGCGTGGAGGCGAGCACGAAGGCGAGCGGGGATCGGGTGTGGCTCGGGGGCTTCGAGGTGGCCTCGCGCCTCTCGTACGCGCTCTGGAATTCGATGCCGAGCGACGAGCTCCTGGACGCGGCAGAGGCAGGGGAGCTGGCGGACGCGGCGGGGGTGGAGAAGTGGGCGAGGGCGCTGCTGAAGGACGGGCGAGCCACGGCGGTGCTCACGTCCTTCCACAACCAGCTCTTCGAGACCGCAGGCTACGGGAAGGTGACCAAGTCCTCCTCGCTCTTCCCCGAGTTCACGAAGGACCTGGAGCCGCTGCTGAAGCAGGAGGCCCGGCTGTTCTTCGAGGAGGTGGTGGCCAAGCAGCAGGGGGGGCTGCGCGAGGTGCTCACCTCGCCGGTGACCTTCGTGAACGACAAGCTGGCGCCGTTCTACGGGCTGCCAGCAGGGGTGGGTCCGGAGTTCAAGAAGGTCGAGCTGGATCCAAAGCAGCGGGCCGGAGTGATGACGCAGGTCGGCTTCCTCTCGAAGAATGGTGGTCTGGTGCAGTCCGATCCCATCCATCGGGGGGTGACCATCAACCTCAAGATCCTGTGCGAGAAGCTGACGGCGCCGAACATGATCCCGCCGCTGCCCGAGCAGAAGCCCGGCCAGACCAACCGGGAGCGCGTCGCGGCGCACACCGAGGGCTGCGGCAAGGGGTGCCACGACACCAAGATCAACCCGATCGGCTTCGCCTTCGAGCACTTCGACACGGTGGGCGCCTGGCGCTCGACGGACAACGGGCAGCCGGTGGACGCGAAGGCCTCGATGAAGATCGACGGCGAGGTGAAGTCCTTCGATGGAGCGCCGGGGTTGATGAACGTGCTGGCCAGCAGCGCGCAGGTGCACCGCTGCTACTCGCGCAACTGGATGGAGTACGCCCTCGGTCGCCAGCCGGGGGAGGTCGAGCGAGGTTGGGTGGAGCAGCTTGCGGAGTCCTCGCGCTCCGGGGCGGCGGCCACCGAGATCCTGGTGAAGCTGGCGGTCAGCGATGTTTTCCGGGCCAGGCCCGTCGAAGGAGGTGCCCCGTGAACCCGTCCAACCTCTCCCGTCGTTTCTTCCTCCGCGGGGCCGCCGGTGCCGTGCTTGCCCTGCCGCTCCTCGAGTCACTCCAGCCGCGGCGCGCTGCCCGTGCGGACGGCCCTCCGGCCCATCGTTTCGCGGTCTTCGTGCGCCAGGGCAACGGCGTGCAGCAGGCGACGGGCAGCGAACCGGAGCGCTTCTGGCCCTCGGCGCTCGGTCCCCTCACGGTCGCCTCGATGAAGGCAGACGCGGGGCGCGCGGTGAGCGAGCTCGCTGACTTTGCCCCGAGGCTCCTGCTCGTCCGCGGCTGCAAGTACAACTTCTCGTACAGCGGCTGCGGCCACGCGGACGGCGGGCTCCAGTGCCTGACGGCCTCCAAGCCTGACGGCGTGAACGGCAACAAGTCGCTGGCCACCAACGAGTCCATCGACTGGCGCATCGCCCGGGGGATGAAGGCTGGCGGTCAGCCCCTCAACCTCTACGCAGGCCAGAAGGGGGCGTACCTGCCGGATGTGATCTCGTACAGCGACGCCGGCAAGCGCGTCGCTGCCATCGACAACCCGCTCACGGCCTACACGCTTGTCTTCGGGAAGCCCGACGCCAGCGTGGAGGCGCAGAACAAGCTGGCGCTCCAGCGGGCCAGCGTGAACGACCTGGTGCGGTCGCAGATGCAGGCGCTGATGAGCAGCCCGGCGCTCTCGAAGAGCGATCAGCAGCGGCTCCAGACCCATTTCGATGCGGTCCGCGACCTCGAGCTCAAGCTCGCGTGCCACCTGCCTGCGTCCCGGTACAGCGATTTCACCAAGATCGACCCGGGCAAGATCAGCGACGACGACCAGATCGACATGATCGTGAAGATGCAGATGGACATCATCGCGCTCTCGGCTTCGTGCGGGCTGCACCACGCGATGACGCTCCAGATCGGCAACGGGAACGACCAGACGCAGTACGTGATCAACGGGGTGAAGCAGGAGCGCTTCCACCACATCTCGCACCGCATCAACAGCGACGGCGACAAGGGCGATCCGATCCCCGATGCGGACAAGAAGCACCACGAGATCGACCGGCTCTTCGCCCGGTGGTTCCGCTACCTGCTGGAGCGGCTCGACGGGTACGATACCCCCTCGGGCAAGCTGCTGGATCAGGGGGTCGCCGTCTGGCTCAACGACCTCGCCTCCGGGCCCCCTCACGGGAGCACGAACCTGCCCTACGTCTGCGCAGGGGGCTGCGGTGGGGCCCTCTCCACGGGCAAGTTCATCGACGCCGCGGATGCGCCCAAGTACCAGTTCGTGACCCACAACCAGTTCCTCAACACCATCGGCTCCGCCGTCGGCGTGAAGAACGGGCAGGGGGCCCCCCTCGACGACTTCGGGAGCGCCGAGCTACCCAAGGGCCGCATCGCGGGTATGCTCGCCTGAACGTGTCCTCTCCGCGCACCCCTCTGCGGCGTCTGGCCGTCGTCCTCTCCCTGCTGCTCGTCGCCCCCGCCGCCCTCCTCGTCCCTTCCGTCGCATCGGCGCAAACTGAATCCAAAACAGTGGGGCACGCCACCGAAGGCCCCGGGGGCTCCGAGCTCCAGGGCGAGCTGAAGGAGGCCGCTTCGTCGTCGGATGAGGTCAACGAGAAGGTCCGCAAGGGGCTGGCGAAGCGCGGCCTCGCTGGCAAGCTGGAAGGGCACCTGGCGCCGCCCCCGCGGCGCAAGGCCCTCGACAGCGCCCTCCAGGCCATCGCCAAGGAGCTGGGCCTGGACGCGGTGGTCATCGGGATCGCGCGGAAAAAGGGCGATACGGTGCTGATCGGCGTCGATGCAGCCGGCAAGGTGCTGCTGGACACGACGGTGTCGTCGCAGGACCGGCTGGCCAGCATCAAGGTGTCGCTCCAGCAGGCCGGCATCACCCCACCCCCGCCCCCTCCTCCGTCCGAGAAACCTCGCCCGCCGGTCGAGGCCTCGCCTCCACCGCCCCCTGCCGAGCCGGCAGCGCCGCCGCCCGAAGAGAAGGCCCCGCGGCGCTCGGTCCCGCTGCTGTCCCTCGCCGTCGGCCCCGAGCTGTCGATGCGTCGGCTCCGCTACAACGACGCCTTCACGCCCAACCTGCGCTCGTACGACGTGTTCGCGGCGCCCGGGGTTGGCGGCGCCGTCGAGCTGGGCCCCCTGGCGCGCACCCATGTCCCGATCCTGCGCCGTCTGGTGCTGCTGGGCTCCTTCTCCACCACCCTCGGGCTCCGCTCCTCGCTGCCGCGCGGCGAGACCCTCGCCACGTCCTTCCGTCGCTGGCGCGTCGGGGCCCGCCTCACCGCCCCCCTCGGGGATCGCTCTCACCTCGGCGCCGAGGTCACCTACGGCGGCTGGTCCTTCCTCTTCGACGGCGGGGGCGATGACCTCCCGGACGCCTCCTACCGCGTGCTCCGCGGGGGGCTCGACGCTCGCCTCGGCGCTGGCCCCGTCGCCCTGCTCCTCGGCGCAGGCTACGGTCAGACCCGGGAAGCAGGCCCGGCCAAGGCTCGTTTTCCCCGGATCGAGGCCGGCTCCGTCGACGCGCGCCTCGGGGTCGCCCTCCCCCTGCACGAGCGCTTCGAGCTACGCCTCGGGGGCGATTACCAGCGCTTCTTCTCCTCGTTCAACCCGGAGCCAGGCGACCGCTTCGTCGCCGGCGGCGCTCTCGACCAATCCTTGACGGTGCACCTCGATGCGGTACTCCAGCTCTTACCTGCTCCTCCTCTTGCCCCTGCTCTCGCTCGCCTGCGCCGGCGACCTCAGCGATCCTGACCGGTTTCGCGTCAACCAGGGCGGCGCCGGAGGGGAGTCCGGAAGTTCCGGACAGGGCGGCGAATCCGGAAACTCCGGACAGGGCGGCGCAGGTATCGGCGGTGGCGCCGGGTCATCCGGAAGTTCCGGACAGGGGGGCGGCGAGCCCTGCGACGCGCCGGCGACGGTGCTGAAGCAGCACTGCTCGACGGGCTGCCACTCGGCGGCGAGCAAGCTGGGGGATCTGGATCTGGAGTCGCCGGATCTGGTGGGGAGGCTGCGGGGGGTGAAGGGGGCGGTGTGCAGCGGGGTAGCGCTGATCGACGCGGAGGCGCCGGAGAAGAGCGCGCTGTACGACAAGACCGCGGCGGAGCCGAGCTGCGGGGGCGCCGCGATGCCGCTCGGCGGGGATCTGCTGACGGAGGAGGAGCGAGCGTGCCTGCTGGACTGGCTGACGCGGGTGGCGAGCGAGTGAGGGGTCAGCGAGCGGGGGGCCGGCCGGCGTTGAGGAGGGCGCGGTTGAGGGCGAGGTAAAGGTCGTCGAGGACGATGGGCTTGACGACGTGATCGGAGAAGCCGGCGGCGGAGGTGGCGTTGCGGTCGCTCTGCTGGCCGAAGCCGGTGAGGGCGAGGATGACGACGCGGTCGCCGCCGGGCAGGACGCGGAGGCGGCGGCAGGTCTCGTGGCCGTCGATGCCGGGGAGGCCGATGTCGAGGAGGATGGCCTCGGGGGCGGCGGCAGGGAAGACCTGGAGCGCGTCCTCCCCGCTGCCGACGGCGATGACCTGGAGGCCATCCATCTCGAGGAGCTTGGTGAGGCCAGCCCGGTTGTGGACGTCGTCCTCGACGAGGAGGAGACGGAGGCCGGCGGGGGGATCGGGGAGGGCAGGGGGCACGAGGAGCGGGGCGTCGTCGAGGGGGAATTGCAGGGTAAATTCGCTGCCCGAGCCCTCTCCCTTGCTGGACACGGTGACGGCGCCGTCGTGGAGCTCGGCGATGCGACGGACCAGCGCGAGGCCGATGCCCATGCCGCTGTCGCGCCCGCGAGAGCCGGGGGCGTGGCCCTGGAAGAAGGGCTCGAAGACCCGCTGGAGGGTCTCGGCGCTCATGCCGATGCCGCTGTCCTGGACGCGGAGCAGGGCCTCGCGCTGGTCGATGGTGAGCGAGAGGCGCACGCGCCCGTGGGCAGGGGTGTAGCGCGCGGCGTTGGAGAGCAGGTTGCCGATGGCCTGCTGGATGCGGCTGGCATCGCCGAGGAGCCGCACCGGTGCGGGGGGCAGGTCGAGGGAGAGGTGAAGCTGTTTCTCCTGGAGGCGAGGCTGGACCTCGCGCAGGGCGCCCTGGACGCTCTCGAGGAGGTCCATGGGGGCGCGCTCGACGATGAGCTTGTCCTGGGTGATGCGGGCGACATCGAGCAGGTCCTCCAGGAGCCTGGTCATGTGCTGGGCGCCGTCGAGGATGACCTGGCGCCAGAGGGTGGAGTCGGCGGCGTCGGTGGTGCCGGGGCGGTCGAGGACGAGGGCCGCGTTGAGGATCGCGGAGAGCGGGTTGCGTAGCTCGTGGGACAGGGTGGCGAGGAAGCGATCGCGCTGGGCGACGGACCGCTGGGCGGCCTGCTCGGCGCGCTTGAGCCCGGTCACGTCGGTGAGGGTGGTGCCGACCCCGGAGATGGTGCCATCCTGCTCGCGCAGGGGGAATTTCAGGCACAGGTAGGTGCGAGGGCCCGCGGGGTCCGGCAGGTTGATCTCGCTCTCGATGGTGGTGCCGCTGCGGAGGACCTGGGCGTCGGTGGCGAGGAGAGGGGCCGTGAGCTCGGCGGGGAAGGCCTCCTCGGCGGGGCGCCCGTCCGGGTCGCAGCCGAGGTGATCGTGGAAGGCGTGGTTGGAGAGGATGCAGCGGCCCTGCTGGTCGGTGACAAAGACCTGGAGCGGCAGGTTCTTGAGGATACTGGAGAGCTGGGCCTGGCGGCGGCTGGCTTCCTCCTCGGCGCGGCGCAGCCGGGTCATGTCGATGAGGGTGAGGACGACGCCGTCGATCTGGGGGCCGCGCCGGTGGGGGAGGATCCGGAGCAGGTACCAGCGGTCCTGGAGGTCCTGGACGTGCTCCTCGATGGGGGCCGCCCCGTTGCTGACGGCCCGCAGCGCGTCGTTGAGCCCGGGGCGCCGCAGGCTGTGGCGGAAGGCCTCGACGCTGCGCCCGACGTCCTGGGGGATCAGGTTGAAGACCTCGGTGACGCGGGCCGTGAACCGGCGAATCTGCAGGTTTTTATCCAGGAAAAGCGTGTGGACCTCGGTGCTGGCGAGCAGGTGGTCCATGTCCAGGTTCAGGTCGGTGAGCTCGGCGATGCTGCGCTGGTACTCGGTGTTGATGGTGTGGAGCTCCTCGTTGACCGAGTGGAGCTCCTGGTTGGTGGTCTGGAGCTCCTCGTTGGCGGCGACCAGCTCCTCGTTGGTGGCCTGGAGCTGCTCGTTGCTGGTGACCAGCTCCTCGATGGTGGCCTGCAGGTTCTCCTTGGTGTAGCGCAGCTCGCTCTCCAGGGCCTGCATCTGGGCCTTGGACGCCTCCGAGAGCTGCTCCGTGGTGGCCTTGACGTCCTGCTCCACCTGCTCTTCCAGCGAGACCAGCGCGAAGACGTCGCCGTTGCGCCGGTTGTGGATGGGGCGCGCCGTCACCCGCAGCGTCGAGGACCCCTCGGCGCCGCGGCACTGGATCCCGCGGATGCTCACCATCGTCCGGTCGTGGAAGGAGCGCTGCAGCACGCTCGCCACCGCCAGGCGCAGCTCCCCGTCCAGCAGATCGGTCAGCTCCCCGCTCATCCGGCCATCGCGGATTCGCAGGTATTTCCCGGCGCCGCCGAAGGTGTGGGTCAGCTCTCGCTGGCCGTTCACCAGGAAGCTGGGGGGGATGACCTCGTCCAGCAGGCTATCGTAGACGCCGAGGAGCCGCGGGTCCCCGGGGAGCGAGGGGGTCGCCGCCGAGAGCCGGCGCCGGCTGGTCTGGCCGCTGGTCGCCTGGAGCTCCCGGGTCAGCCGCGCGTCGCGGCGCTTGCGGAAGAGCTTCCAGCGCACGTCGATCGAATCGAACTCGTCCGCCAGCTCGCCCGTCGTCTCGCTGGGCCCCAGCATCAACACCCCCCGCTGCCGCAGCCCGAAATGGAACAGGCTGATGGCCTTCTGCTGCGCCGGATTTTGCAGATAAATCAAGAGGTTACGGCAGCTGACCAGGTCGAGCCGGGTGAAGGGCGCGTCGCGCAGCAGGTTGTGCGGGGCGAAGACCACCATCGAGCGCAGCTCGGAGCTGACCTGGACGTGGCCGTTGCGCTCGGTGAAGAAGCGGCGCCGGCGCTCCGGGGAGACCGCCTCCAGGGCGGCCTCCGGGTACACCCCGGTGCTGGCCACCTTGAGCGCTCGCCCGTGGATGTCGGTGGCGAAGATGCGCACTGGAACCCGGAGCTGCGCGGCCTCCATCGCCTCCTGGATCACGATCGCCAGCGAGTAGGCCTCCTCGCCCGTCGCGCAGCCCGCCACCCAGACCCGGAACGCCTCGCCCGCGGGCAGCTCTTGCAGCAGCTCCGGCAGCACCCGCCGCTCCAGCTGCTCGAAGGCCTCCTCGTCCCGGAAGAAGCGGGTCACCCCGATCAGCAGGTCGTGGTAGAGCTGCTCCAGCTCCTCCGTCGAGTGGGCCAGCAGGGCTGCGTAATCGACCATGCTGCTGCAACGAGTCAGCTCGATGCGCCGCTCGATGCGTCGCTGGACGCTGGCGGTCTTGTACACCGAAAAGTCGAGGCCATAGGCCTCCAGCAGCCGCTCCAGCACGGCGCTCGCGAGCTGCTGCGGGTGGGGCCCCGCGGCCTGGATCTCCTGCACCAGCGCGGCCAGCGCGGCCGGCATCTCCTCGGGCCTCAGCGCCCGGGTGATGAGCCCTGTCTCGAGCGCGCTCCGGGGCATGCCGTCGAACTCGGCGCTCTCCGGGAGCTGGACCAGCACCGCCCCTCCGGCCCCGTGCACCTCGCGGACGCCCCGGGTCCCGTCGGTGCCCGTGCCGGAGAGGATCACCGCGGCCCCCCGCGGCCCCATGTCGTGGGCGATGGAGCGCAGTAGCAGGTCGATCAGGTGCCCCGTCGACGCGGTGCTCGCCATCGGTACAAGCTGCAGCTTGCCCCCCTGCACCAGCACCTCCTGCCCTGGCGGCGTCACGTACACCGTGTCCGCCTGGAGCCGCTGCCCGCTCTCGGCCTTCACCACCGGCAGCCCCGACCGGCGCCCCAGCAGCTCATCCAGCCGGCTCTGGAACTCCGGGGACAGGTGCTGCACCACCACCAGCGCGCACCGCAGCCCGGGCTTCAACCCTTCCACCAGCCGCTCCAGCGCCTCCAGGCCGCCGGCGGAGGCCCCCACCCCCACCACCAGCTCCGGAAGAGAAGAGGGGGGCGGGCTCGCTTCGTTCGTGTCGCTCATGCACAGGTCCTCGGGGCTCACGCCCGCCATGCGAAAAGAACGCCAGCTGCGGTGCTGCACAAGGTTCCCTGTTTACCCAGCTTGACGCGCAACCCTTGCGCGGTCTCCGGCGAGCCCTGCGCCCTGGCGGCTTGCCAGGCCCGGAGAGGGCCCGCAAGTGGTGCGCCTCTGGCGGCGTATCAGGGGTCGGGCGGCAGGTCGCGCAGCGGGATCGGGGCCGGGAGAGGCTGGCCGTGCTTGGTGCGCGCGATGCGCTGGGAGGGGTAGATGCTCCGGTGGCCCGAGAGGAGAAACGCCAGGACCGAGACGAGCACCGCGTGGGGGAGCACGGCGGCGCCTAGGAGCTCGACGGCCATGATCGAGAGGGCCAGGGGCGCATTGGATGCGGACGCAAAGACCGCGGCGAGGCCGACGCCAGCGGCCAGTTCGATGGGGAGGCCGAGGGGTCGGGCGAGGGCGTTGCCGAGGGTGGCGCCCACGAAGAACAGCGGGGTCACCTCGCCCCCGAGAAAGCCTGCGCCCAGGGTGATCGCCGTGAACAGCAGCTTCAGGGCGAAGGCGTGGGGGGGCAGCGTCGGGTCGCGGAAGGCGCGCTCGATGGTCGGCACGCCGAGGCCCAGGTAGTCGCTGGTGCCCACCAGCTTCCAGAGCACCACCAGCAGGGCGCCGCCGAGGGCCATGCGCAGCGGGAGCCGGGGGACGAGCCGCTCCCCGTGCTTCTTGAGCCCGTGGGTCAGCTCGATGAAGGCCGTGGTGACCAGGGCCACCACGGCGGCGAAGAGCACCCAGCGCAGCAGCAGCGAGGGGCTCATCGCCAGCGGGGACGGCGACGGGTAGACCGTGTGACCGACGCCGAGGTGATGGGTCGTCAGATCGCCGACGAGAGCGGCGATCAGGGCCGGCACCAGCGCGCCGTAGTCCATGCGGCCCAGCACGACCACCTCCAGCGCGAAGAGGGTGCCCGCGATGGGGGTGCCGAACACCGCGCCAAACCCGCCGGCGATGCCCGACGCCAGGATCTGATGCCGTAGCGGCTCGCTCGCCCGGAGCCGCTGCGCCAGCCCATCCGCCAGGCTCGCCCCCATCTGCACCGCGGTCCCCTCGCGCCCCGCGCTCCCGCCGAACAGGTGCGTCGCCACGGTGCCGAGCAGCACCAGCGGCGCCATGCGCCCCGGGATCGGCGGCCCCCCGTCGTGCACCCGGTCCAGCACCAGGTTGTTCCCTCCCTTGATCGAGGCCCCCAGGCGCTCGTACACCCACCCGATCCCCAGCCCCGCCACCGGCAGCGCGTACACCAGCCGCTCGTCCCCGCTGCGTACCCTCGTCACCAGCTCAAGCAGCCACAGGAAAAGCGCCGAGCTGGCCCCGCAGAGCAGCCCCACCAGCACCCCCACGGCCCCCCAGCGTCCCAGCGCGGTCAGGCGCTCCTGGAGCCTCATCAGAAGCTCAGCGCCGGCAGCTGGAACCCCACCGCGACCGGCACCGTCCCGGGGCTCATCGGCGCCGCCCGCTCGTCCGGAGCGTTCTTGATCGCCCAGCCCGCGCTCCCCAGCGCAAAGGCCCCGAACCCGACCAGCAACGTCCCGGCGACCAGCCCACCGACGCTGGCAGGCTCCCGATCCAGGCACCAGCCCGGGCTGTTCGGGACCGGCCTCAGCTGGGGAGGATTGGGTGGGTCTCCGCAGGCGACCTCGCGGGTGCGGGGCAGGCTCCCCGCGAAGATCAGCCCCCCCGCGGCCATGTTGAGCGTGCCGCCGACCGCGCCGACCCCGATCCACCCGGCGGATGGATCCTCGCGGCGGTGGGCTGCCCGGGCATTCTTGTAGGTCGCCGCCACCGTCAGCGCCTCGGCGGTCCCGATGGTCACCGTCCCGACGACCGCGACCAGCAGGAGCGCGTTGACGAAATCCTTGATGACGTCGGCCTGGGCCCGGGGGGCCTGGGTCATCAGGGCGAGCGCCAGCGCGGTGGCCAGGAGCCTGCGTTGCATGAGAACAGTGGAGGACCTGGTGCAGCGCAGGGTCAAGGGGAAGGACAAAAGGCAAAAACCCCACCAGGTCACTGGTAGGGTTTTTACTTACGCGGTGGAGCAGAGGGGGTTCGAACCCCTGACCTCATGCATGCCATGCATGCGCTCTCCCAACTGAGCTACAGCCCCGCGGTTGGTGAAGGCGTTTCTACATCAACCAGCGCCCTTCGCAAGCATTATTTTTTTGCCGCACTCATTTTTCTCACCGGGTCCGCGCCAGGAGGGGGCAGCGGCATGGTGAAAGGGAAGCCCACGGCGGTGGGACCGTCGAGGGGGATGGGCGGCAGCGGGAGGGAGGGCGCCGCGGGGGCAGGGTCGGGAGCGCTGGGCAGGAGCCCCGGCCCTGCCTGGCCCAGGAGCCGCTCAAGCCACGAGGAGCCAGGCCACCAGCGCGCCAGCGCGTCGATGGTAGAGAGGTTCCATACCATCGAGGAAGGGAGGGGGAGAGGGCCGAGGGAGCCGGCGCCGAGGCCGGGGGCGAGGGGGAGGAGGCGCAGGGGGGAGGGGGAGGTTTTTCGAGGCAACAGGCCGCGGGCCACGAGGTCGGCGTGGGCGTCCCGATCCCAGGGGAGGGAGCCGGGGGCATCGGCGCAGGCGCCGAGGGCCCACACGCCAGGGAAGGAGGAGCTGGCCAGGGTGGGGGAGACCGGGACCCGGGGGAGGGCGCCGCGGAAGGGGGTGAGGCAGGGCGGGGCAGCGGGGTCGAGGGTGGTCAGGATCAGCCTGGTGTCGATGCGCTCTGCGTCGAGGACGACGTGGTCCTCCTGGAGGGTGCGGGGTTCGATCGAGAGGTGCAGCTCGACGCCGTGGTCATGCAGGGCGCGCCGGGCGGCCTGGGCGATGCGCGGGGGAGCGTCCGGCAGGAGGCCAGCGGGCGCGATCAGCACGACGCGGGGGTCGGTCGGATCGAGGAGGGGCCACCGGACCGCGGCGCGGCGGAGCTCGGCAAGGAGCTCGGCGGCGAGGGCACAGGCCAGCGGGTCCCCGCCGAGGATGACCGCGGTGAGGAGGGTCCTGCGCTTGCGAGGGCTCTCCTCGCGGGCGGCGAGGGCGAGGGTCGAGGCGAGGCGTCGGCGGATCGCGAGGGCCGAGGCGAGGTCGTGGAAGGGGAGCGCTGGCGGTCGGGGGGCCGGCGCGGCGCCCAGGGCCAGCACCAGGTCGTCGTAGGGGAGGGAAGGCGGGCAGAGCCCGGCCTCCACCTCGGGCCCCCGCAGCTGGACCTGCCGGCTCATCGGATCGACCCCGACCACCTCGGCGATCCGGAGCTTGCATCCGGGTAGCAGGGGGCGAAGAGGGGCCGCGGCCTGCCCCGGGTCGAGGCGCCCGGCGGCGACGGCGGCGAGGCGCTGGCCCGGGGTCATCCAGGGGTGCCGGGCGATCAGCGTCAGGTCGAGGGAGCCGTCCCCGGAGCGAAGCAGCCGCCGCGCCGTCGTCACCGCCGCCGCGCCGCCGCCGAGGATCACCAAGCGTCGTCTTGCCACGGCCCTCCTCTAAAGCTAGCCCTGCGCCATGGCAACGAACGTCCGGCGGGTGTCCCCTGAAGAGGCCTTTGCTCTCTGCGAGGCGGGCGCTCTTTACGTGGATGTACGCAGCGAAGGCGAGTTCCTGGAGGGGCACCCGCTGGGGGCCTTCAACGTCCCGCTGCTCCACACCAGCGCGGGAGGGGTCCGGGTACCCAACCCGGATTTTCTCGAGGTCATGGGCGCCCATTTCCCCCGGGATGCGCGCCTGGTCCTCGGGTGCCGCTCGGGGCAGCGCTCGCTGCGCGCCGCCGAGCAGCTCGTGGCGGCGGGCTACACCGAGATCGTCGAGCAACGGGCCGGGTTCGACGGCGTCCGGGACGCGTTTGGTTCGGTCATCGAGCGCGGGTGGAAGGGCTCGGGGCTGCCGGTGAGCTTTGAACCGATGGAGGGCCGCGGGTACACCGCGCTCCTGGGGAAGGTGGGCTGAGCGATGGCGTGGGTGAAGGCCCGGCTGAAGGAGCAGAGCGTCTTCGCGAGGGCCAACGAGGACGGCTCGCTGCTCGTGGAGAAGGGCGTGGTCGAGGTCCGTTACAAGGCCAACGACGGCCGGAAATACCAGGCGCGAGCGGCCAATTTGACGATCCTGGATCCGCGACCGCTGCCCGACTCCACCTGCGGCGAGGCCGAGGCGGTGGAGCGCGGGGCGGCCTCGAAGGGCGGCGCCCCCGCGGCGCCTGCCCGGGCCGGCGCGCCGCCGACCGTGGCGCCTGCGGACGGGGTGATCGCGTACACCGACGGCGCCTGCTCCGGGAACCCGGGGCCCGCCGGGCTGGGCGTCGTCCTGCTCTCCGGTGAGCAGCGCACCGAGCTGAGCGAGTACCTGGGCTCGGCCACCAACAACATCGCCGAGCTGACCGCGGTGCTGCGCGCCCTGGAGCATGCCGGTGAACCCGGGAAGAGCCTGGTGATCCACACCGACAGCCAGTACTCGATCGGCGTGCTGACCAAGGGCTGGAAGGCCAAGGCCAACACCGAGCTGATCCTCAAGATCCGGGGCGCCCTCGCCGCGCGCCCCGGCGTGCGCCTGGTGTACGTGCAGGGCCACGCCGGCGTCCCGCTCAACGAGCGCGCCGATCAGCTGGCCCGCCTGGCCATCGAGACCCGCCGCACCCAGCGCTTCCAGGACCAGCCTCGCCGGGGGTGAGCCGGGGGCAGTGGCGCCCGGGGCGTGCCTTCGCTAGTAAGGGCCGATCATGGCAGAGATCAGCGAGCGCGTCGCCCTCCGTCGGGCGCGCCGTGTCGTCCTCAAGATTGGCTCCAAGACCCTCGCCGCCGACCGCGAGGTGTACCGGCGCCTCGCTCGAGAGCTGGTCGAGCTACGCCAGGGAGGGCGCGACTTCGTCCTCGTCTCCAGCGGCGCCATCGCCCTCGGCTTCAGCAAGCTGGGCCTCAAGGAGCGCCCCCGCGAGATGGCGTGGCTCCAGGCCTCCGCCGCCGCCGGCCAGAGCGTGCTGATGCAGCGCTACGAGGAGGCCTTCGGTGAGGTCGGCGTCCCGGTGGCCCAGGTGCTGCTCACCCACGCGGATCTCGCGGACCGGCACCGGGACAACAACGCCCGCGCGGCCCTGGGCGCGCTCCTCAGCGCCGGGGCGCTCCCCATCATCAACGAGAACGACACGGTGGCGGTCGAGGAGATCCGCTTCGGCGACAACGATCAGCTCGCCAGCATGGTGGTCCCCCTGGTCGAGGGGGATCTGCTCGTGCTGCTCTCCGACGTCGAGGGCCTCCTCGATCACGAGAAGAGGCGGGTCCCGCTGGTCCGCAACGTCGACCGGGAGGCGAGGCCCCTGGCCGGCCAGAGCTCGTCCGGCGTCGGCACCGGGGGCATGAACAGCAAGATCGAGGCGGCCCGGAAGGCCAACCTCGCCGGGGCCTCCGTGGTCATCGCCGACGCGCGCGTCCCCGGGATCCTCTCCCAGGTGCTCCGCGGCGACGACGTGGGCACCCTCTTCGTCCCCGCCACCCAGCGCCTCGGCGCCCGCCGCCACTGGATCGCCTTCACCCTCCGCCCCCAGGGCGCCCTGCTCCTCGATCGCGGCGCCGCCGAGGCGGTCCTCTCCCGCGGGAAGAGCCTCCTCGCCGTCGGTGTCCTCGGCGTCCGCGGCGACTTCCGCGTCGGCGACTCGGTCTCCCTCCTCGACCCCGAGGGCAACGAGCTGGGCCGCGGCCTCGCCAGGCTCTCCGCCGCCGACGCCGCCGCCGCCGCCGGCCGCAAGCGCGAGGCCGACGACGACGAGGTCCTCCTCGTCCACCGCGATGACCTCGTCGTTTTCCGCGAGCAGGAGCCCTGAGCAAGTAGCAGCATCCCCCGGCGTTCACGCCGGGGTCCACCACGCTTCGGGTCGGACATAAAAAGACCGATCCTCGTTCTTTGGGGGTGGTCTCGACGGCGAAGAACGGCCAAAGTGGTCTGGCTTGGATCCCGAAGAACTCGGGCTCCGGGTGTGGGTCGAAAGCCCATGATGTTTGGCAAGCGAGAAACTTCGGCGTTGTCGCCCCGCACGACGGGCGACGTAAAAGTTTCTGTCAAGCAAGCAAGTATCCTGGCTGAAGCCAGGTAGTTCCGGCGGAACCCCGGCAAGTAGCTCAGCAGCCGTGAGGCTTCTGAGAAGCCCCTCCGTTCTCGGAGGGGAGGTTCACCAGGCAAGTCTTCCCCACCTGCGCTGGTCACGGGACCTGCAGGTTGCAGCCGACGCCGATCTGGGGCGAGACCCGGCCGGCCCGGGGGTTCTGGGTGTCGAACTGGAAGCCCAGCGCGATGGTCACCTGGCCCCCGATGGCCGCGCCGACCACGGCCCCCGCCAGGTTGCCCAGGGGCCCCCCGAGCCCCGCCGCGACGGCGTTCCGGGCCATCATGCCGCAGGGCACCACCCCGGCGAGCTGCCCCTGGAGAGCCCCCCCGGTCGCCTGCCGTGTCCACGAGGCGCTCCCCTGCATCCCCATGCCGCCGCTCTGCACGCTCAGGCCATCGAAGGTGACCTGGGTCCCCTCCGGGTTGCTGACCACCTTCGACCCGAACTGCGTCGGCCCCAGCGTCAGCCCGGACCACTCGGTCCCCGCCAGCGTCACCCCCTGCACCGCCCCCTTGAACCCCCCCTGCATCCCCTGGCCTGCCGGGAAGACCAGCTCCGCCTGCGCGTCCACCGACGCACCCCCCGCCCCCGGGAGACCCAGCGGCTGCGCCAGCGACGCCAGCGGCGCGTTCTTCATCGCCACCCGCACCGTCGGCGTGCTGGTCGACAGAACTTCCATACGGGAGTGGCTCGCGGCCTCCCCCGCCTCCCCCAGCCACAGCGAGAGCCCCTGGCTCCGGGACTGCCAGCCCAGGGACGTCGCCCCCACGCCCAGGCCAAACACCGTCGTCTGCGCCGCCCGCAGCAGCCCCCCCTTGCCCGAGGGCGTGGCGCTGGCGCCCGTGAACTGGAGCCACGGCGCCCCCGCCGCGTCGTCCCGTAGCTCCAGCGTCAGGTTGCGCCCTGCGACCTCAATGCCGCTGGTATCCCCGTGCCGGGAGCGCCAGCGCGAGACCCCCTCCAGGATCGTCCGCAGCGGCCCCACCCCGATCACCCGCCCGTCTCGCGCCGTGACCCGGCTGGCTCCGAAAAGGGATGGGTCAAAGTCTACCCTTGTCGCCTCCCCCACCAGCGTCTTCTGCCCCAGGAGGCCAAAGCGAGCCTTGGTGATGGAGACCGTGCCCAGGCCCACCTCGAGTTCATCGTAGCGAAGCGAGAGGCCCAGGGCGGAGGCCTGGGCGTCGATCATCCACTTGAGCAGGGGGCGGTGGGCGGCGAGGGCGCCGACCGTGAGCAGCCCGAGCAGCCCCCCGAGCACCGCGAGCACGGGGACCCGGCGCTGGCTGGATGGACGGCGGTTGGCGGGGGGTGGAGGGATCCATCCAGGCGCTGGTTGCATGCTCAGTTCACGTCTCCGTCGTTGGTCTTCTTCCCTCCAAAGATACGCTCCCAGTTGGCTCGATAGGTAGGTGTTGACACCTGTGCCGGGCCGTGCCTCGGCGGAAGGGCCTCGGTGGGGTTGCTCGGAGGGGGGGCCGGGGCACGGACCGCCACCTCGACATCGCACACCGCGGGGGCCTCCTTCCTGGGTTTGAGTTGAACCACCTCGCCATGGATGGGGTGCCCTTCCTGGAGCGGTCGGATCTCGCCGAGGGAGGCCCCCTCGGGCCGGAGGCGCAGGACCTTGTGCCCTGCGCCGTCCTCCGTGGCACCGCCCACGAGGGCGATGTCAAAGTGTTCTCCGTCCTTGTCGGGGTCGGTGGCCATGGCAAAGGATAACCGGCCCGGGCGCCTCCGGGGAGGGGCCGGGGTGGGGTATTTTGACGAGGGTCGGTGCGAGGCGCGGTATGCTGGAGAGGGACATGCCGCGGCACTCTTTTCGCCTGCTTTCCGGGCTCCTCGTCGCCTCGCTGTGCCTGGGGGCCCCCTCGCAAGGCGCCGCCCAGTGCGCGGATGAGCTGGCGCGCAAGGTGTTCGAGGCGGGGTTCGCGTACTACGAGGCCGGCGAATACGAGGAGGCGCTGCGGTCGTTCCTGAGGTCGTACGCGATGTGCCCGAAGCCGGAGCAGCAGAAGAACATCGGGGCCACCCACGAGCGGATGGGCAACCTGTCGGCGGCCATCGAGGCCTACGAGGTCTACCTTCGCACAGCGCCCTCCGGCGCCGACGATCTGGATGCCATCCAGGTCCGCGTGAGCAACCTGCGGCGACGCGAGGCGACCAGCGCGCCCTCGGCCTCCGCCACGCCGTCCGCGCCGCCCCCACCGCCCCCCGCCCTGACCCCCGCCGCGGCCCCGACTCCGGCGCCCCCGTCCCAGCCGGATCGCACCCCGGCGGTGCTGGTCCTGGGCGCCAGCGGTGTCGTGGCGGTCGGCTCCCTGATCACCGGGCTCCTGGCCCTCAGCCGCTCCAACGAGGCGGAGGAGTCCTGCTCCCCTCGCTGCCCGGACAGCGTGGTGAAGCCCATCGACCGCCTGCGCTGGACCAGCACCGCGCTCACCGGGGTCGCGATCCTGGGCGTGGGTGTCGGCTCCTTCCTCTGGTGGCGCTCCGGAGCTTCCCCCGCGGCCCCCACGGTTGGCGCCCGCATCGCCCCCGATCAGGCCCACCTCGGTGCTCTATGGAGATTCTGAACATGCGTCGCTCCAGCTTCCCCTCGCGCGTGGCTCTCGTGGCGCTGGCCCTCGGCGCCGGAGGGTGCGCCCTGCTGCTCGACACCGAGCCTCTCCAGCGGGAGCAGGGGGCTCCGACCGCGGGGGTTGGGGCCTCCGGGTCGCCAGCCGCGGGGAAGGGCGGGGGGGCAGGCCAGGGGGGCGAGGCGGGGGGGCCGGGGGGCGCCGGGGGTGAGGCCGGGGCCGGGCCAGGGGGCGTCGGGGGGCAAGGGGGCGCCGAGGGGGGGCAAGCTGGGGCCGCCGGTGGCCCCGAGGGCTGCTCCATCTCCCTGGCTTGCGAGGATGACGACCCTTGCACCCTCGACCAGTGTCTCTGGGACGGAAAGGACTGCGACGAGGAGGACTGCCTCACGCAGGACGGCACCCCGCTCGGGACCTGCGTTCGTTCCCCGTGGAACGGCACCGCCATGGCCCCCGACTTCATCTCGGGGCCCCTCGAATTTGGCGAGAGCCTCGGCCAGCCGGTGATCCGGCCGGTCTCCGGCGCCTTCCTGATCGGGGTGCACAAACCCGAGACCGACGACGTGATCCTGCTCCGCCTCGATCAGGGCCTCCAGAACGCGCCCAAAGCGTTGCTGAAGAACCTCCTTGCGGACAAGGGGCAGGGGGCCTTCGCCCTGCGCTCTTCCCCGGCGATCCAGGCCCTCCCGGGGGGGCGCGCGCTGCTGCTCTTTGGCGCGTCCAACGGCCCTCAGAGCGGCCTGTTCGGGGCCGTCCTGGATGTGAGCAAGCTGACCCTCGAGGCGGCCCCGGTCGCCCTGGCCCTCGATGGCTACGATGCCCCTTCGGGTCAGGTTGTACCCCAGCTTTTCCCCTCCAATGCTTCCGGTGATGCCTGGACCATTCAATGGATAGGAAGTGACAAGAGGCTCCGCCATGTCGCGCTCTCGCTGGAAGGGACCACGCTGACGCCTTCCGCGCCGACCGAGACAACGACGACCCAAGGGGTCGAGTCCTTCGCCGCGGTGCCCGGGACCGGGGCGTCCTGGGGGGCGCTGCTGAAGCGTGGCCCGCTGGTGGAGGCGTGGCATGCGGCGGACAAGACCTCGCAGCTCGCGGGTGCCCCTGGCGTGACGCAGCTGGCCGGTATCAGCGCGGCGTCGCTGGCGGACGGGCTGGCGCTGGCGGCGTACGCGAACGGTGTGCCCGGGGGGGAGAACGCGATGTACCTGCGGCTGCTGGCCTGCTCGAACGGGGGGTGTTCCCTGGGGACGCTGCAGGGGGATCTGGGGGCCGAGTCCTCTGTGGGTCTTTACCCTGCGCTGCATGCGGCGCCGCTGGGTGCAGACCCCGGGGTGACGCAGCTGGCGGTGAGCAACATGGCGTATGTCGGGCTCGACGGGGGCAAGCTCGGGTCGCTCGGGTTGCTGTCGGTGCAGCGCTTCACGATCTCGCCGAGCGGGTCCGGGGTCACGGTGGGGGAGGCGCCGCCGGTCAACCCCGGGTTCGTGATCTTCCCCGCAGATCTCGATGACGAGACGCTCGCGGTGACGCGCACGCACACGGCCGCCTCCGTGGCGAAGGATGGTCAGATCGGCCTCGCCTGGCTGGAAGGCTCGGCGCCCACGACCCTCCGTGCTACGCGCTACAGCACGTTCCAGTGCCCCCTCCCGTGAACCCCGCCGCCGGCACCGCGTACATCCTCCGTCTGCTCGACGTGGGCGCCTCCATCGACCTGGACCAGGCGCTGACGCACCTCAAGAGCTGGCCGGTGATGCGGGGGTCAGCGACGCTGCGGGGGCCCCTGGGCGCGGGGGCCGGCGGGGTGGTGCTCAGCCAGAGCCCGGTGGATGTCGACTGCGGGGACGTGAAGGTCGGGGACGCGACCGCATCGGTGCGGGTGCGGCTCTTCGAGTTCGGCATCGCCTCGGCGCGCTTCGCGGTGCCTGTCGGCCACCTGAGCGGCGACGAGCTGGTGCGGTTCGCGGCCTCCGTCGAGGACGACGCGGGCTTTGACGACGCGACCCGCGAGCTCTGGTCGCGGCTCTCCGCGGCCCTCGGCGCCGCGGTCAAGGCGCCCTCCGCCCCCAGCCAGTTCATCGAGGATTACTCCGTCTTCGTCCTCCCCTCGCGGCCCCTGCCGGCCGAGCGCGGCGACGAGCTCCTGGCCCGCCTGCTCCTCGGGGAAGACAGCCCTCGCCCCCTCTCCACCCTCGCCATCCACGAGGCCCTCGATCGCGCCGTCCGCTACTTCGAGGATGACCTGGTGCTGATCGATTACGACGCCGCAGTCGTTGTTGACCCGGCCTGCTCCACCGAGCTGGTCGACATCTTCGAGCTGGCCTCCGCGCACCTGCTCGAGCTCCGCTATTACGATCAGCTCCTCCGCCGCCCTCGTGCAGGACGTGCTGAGGCCCCGGGGCGTCTTCCGTAGCTCGTACGACAAGCTCTCGGAGCGCACCACGCTCCAGGTCCTCGAGGTCGGCGAGCTGGCCGACAGCTTTGCCCACGCGATCACCCTCATGGGGGACACCTACTCGGTGCAGGTGTACCGGCGCGCCGCCGAGCGCCTGCGGATCGCCGAGGCCAGCGCCTCGGTGCAGCAGAAGCTCGACATGCTCTCCCGCTCCGCCGAGGCCCTTCATGGCCACGTCGAGACCCGCCGCGGCGTCTTCCTGGAGGTGCTCGTCGTCCTCCTGATCGCCCTCGAGATCGTCCTGGCGTTCTTCCGCCATTGACCGGCCTCCTTGCGCTGAGGTTCCGGCCTGCGGTCGTCCTCGGGTACGCTGTCGCAGGTTGCTCGGGCGCAAGGTGAAGCGAAGGAGGCGGCGTGAACAGGGCGTATTCTCGCGCGGGGTTGCTGCTGGTGATGCTGGGGGTATCCGGGGTGGCTGGCGAGGCCCGCGCCCAGGAAGCGCTGCGCTTCGAGCAAGGGGCTGACCGGGTGCGGGCCCTGGCGGGGGCAGAGGAGCGCTGGTCCTTCCGTACCCCCGAGCTGCGGCGAGGCGAGAAGGCGGTGCCGATCCAGGTGGGGGAGACGGTGGTCTTCTGCGCCGGAGGTCAGCTCTACGAGGCCGCCGCCTCCACGGGGAAGATCCAGCGGCGCCTGCTGCTCCCGGGGGCCTGCGCGGCCCTCTCGAACACCCCGGGAGGGTACGAGGTGCGCTGCGAGGGGGGGCCCGAGACCCAGCGCTGGCAGCGCGCCTTCCCGCTTTCCCCCGGGCAAGGGGGGCTGGCGACGGTGTTGCCCTCGGAGACGAGCATCCTGTTCGGTACAAGACGGCAGGCCGAGGCCATCGCCGGCAAGAGCGCGGCCGAGCAGCAAGGGGCGCCGGAGCGGCTCGAGCAGCAGCGGCTCCAGGACCCGACCAACCCCTGGTACGCGGCGCGGCGGGCCGAGCTGCTGCTGGAGCAGGGCAAGGCCGCGGAGGCCCGGGGGGCCGCGGCCCAGGCGCTGGAGATCGACCCGCGCTACGACCTCGACCTGCTCCCCCTCGCCGCGCGGCTCCACAAGATCGCCCCGGAGCTCGGCCCCGTGGCCTTTGACCGGGGGATGAAGAACCTGCTGCTGCGAGGCTACGAGCCGACCCAGGCCACCAGCGCCCTCGCCCCGATGACCCTCCTCGGTCGCCCCGGGGATCAGGCCGGCAGCGGGCCGATGGACCCGGTGAAGCACCAGGAGCTTCTCGAAACCTTTGGCGAGCGCCTGGCGCTCCTGGCCCCCAGCGCCGAGGGATCCACCTGGTTCTTCGCCGCCCTCGAGGAGGCCGCCCGCAAGCGCGGCGATCAGGACGCCCTGCGCCGCTGGGCGCCGCTCGCCCACCGGGAGCAAGGGGTCGAGCCGTTCTTGCCCACCGGCATCGAGAGCCGCCAGGTCGGGCTCCTGGTCCAGCTCGCGGCGGCCCTCGCCTTCGCCCTCCTCGCTGGCACCGTGATCAAGTCGATCCGGGGCCTCGCCTCCCGGCTGCCGCAGGATGCCCCCTGGTGGAAGCGGTACAACCCCTTCTCCCGCTGGGAGCGCGGCGAGCTGCTCGGCTTCCTGCTCGCGACCGCCGCGATGCTCGGGCTGTCCTTCAAGGCCGCCGCCGGCGTCGCCATCCTCGGGGCCGTCGCCGCCGCGCCCCTGCCCATGGCCATGGGCAACCTCGGCCACCCGGAGAGCCGTGCTTACCTGGCGGCCTCCCCTGACGGCCCCGCCACCCGCTTGCTCCGCGCCTTCGCCGCCCACAAGGCCGGCGATCTGGACGAGGCCGAGCGCCTCTACCGCCAGAGCGACTCCCCCGTGGCCCTGGCCAACCTCGGCGCCGTCGCCCTCGCCCGCGGTCAGAAGGCCCAGGCCGAGGAGCTCTGGGCCCAGGCTCGCCAGCGCCACCCCGACCTGGACGCCCCCGCCTACCACCTCGGCCTGCGCACCGAGCGCGAGCGCGTCCACCTCGCCCGGCGCTACGACCTGCCGGTGCTCCTTGAACTCCCCACCGAGGACGTCTGGCACCGGTTCTGGCGCGAGCGCGTCGCCACTCCCTCTTCCCCCCTCCATGTCGCGGGCCTCCTCGACGCGCTCCAGCCCGACTCCTCCAGCAAAGGGCCCTCCTCCCACGCCGCGATGCTGCTCGATTTTCTCCTGCTCGCCCTCGCCGTCCTCGCCCTCGTCTCCCCCTCTCCCCGCACCCCCTCCTCTCCCCCCCTCGCCCTCGTCGGTCGCGGGCTCCACCTGGTCGCTCCCGGCGCTGCTCCTCTGTATGGAGCCTCCGGATTCTTCGTCGGAGCCGCCGCGATCTTCCTCGGG
>JALOQB010000554.1 GCA_025453595.1 Polyangiaceae bacterium
CTGGGGACGCGACGCCACCGCCCTCGCCCCCCCGGACCTCCGCAAGCTCCTCCACGACGAGCTCGCCGCCGCCCTCGCCACCTACCAGCAAGACTGACCCCCCCGTATCCCCTGTCAGAAGGGTGTGCTCGGGTCGTCTCAACCGTGTGAGACGCCCCCTGTGTATGCGGGGGGAAGCGGCACGAGAGCACCAGCGTGCCTGGTGGAGCCTGGCCATGCGTCGGGCCAGGCCTCACGGAAACGCCGGGCTAGCGCGCCAGCTTCATGGTGGCGCTGGGCTTCACGAAGCCGCAGGCATCGGGCCGGTAATCGGGCGTGAACGAGCCTTCTCCCAGCACCTTGCCGCCCCTCGAGAGCTTCACCTTGATCGCGGCCTTGGTGCCAGGAATCGAGAGCTTGCCGATGCCACCATCGGTGGAGATGCCGCTGACGGTGAGCCCCTTGCAGGAGGTCTCCGTGCGCGTCGTGGGGCCCTCGACCACCGCGCCCCGATCCTTCGCCGGGCCGATGCCGCTCGCGGAGACCGTGCAGACCTCGCGCTGGCCATCGATCTCCAGTTCCACGTCGGTGGCCGAGAGTCCACCCCCGGACGCGCGGCCATCACGTGGCAGCGATGGGAGCGTGACTGGTGGTGCGAGGCCGGTGCCCGCCGGATGCGGCTCATCGTCCGCCCGCAATGCGCTGGCGGCGACCAGGACCTACGATGCCAGTGCGGTGGCCCCAGCACGGCCACCGCGGTCCAGCGAACAAGCCGCCGGGGCGAACGGACGAGGCGAAGCCGCGTTTCGGCTGGAGCCACGGATTCTTGCGAGGTTCATGCCCGCATTCTGGTCCGGGGGCGGGAGGTGGGAGAAGAAACCTGCTCCTGTTCGTGGCTCCAGCTCGCCCTGGATCCGCCGGAACAGCGCCTTCCGGGGGCCGTCGATGCCAGGCTCCACCGACGTTGTGAACGATGCTGGAGCTTGCAAGTCCGGGCGTCGCCGTCCGTCAGGGCGCGCCTGGCCCTGGCGTCCGGTAGGCCATGGCGCGCCGACACCAGGACAGCCTGGTCAACGAGGATGCCGCCTGGCTCCAGGAGCTGGCCGGCCAGGACGCCCGGACCGTTGCCGCCCGGTGGACCACGGTCACCCCTGCGTGGCCCGGGTGGAAGCTCGTCGCCCTCGCCCGGCGCATGGTCGCCCTCGGCGTTCCGGTGGCGCTACCGATCCGGCTCGTGCAGACCCTGGAGGCGCGGCGCCACCACCGAGTCAGCGCATCGCAGTGGGCGGCGCTCCCGAACCTGCAGCGCCTGGCCACCATGGCGCACTGACCCCTCCCCTCCTCACCTCTCGACGCGATCGATTTGACTTGCTCTACGGTGTGGTCAAAAGGGTTCATCTCGTGACCGAGAAGACGTACATCCCCGCCGCCGTCCGCCGAGCTGTTGAGACCCGCGACGGCAGCCGGTGCGTCTACTGCGGTAGCCGCGACGACATGACCCTGGATCACGTCATCCCAGAGGCCGATGGCGGCCCCACCGTCGAGACGAACCTCGTGTGTTGCTGTGCAGCATGCAACACCATGAAGGGCGTGATCGACGTTGACCTCTTCGCCATCCACCTGGAACGCCGGGGCTTCGGCCGCGCTGACGCCATTCTGCTACGTATCAAGCTCCGTCTGGAGATGTCCCGTGACCTGTGAGGTTCCCCATGGCCCGCCAAGTCTTCACCACATCCGTTGAGAGCGCCGACCCCCTCGGGCTGGACCCGACCACGTTCACGGTCACCATCGCCGTTCACCGCGTCGACGGCGGCCCGTTGAGCGACGAGGAGCTTGCTACCGCTCGCGCCGCCCTGGCCCGGGTCGCCAGGCCCAAGGGCGCAGCCCCGCAGCCCCCGGCCTCCTCGCCGCCGGTCGCGGAACGGGTCGCCGCGCTCGCCCCGTTGACCGCCGAGATCCGCGCCATCGCCACCGGCAGCAAGCCCGCCGCCGAGTGACCCACCGGTCCTGAACCCAGCGCTGCCCCACCGCGGCGAAGGCTCCGCCGACGTTGCGATGACGGAGCTTGCGGGCCGGGGCAGAAGCGCCGACGCCTCCGCTGGCGCACCTTCCTGGTCGAACTATCCGCCACGGAACCGCCTCGCCGCCGCGGTTTCGGGGGGCGTCCGGCGTCGTGGCGGGGGCCTCCCCGCGGTTTCGGGGAGCGATCCGCCACGAAGCTGGCAGCATGTCCGACAGGGGGTAGAGGCGTCGGTGGCGTGGCGGGTTGTTTGGTTCCGCGCGGCTCGCGGAGGGTTCCGCTCGCGGAGGTGCGGGGCGTGGCGCCGTGCAGCGCGAGGGGTGGGAGCTGCAGGCCGCAGACGGTGCAAGGGGGCGGCGGCAGGGGCCGAGGCCAGGGAAGGGAGAGGACGGTCAGGCGAGGGCGGCAGGGAGGGGGGAGGTCAGGGCCTCGGGCTTGCTCTCCAACCCCTTTTGAACTGCCTATACCTGGTACCCGCTCAAGGGAGCCAGCCTCGAAGCACAGCCCGACGGCACCCTGCTGGTGCGCGCGACGGTGGCAGGCCTGCAGGAGGTCTCGAAGTGGATCCTGAGCTGGGGACGCGACGCCACCGCCCTCGCCCCC
>JALOQB010000555.1 GCA_025453595.1 Polyangiaceae bacterium
AGGCGAGCTGCTCGGCGGCCTCCTGCACCGAGGGGGCCCCCTGGTGGAGCGCTGCCCCCAGGAAATAGGCGATCCCACGGTCCAGCAGCCCTGCCTGGTGGTACCGATCGACCAGCGCGTTGACCAGCGGGATCCCCTCCGCGTCGGCCCCCTCCACCCCGTAGGCCCGGGCCGTCGTGCGCTCGGCCCCCACGCTGGTGTGCTGATCGATGAACCCCTGCACCTCGCTGGCGATCTCGGCGGCCAGCAAGCGGCACCGCTCCACCTTGCTCTGATCGACTGGAACCTCGGCCATACCGCCTTCTAACACCCTTGCCCCGGCCCTCCCAACCCTGCCACGCCCGCCTCCCGCAACATCCGCCCCAGCAGCCACAGCGGTAGCCCCACGATGGCCGAGTCATCCGAGCCCCGAACCTCCTCGAACAGCAGGAAACCGCGCCCCTCGTAGATGTACCCCCCCACGCTCCCCAGCGGACGATCCTGCTCCGCGTAGGCCCGGGCCTCCTCCGCGCTCAGCGAGCGCATCTTCAGATCCACGGTCGCCACCTCGCTCCTCAGCCTCCCCCCGGGCCCCGCCACCGCCACCGCCGCGTGGAGCCGGTGCCACCTCCCCGCGAGCTGCAGCAGCTGCGCCGCGGCCTCCTCCAGCGTCTCCGGTTTTCTCAGCATCTTGCCGTCCAGATCCAGCGTCTGATCGCCGCCGATCACCACCGCCTCCGGGTGCCGCCGCGCCACCACCAGCGCCTTCTCCTCCGCGAAGTGACGGGCGCAGGGCTCCGGCGCCATCCCGGGGGGCTCCACCTCCTCGAAGCCAGATGCCTCGCAGGTGTAGGGAACACCCATACGATCGAGGAGCGCCCTGCGAAAGCGGGACGTGGACGCGAGGATGAGGGGCGGGCTCATCGGTAGGCCTCGCTGAGGGCGTCGGCGCGGAGGCGGGCGCCGCGGACCCCGTAGAGGGTCGAGCGGTCGGGGGGCATCACGGGGCCCAGCTCGGTGGCGGCGAGGATGCCGCAGAGGGTGAGGAGATCCCGCTCGCTGGCGGTCGATGTAGGGAGCTCCCATACGACGGGGCAGCGGCGGGCGAGGGCGGCCATGCCGGTGGCCTGGCCAGCGCGCTCGGCCTCCTCGGCGGCGCGCCAGTCGTCCTCGGTGGCGGGGCGGCGCTCCAGGTCGAGGAGCGCCGGAGGGTGACCGGGCAGCGAGAGGCTTACCTGGTAGTGGCTCCGGTGGTCGGCCCGGTGCTGGCGCTGGACGAAGACGAGCTCGGCGCGGAAGAAGAGGCGCGCCTTGTGGACCAGCGGCGCCTCGTCGGCGGGCGCCGGCCTTGCCTGGGAGAACACGAGGTAGGACATGGCGCCAGGTTACCGCGACAAGAAGGCGCTGGGTCTGCCCTGTTGCACCTCTTTGCCCCGGCTATTCACCGCCGCCAGCGTCAGCGTGGCCACGTGGGAGACAAGCCGAAAGACACGGTTCATTTCTCGTATGGTGATGCCATTCTCAGGCACAGGGATGCTGATGCCCATGGCGAGCCGATCTTGCTCGCACTCGACGGACATCACGGTCAACATGCCCTGCGCGGTGGCCACCAGATCACTCACGTCTTTGCAGGTCAAGTTGCGGGAGGCAAGCGGCATGCGAAAGGTACCGAAGGTGAGCCGGACGTTGGACCCTTGCTGGATGTGGCCGAGGACCATGGTCGCCGTCGAGAGGTCTTCCTTGTCGCAGACCGCATCCCCGTCGGCATCGAACGTGCACTGGTGACCCGCCAGCTCGAACGCCTGCACGACCTTGCGCAGCATCTCGGCCTTGGGGCCCCGGGGGATGACCGTGGCCGCACTCGGCAAGCTGGCCGTGGGGTCAGCGCCAGGAGCCGACGGACAGCTCTTGTCTCCGGCGCTGGCTGCGCCTGCGACCGCAGGAGCCGGTGTGTTGGGGGGTCGCCCCCCCTGGGTACAGCCACCGAACAGTGCAGGGAGAACTGCCGCCAGAAAGAGGCCGCGCAAGTGCATCCAATGGAGAATAAGACATCAAGGCACCGGGGCAACCAGGTTCCCTGGAGATCGAGGGGTCCAGGGCAAAGGGGTGGGTCTCTCCGTGACGTGAGGATGGTCACCCGGAACCAGGTGGAACCTTGATGCCCGAGGTGCATGAAACACCTTGATGAGGCGCAGCGCGCCTGCTCCTCACCCAACCGCTGGTGCGCCCCTGCGGCTCTCGCTACGGTGGCGCATGGTCTTGCTGGTGCTTGCTCACCCGTACCTGGCCCGCTCCCGGGCGAACCGTGCCCTCCTGGAGGCGGTGCGCGATCTGGACGGGCTGGAGGTTCGTGCGCTCTACGATCGGTACCCTGACTTTGACATCGACGTCGAGGCCGAGCAGCGCGCCCTGACCGAGGCCTCCGCGGTCATCTGGCAGCATCCGATGTACTGGTACTCGGTCCCGGGTCTTCTCAAGCACTGGTTTGACCGGGTGCTGGCGCGGGGGTGGGCCTACGGCGGGGGCGCCGCGGCGCTCCGGGGCAAGCGGTGCCTCTGGGCGGTCACGACCGGCGGCGACGAGCAGGCCTTCCAGCCGGACGGCATGCATGCCCACACCTTC
>JALOQB010000556.1 GCA_025453595.1 Polyangiaceae bacterium
AAACCTACCGGGTTTGAGATGACCTCTCGCACGTACATGCTCCCAGATGGGAAGAAGTTGACTTACCCTGCATCCCCATAGAGGAGGTTATCTCATGCCTGCTGACAGCAACGTACCGCTCAAGGGGTTTGAAGACGCCGAGGCCGCTCTCAAGCGAGTGGAGCCGGAGGCCCTGGCCCTGCGTGAGGAGCAATTTTCCGCGATGAACCTGGATGTGGTCGGGGCCACCTCGATCATCCTGGGGGTCCTCGACCGCATTCTTCCCTTCCGCGAGCGAATCGCAAAGCTCCCCGAGTTCGATATCCGCAACGTGGACTGCCTGGAAGATCGAGCCAGGGCCGCCTGGTATGCCTTCACCGTCAACTTGCCGGAGCCGGAGCCCAAGGATTTTCAGCAGATGTTCGAGGAGTGCAAGGTCCTGCGGGCCACCCTCCTGACCTGGGCCGAGCCCCTGGTCTTCGCCGGGCAGTTCGAGCGAGCCAGCGTCGACAAGATCAAAGAAGGTTCGGGGAACAAGGACATCCCCAGCGACGTGGTGGCCCTCGTCGCGCTCTACCGGAGCAAGTGGGACGCCATCCAGAACATGTGCGGCGTGACCGAGGAGCAGCTCGACCGCGGCGCCACCATCGCCCCCATCGTCTTTGCAACCCTTGCGCGCCGCGAGAACAAGCTCTCCTCCTCGCAGTCCGAGGGGTCCCAGCGCGTCCGGAGGTTCTGGACCCTGGCGGATCGCTCCTACGACCAGTGCCAGCGGGCGCTCCAGTACCTCCAGTGGGGCGAGGACAGCGCAAGGACCATCCTGCCCAGCCTGCGACGGAATGCGAGCACGCGCGGTGGCCCGCGGGAAGAGGTGCCCACCGATACACCCGTCCCCGCGCCCCCGGCGCCTCCAGCGGGCCCCGTGGTGGGTGGCGGAAGCGATCCCTTCGTCCGCAACTGAGCCCCCACGATGCCCACCCCCCGCGCGCTCTACCTGGGAGGTTCCCGTCCCCTGGATGGCGGAGGACAGACCGCCTCCTTTGCGCTGCCTCCCGACGACCTCGCCACCCATGGCGTGGTGGTGGGCATGACCGGCAGCGGCAAGACCGGCCTGCTCATGGTGCTGGTCGAGGAGGCCCTGCAAGCGGGGGTGCCCATCGTGATGATCGACATCAAGGGTGATCTGCCCAACCTGCTGCTGACCTTCCCGGAGCTGTCAGGAGCAGCCTTCTCGCCCTGGCTCGACGAACGGATCGCCGTGCGAGAGGGCCGCTCCGTCGAGGAGTTCGCCGACGAGCTGGCCCAGCGCTGGCGGGGCTGGCTGGCCGACTGGAACCTGGGGCCGGAGGACGTGGCCCACCTCCGCTCCCGCATCGCCCCCCGCGTGCTCACCCCGGGAAGCTCGACCGGCGAGCCCTTGCATGTCCTCTCGTTCCTGGAGCAGCCGTCTCCGCTCTGGCAGACCGACGTGGAGGCCGCGCGGGAGTCGCTGAGCGCATCCCTCTCGCTGCTGCTCCGTCTCATTGGCCGCGACCCGGACCCGACCCGCAGCCGCGATCATGTGGTGCTCTCGATCCTGGCGGAGCGACGCCTGCGCACAGGCCAGGCGGCGGACGTGGCCTCGCTGCTGGAGGACGTGCGCACCCCTCCACTGGACACGCTGGGGGCCATGCCCATCGACGAATACCTGCCCAGGCGGGAGCGAACGGCGCTGGCCACGGCGCTCAACACGCTGCTGGCGTCGCCGACCTTCGAGGCCTGGAGGAGCGGCGCCCCGCTGGATATCGCCGGGTGGCTGGCACCGCGCCCGGACGGGCGAACGTCGGCGGTGATCGTGAGCGTGGCGCATCTGGACGACAACGAACGAGCGCTGGTGCTGGGCGTGGTGCTTGACCAGTTCCTGGCCTGGATGCGCAGCCAGTCCGGCACCCAGCAGCTCCGGGCCCTGCTGGTGCTCGATGAAGCCTACGGCTTCGTTCCCCCGCACCCGGCGAACCCACCAACGAAGCGACCCATCCTCTCGCTGATGAAGCAGGCGCGAGCTTTTGGCGTGGGCGTGGTGCTGGCGACGCAGAACCCGATGGATCTGGATTACCGGGTGCTGTCCAACGCCGGGGCCTGGTGGATCGGGCGGCTGCAGACCGACGCCGACCGGGAGCGCGTGGTGGAGGCGGTGGCCAGCGAAGGGGGAGCGGACGGGACAGAGCCGTCGGAGCTGGACGAGGTGATCAAGAGGCTGGCGCCGCGGTGGTTTGTGATGAGGAACCTGCACCGCAAGCCGAGCCTGGCGCTGCTGCAGTCGAGGACGACGCTGTGCTGGCTGCGAGGGCCGATGACCCGCCACGACCTGCGACGGCTGACGCGCCCGGCAGGGTGAGTCAGCGCAAGGCTTCGTCGGTGGTCGCGGCGGTGATGGCGAGGTCGTGGCAGGCCGCCAGCTGCGCCGCCTGCGCCTCGCTCACCGCCAGGCCCCGGCGCCGCAGCCGCAGCCGCAGCCGACCCTCTCCTGCAGCCGCAGCCGCCCCTCTCCTGCAGCCGCAGCCGACCCTCCCCTGCAGCCGCAGCCGCAGCCGCAGCCGCAGCCGCAGCCGCAGCCGCAGCCGCAGCCGCAGCCGCA
>JALOQB010000557.1 GCA_025453595.1 Polyangiaceae bacterium
GTCGAGTTCGAGCTGACGGGGCCCGTGGACAAGATCGAGATCCTGCCCAGGGCTGCCGAGCCGCTCTTTTTCACAGCGCTTTATCTCCCCCAGCTCGACCTCACCCCGGTCGAGGGGGAGGTGTACTACGCGGGGGTAAAAGGCATCGCCGAGGAGTGGTTGATCCTCGACGCGCTTCTCACCGTGAAGGGCAAGACCGACGAGGCTTCGACCTTCTGGCGCGAGCGCAAGGCCGAGGTCGAGCAGCAGCTGCGCCAGCAGGCCGCCGACCGCGACGCGGGGCAGGCCAAGAGGATCCGGCCGACCTGGCACCGGACTCACACCGGTCGCGTGGCGAGGTACCCATGGCGGGCGCGCTGATCCCCCGGGGCCTGCGCCGGGGCGTGGCCCTGTCGGCGCCCCCCTCCGAACAGGGAGCCGCCCGGGCCCGCGAGGCGGACCTGGGGCCCGTGCTCCAGGCCCCGATGCTTCAGGCCCGCCGGGTCGGAGAGGTCGACCTCTCGACCACCCCCCTGGAGATCGCCCACGGCCTCGGGCGCCAGCTGGAAGGCTGGCTCGTGGTCGACGGCGACGCCGATGCCCGGGTCTGGCGCACCGCGAAGGACGACCGGACCCTTACCCTCGTCGCCTCCGCTTCGGTGCGGGGCACCCTGTGGGTGTGGTGATGGCGGCCCCCCAGTGGCAGCTGCTTCAGCTCCCTCTCGGGCGCGGCCTCGCGCAGGGGGAGGACGCGCGCCTCATCACGCCCGGATCGGTCGGGGAGGCCGAGAACGTGCTGGTGGACCGGGCAGGCCGGTACACCAAAAGGCCCGGGTGGGGGCGCCTGCCCAAGACCGGGGAGACCGGTCTCGACGTGTCCAGCCCCGACCGGGTCGACGTCGCCGGGCGCGAGCTGCTCCAGGCCGACCGCACCGGCGGCCTCTGGAGCTGGGGCCCCGGCCGCGAGCGATGGGAGTCGGTGGGGTCGCTGCCCCAGTTCCGGGCCGAGCGGGCGCCTTTGGTGCGTACCGCTCGCCGCCTGGTCGCGGGCGGTCTGCTCCGCTTCGGTGCCGGGGGGCGCTACGAACTGCCCTGGTGGCAGGCCCAGGATGGCGCCAGCTTCGAGGCGCTCTACCAGCTGCGCGACAGCGCGACGGGCGCGCTCATTGGGCGTGACCTGGCGGTGTACGCTGGCTCGCGCCTGACCACCCCGGTCGGGGCCACGATCGGCACCACGGCCTGGCTCGTGTACGCGGGCGGGACCCTCGATGTCCGCCGCGTCGAGGATGCTCTCACCACGACCACGACCACCATCGCGGTGGGGCCCTCGATCGCCTTCGACGCGTGCTCCGTCGGCTCGATCGGGGGCACTCCCGTCGGCGCGATCGCCTGGACCGAGACGGTGGGCAGCACCCTTTTCGTCGAGGAGCGCGAGGAGGACTTGAGCTCCTTCGCCTCGACCACCCTCGCCCTTCCGGGTCCGGCCGATGAGGTCGCGTTGTGCCGTGGCGCGGGCGATGACCTCTGGGTCGGAGCCATCGCCCAGGCCGCAGGGTCGAGGGATATCCTCGTCTGGCGCCTCGACCGCACCAGCCTCGCCGTACTCGCGGGGCCGATCACGGTCGAGTCGCGGGTGCCGGACCCTGATTACCTGCAGCTGGGCGTCGATGGCGCCGGCAACTGCTGGGTTACCTACGCGGGCAACATCGGCTTCTTCTTGCGGTCTGACGATTCCTTTTTTGCGCGCTGCATCCTGTCGGCGGGGAGTGCGCTGCAGCCCTGGAGGAAGGCGATGTGGCGCGTAGCCCCCGGGAGCGCCCCCATCGCCACCGATGAGGGGCTCTACATCGCCTTGCTAGCCGACGGCACGGGCCCGTTCTCGACGCCATCGGGGGGATTCTCGAAGCCGATCACGGCGCGGCACCTGACCCTGGTGCGGCTCGACGCGAGCCTCGACGCGACCCCCCCGGCCTACGCGGGCCTGCTGGCGGCGACCACGGCCGCCGGGGCCCTCACGGTGCGGCAGCGCTGGGTGACGACCCCGGGCGGGTACCGCCTCGCCGCCGTGGCCACGACGGAGGCCATCGGCGACGACCTCCAGGGCCTCGACGTGGTCGACCTGGAGGTCGCCGGTCGACGGACCGCGCGCTCCCTGTCGCTGGCCCAGCAGGCCCCCTGCTGGAGCTTGGCGGGCCTGTGGGGATTCGACGGCTACGACGCGCACGATCTGGGCATTTTGCAGCCCCCGGCCCTCACCTTCGATTCGGCGAGCGGATACGGCACAGGCACCGCGCCCTACTTCGCCACGGGCGACTACCTCTACCTCGCGCGGTACGAGGCGATCGACGACAGGGGCGTGGTCCACGTCAGCCCATTCAGTGAGCCGATGGTGCTGGCGGTCCCGGCCTCGACGAAGACGATCACGGTGGGCGTGCGCAACACCCAGCTCACACGACACGGGCGCCTCGGCGGCTACCGGCGCCTGTCGGTTGCGCTCTACCGCACCGACGTCAACGGGGCCGCCGGTGGGGTGGTGCGCTACTACCGTCTGACGGAGCTGGGCGACCCCGACCTGCAGCTCTTTTCGAGCGCCGAGGGCCTCACCTACGTCG
>JALOQB010000259.1 GCA_025453595.1 Polyangiaceae bacterium
GCAAGGGGGGCGAGCCCATCGTGTCGTTGACTGCGTACCACGCGCACACGGCGAACATTGCCGATCGCTACGTGGATTTTCTGCTGGTGGGCGACTCGCTGGGCATGGTGATGCACGGCTTCGAGTCGACGCTACCGGTGCCCCTCGAGCTGATGATCATGCACGGTCGCGCGGTGGTGCGGGGCTCGAAGCGCGCCCTGGTGGTGGTGGACATGCCCTTCGGTTCCTACGAGGAGAGCCCCTCGCAGGCGTTCCGCAACGCCGCCCAGGTCATGAAGGAGACCCAGTGCGGCGCGGTCAAGCTGGAGGGGGGGCGCCGCATGGGGGAGACCATCCGGTTCCTGACCGAACGCGGGATCCCGGTGATGGCGCACATCGGCCTGACGCCCCAGTCGATCAACGTGCTGGGGGGCTTCAAGACCCAGGGGCGCACCCAGGACCAGTGGGCCGCCATCGAGGAAGACGCGCGGATCGTCGCCGAGGCCGGGGCCTTCTCCGTGGTGCTCGAGGCCATGGCCGAGCCCCTCGCGGCCCGCATCACCGGGGCCATCCCGATCCCCACCATCGGCATCGGCGCCTCGCCGGCCTGCGACGGTCAGATCCTGGTGATGGAAGACATGCTCGGGTTGTCGCCCCGGGTGCCGAAATTCGTCAAGGAATTCGGGAAGGTAGGCGAGGCCATCGAGGGGGCCATCCGGCTCTACGCCGAGGAGGTGAAGAGCCGCGCCTTCCCGGCGCCGGAGCACACCTACGAGCTGAAGAAGGGGTGAGGATCAGGCGTTCAGCAGGTGGCGGGCGATGATGATGCGCTGCACCTCGCTGGTCCCCTCGCCGATCTCGCAGAGCTTGGCGTCGCGCAGGTGGCGCTCGACGGCGAACTCGCGGGTGTACCCGTAGCCGCCGTGGACCTGGAGGGCGCGGTTGCAGGCCCGGGTGGCGGCCTCGCTGGCGTAGAGCTTCGCCATGCTGGCCTCCTTCGAGTAGGGGCGGCCCTGATCGGCGAGCCAGGCGGCGCGCTGGGTGAGGAGGGCGGCGGCGTCGAGCTCCGTGGCGCTGTCCGCGAGCATCCACTGGATGGCCTGGAAGTCGGCGATGGGCTTGCCGAACTGCTTGCGATCCCTGGCGTAGCGGGTGGCCATGTCGAGGGCGCCGTAGCCGAGGCCCACGGCCAGCGCCGCGATGGAGATGCGGCCCCGGTCGAGGATCTTGAGGGTGTCGATGAACCCGTGGTTCACCTCCCCCACGCGCTGCGCGTCGCTCACGCGCACGTTCTCGAAGGTGAGCTCGCAGGTGTCGCTGGAGCGCATGCCCAGCTTTTCCAGGTGTTTCGAGGCCTGGAAGCCCGGGGTCCCGTGCTCGACGACGAAGGCGGTGATGCCCTTCTGCTTGGAGGCGCTCCGGTCGGTGCGTGCGAGCACCACGCAGAAGCCGCCCACGCTGCCCTGGGTGATGAACATCTTCGTGCCGTTGATGACCCAGTGGTCGCCGTCGCGGTCGGCGGTGGTGGCCATGCCGGAGGCGTCGGAGCCGCTGCCGGGCTCGGTGAGCGCCCAGGCGGCGAGCCACTCGCCGCTGGCCGCCCTGGGCAGGTACTTGCGCCGCTGTTCCTCGCTGCCAAAAGCGAGGATATGGCCCGTCCCCAGGCCGTTGTGGGAGGCGATGGTGAGGGCGAGGGAGCCATCGATCCGCGCCGCCTCCTCGACCGCGATGGCGTACTCCATGGTGCCCATCCCGGAACCTCCATACTCTTCCGGGATGCGGATACCGAGGAGTCCCATCTCGGCGAGCCTGGGGATGATCTCGTGAGGGAAGCGCTCTTCTTCGTCCCAGCGGCGGGCGTGGGGGAGGGCCTCTTTGGCGAAGAATTCCCTGAGGCTTTGCTGGAGGATCTTGTGTTGCTCGTCGAGGTCGAAGTGCATGGCAGGCTCTACTTGGAGGCGTCGAGGATCGACTTCAAGCGCTTGATCTTCTCGTCTCTGGGCAGGGCTACCCTGGAGGCATCCCCGCTCTTGAGCGCGAAGCTGTCGTCCCCCACACCTACCACCAGCTTGCCCTTCCGGGCCACGATCCACTCGCTCTTTGGGTCGTCGCTCTGCTCCTGGAGCATGACCTTGAAGGCGGCTTCTCCCAGGTTTTTCTCCTCCTGGGCGCCCTTGAGCTTGCCGAAGCTCTTGAGCACGTCCTTGGCCTGATCCTGGTCCTCCCTGGGCAGCACAAGGACGCGGTAGCGGCGATCGCCGTCCTTGTAGAAGCCGTGGGCGCCGTTGCCGGTGCCCTCGACGCCGAGGGTCTTGCTCATGGTGAAGGAGACGCCCATGGGGATGAGCTGCTCGGAGGGGAGCAGGGCGACCGCGGCGGGGGGCGTGGCGGACCCGGGGAGCTTCTCCAGGATGGCGCGCCCGATGCCGGGGAGCTGGCGATCGGCGCTGGCCTTGAGCTTCTTCTCGTCGCCGCTCTCCTCGGCGTTCACGTAGGAGAGCTCGAGGAGGTAGGGCCCCTTGACCGCGTAGAGGCTGCCGGTGCCGAGGGCGCCGGGGGCACCGACCTCGGCCTTCCGGGGCATGTCGGGCCGGGTCGGGTCGTCGTTGCTCGTCACCCGGTAGGTGAACATGGCGTAAGCGTGGTCGGACGAGGCAAATTGCGAGAGGATCGCGTTGACCGTGGCGCCGCCCCCGCGGCCATCCACGTAGTCGAGGCTGACGGTGCGCTTGACCTGATGCGTGCGGTACAGCTCGCAGCCCCCGTCAAACATCCGGCAGATCCCGTCGATGGGCCCCGGCGCCTTCTCGCCGTAAGCCTGCGTTTCCCCCTCCGGATTGACGCAGAAATCCCCCACTTTTTTCGGGAAGAAGGGCGCGCTCACGGGGTCCTTGACCTCGCCCCCTCCGCCCTGGCAGGCGCCCTGTTTCCCTGCGCTCTCGGCCGGGGGCGGGGCCCCGCGGGGGGTGGGGTCCTTCTGCGAGGTCTCGTTCTTGGAGCAGGCTGCCAGCAGCGCCAGCGCGGCGATCACCTTGGGAAGACGCATGGGTTTCTCGTTATGGCAGGTGGCGCCCTGACGCCAGCGTGGTCCCCTGTGGGTGCGCGCGACCCGGGTCTGAAGTTTTTACATAGCCGCCGCAATGTTTGGGGGGCTGAGGCCCCTGATGGGCCTGGTTCCCCGCGCCCGGGTGCGGCACGATGTTTGCGACCTTGCCTGAAGCCGTGTTTCATAAGCCCATGCCCTCCTCCCTCCCACCCCCAGCTCCGGGGGCCCTCCGGGTTGCGCGCCGCAGGGGTCAACGCGGCTTCACCATCCTGGAGGTCATGGCGGCCCTGCTGGTGGCGTCGATCCTCGCGGCCGCGGCGCTGCCCACGATGTCGGGCCGGATGAGCGATCGACGGACCCAGCAGTTTGCCCAGCAGATCGGGCTATTTTACCGGGAAGCGAGGACGAGGGCGATGGGGCGAGGGGCCTCCCACCTGGTCCGGTTTTCCACGGCCCAGAACCCCCGGGGCCGGCTCGACATGTTCGAGGCGGTGCAGGCGGTGGGCGGCGCCGGGAACACCGGCAACTGCGCGAATTTGCCGCTGCTGGGGGTCAACACCTGCGAGGCGGTGGCCTGGGGGACAAGCGCCAACTCGCGGCCCATCAGCGCCCTGACCGAGCCCAGCTCGGGCAACGCTTCCCTGTCGTTTGCCCAGTTCCTGTTCAACGGTGCTGCCCAGGCCGACGTGGATGTCTGCTACTCACCCGGGGGGCGAGCGTACCTCCGGCCCTCCCAGAGCGGCCCGTTCACGGCCTTCAACGGGGTCCAGCAGATCGAGGTGACCCGCAAGGTGGGGGGGAACCCCGCCGATCTGCTCCGGCGCCAGGTTTTTCTCCTGCCCAGCGGCTCCACGAGGGTCGAAACGGTGGTGTTGCCATGAGGAATCGCCCCCGCAAGAGCCGCGGGTACACGGTCATCGAGGTCCTGGTCGGGATCTCGCTGCTGATCATCGCCTCGTCCGGCGTCGTCGCCCTGCAGAAGGTGGCCACCCAGGGCAACGGCCACGCCCGGGAGCTGGCGGTGGCCACCCAGGTGGCCCGGTCCTGGGTCGAGCGGCTGCGCACCGACGCGACCCGCTGGAACAGCAGCCCGAAGACCGGCCAGGTCAGCGATCTGCCGCAGACGGTGTGGCTCAACCAGGTCAACGCCGCGCCGCTCACCTGGTTCCGGCCCACCCCCAGCGCGGTGCTGGGCTCGCCCGGGGCAGATATCCAGGGCAACGACGTGCCGGTGGTGAACCTCAACGACGCGTTTTACTGCACCCACCTGCGGCTGAGCTGGATGTTCCCGGAAGAGGTGATCCGGGCGGATGTGCGCGTGATCTGGCAGCGCGTCGGGGGCCTCGGGGGCTTCGGGAACCAGGGGGTATGCTCGGACAACCAGCCCACCGCGGCCTTCTCCGATCCGCTCCAGCTCCCGCTGGCGCGCTACAACTTCGCGTACCTCACGTCCTCCATCGTCCGGAACAAGGCCCAGCTCCAATGACCCGCCCCTCCCTGCTTCGACGACGACGCGCCCGCGGGTTCACGCTCATCGAGCTGATGGTGGCCACCCTCGCGGGCCTCACGGTGTCCTTCGGCGCCTTCGCCTTCGCCCGGGCCGCGACCCGCTCCTTCCAGCAGGAGACCCGGCTCTCGGACGCCACCAGCAACGCCACCATCGGCTTCCGCCGCCTGATCTCGGACATCGAGCGGGCGGGCTACTTGGCCCCGTCGAACATCCAGCGCGAGTACCGCTTCGGGAACCGCGTCTGCCTCGAGCCCAACAACTCGTTTTCCACGGCGATCCAGTCGCTTTCCTCCCTCGAGATCGAGCAGGGCGCCACCACGACCGGGACGACCCCGAACACCTCGGTCACCAACGCCAACGGGGTCAGCATCCCGATCACGCCGGATCGCCTCACCCTCTCCGGGAGCTACACCTCGGTCGAGCAGTTCCCGGTGCGGTCGGTCGACGTCTCCGGCTCGACCCCGGTGGTGTACCTCGAATCGCGCAGCGGCGCGGCGATGCGCACCATGAACGGGAACACCACCGCGACCCCCTGGACCAACGTCTTCCAGATCGGCCGCATCCTGCGCATCGTGGACCGGGAAGGGTACCAGCACTTTGGCCACATCACCGCCATCAACGCCACGGGCCAGTTCCCCCAGATCACCCTGAAATCGACCCCCCCGCTCTACATGCGAGGCAAGCCGGCGCCCACCCTCTCGAACCCGCTGTGCAAGGGCTTCGACATCGGGGTTGGCTCCCTGGCCAACGTGGTCAACCGGATCCGCTACGAGATCCGCGATCTGCGCGCCTCGGCCCGGTACCAGGCCCTCTACCCGGCCAACCCGCCGCTGCCCGAAGATAACCAGCGCTGGGAGCTGGTCCGCTACGAGCTCGACGAGGGCGACTCGATCATCGCCGACTCCGAGGAGCTGGTCGCCGAATTTGCCGTGGATCTACGCTTCGCGCTCACGGCCATCACCGATCAGGTGCTCGACCCCGCGAACCCGAACCCCACCCTGCAGTTCTTCGACTTTGGCGCCCCTCCCATCGCCGCCACCTACGCACGCCGCGTGGGGCCTGCCAACCTGAACCCGGGGCCCGAGCGCATCCGCTCGCTCCGGGTTCGCTTCTCGGTCCGCTCGCGGGAGCCGGACCGCTCCGAGGGGTTGAACCCGGCGCTGGTGGGCGCGGGCCCCCAGACCCTCTTCCGCTACCAGATCCCCAACAGCACCCGCTACGCCAGGGTACGAACCTTGCATTCGGATGTGTCCATGTCCAACCAGGTTGGCGTGTTTTACTGAGGGCGCTTGATGAGCAGAACCGAGACCACCCAGCACCGAGAAGCCCGCGCCCGCAGACGCTTGCAGGCCTGGCGAGGGCGCCGCAAGCGCCGCGGGGCGACGATCTTCCTGGTGACGCTGGTGATGACGCTCCTCGCTGCGATGGGGCTCTTCGCGGCCCGTGCCACGAGCCTGGCGGGCCGGGCCTCGGGTTACCTGCGGCAGGGCGAGCAGAGCCATTACCTGACCCAGCATGCGATGATCCTGGCGCTCAACGAGATCGACCGGGGGGCGACGGTCTACGGGAAGCGCAACGCGAACAGCCTGGTCAACAACCAGACTTGCACCACCACCGCGGCGTACCCCAACACCAAGCTGCCCTGCGTGAAGTTCTCCACCGACTGGACCAAGGAAGACTCGTTCCAGGCCGCGGTGAAGCGGGCCCAGCAGGCCGACGGCAAGCCGCTGGTGAAGCCGGTCGAGCTGCCCCCCACCCTCGACCCGGACCCGGCGAAGAACACCCCGGGGAGCCTTGGGCCGTGGCTGCTTCTGCCCTCGATGTACGTCGAGATGACCGATTTTTCCGAGCTGGATCGCCCCCCTCCGGGGACCGCGGTCAGCGGCAACGGCTCCCAGTTCAAGTACCGCCAGGCGACGCTGGTGGGGCTCTCGCAGATCGGTCCCTACCCGGCCAACGGGCCCACGGGGACCTGCGCTAGCCAGGAAGAGCAGGGGGCCGCGGCCTCCGTCGTGCGCGAGGCCGCGCGCAGCCAGATCATCTTTGGGCCGGTGGATTGAGAGGACGACACGATGCGCAGCCAGAGCCGTGAACGAAGTCATCTTGGTGGGGTGGGCAGGGCCGTGCTGGCGGCCTTGCTCGTGGCCCCTTCCACCGCGTGGGCCCAGGCCGATACCGAGCCGCCGCTGCCCAATGTCATGCTGCTGATCGATACCTCCGGGTCCATGGAATACATGGCCGAACCGGACCCGATCACCAAGAAGCCGCGCCTCCCCAACTGCGCCAAGCCCAGCCCCGCCAACTCCCAGACGTACTCCATCAACCCGGCGGTCACCTACGAGCAGAACCGGTGGACCAACCTGGTCACCGTGCTCACCGGCGAGATCCCCCAGTATGCCTGCGTGGCCGAGTCGCGCTCGACGGGCCTGTTCTCCGACGAGTTCGGCATCAGCACCATCAAACCTTACGATCAGGACTACTACCTCCCCTACAACCGGATCGTCTCGACGAACGGCACTGAGCAGTGCGTCGTGGGGCCCAACCCGGCGGTGTGGCCTGGCTCGAACCTGTACGGCTACCCGGCCGACTCCATCCGGACCCACCGGGTCGGCAACAACAACCAGGTGTGCACCAAGATCAACGGAGAATTCCGGCTCCTGCAGACCGACGACGGTCTTCTCGATGTCTTCCGTGACAAGGCGCGCTTCGGGCTGATGACCTTCGACAGCCTGCCCAGCAAGGAGGTCGGCATCAACGGCAACTCGATCGACGCCGCCAAGGGCATCCAGGGCCACTGGAGCTACTTCCCCGGGTGGGACAGCGGCGGAGGCGGTCATGCGAAGGGCAAGCCCGAGCTGTGCGCGACCGATCAGGAGATCGAGGTCGGTGTCCGGAACCCGGCGGCCCCGCCGTGGGAAGGGCGCCTGATCGGCTTCGGAGATCCGGCGGCCGCCGCGCTCACGGTGGCCCAGCGCAACGAGCAGATCCAGCAGACCATCATGGCGGTGCGCCCCTACGGCGCCACGCCCCTCGCCGGGATGCTCTCGGACGCCGAGCACTTCTTCTTCCAGGACAACACCTCGGACAAATCCGTCACCGGCCAGGTCGCCCTGGGGCCGATGAACGACCCCTACGTGCTCGGCGGATGCCGCCAGCAGTTCGTGATCCTGCTCACCGACGGCATCCCGAACCTCGACCTGCGGCCTGGCTGCCGGAACAACAACCCGGGCCCTCCCGACGGCACCTGCCCCTTCGCCGAGCCCTCGGCGGTGGCCAAGCGCCTCTACTCCCAGTACCCGAACAAGCAGGTACGCACCTTCGTGGTCGGCTTCGCGGTGTCGTCAGCGGACACGGGGGGGCCCATCAACCTCGACTGCAAGGGGCTCACGGGGCAGAACGACGCGGTCTGCATCAACCCGGCGACCGAGGCGGTCCGGGCCTGCTGCGAGATGGCGAAGATCGCCTACGAGGGGGGCACCGGGAAGCCCCGCTTCGCGGACAACAAGCAGGAGCTGCGCAAGGCGCTGAACGACATCCTCTCCGAGGTGTCGCAGAGCACGACCAGCCGCACGACGCCGGTGTTCGCCAGCGCCGGGTCCGCGGGGGGCGGGTACTCGGGCGGCAGCGGCGTCGCGGCCTACAACATCCTCACCTCGTTCAAGGTCTCGACCGGCGGGCTGTGGCAAGGGGTCCTGGAGCGCCAGCGGTACACCTGCGACAAGGATTCCGGCGTCTACACCGTGGTGCCCCAGCCGATCTCGGAGGATCAGGGCGATCGCTTCGCGGTCAACATGACCCTCAACCAGAGCTCGCGCCGCTTCATCACCGTTGTCCCTGACGTGACCTCGAAGCAGCCCGACGCGGAGCGCTCGGTGCGAAGGCTGGGCACCATCGCCGACGGGATCAGCGATCTTTCGGCGCTCCAGATCAACGGGCTCCAGGGCGATTTTTACAGCTCCAACATCGCCGGTGCGATGGAGCTGGCGGTGGGCAACGCCGCGCAGAGCGTCTGCGGAACGATCAAGACGCCGGTCTCGGTGAACGACTGCCGCAACCGTATCCTGCGCTGGTACACGGGCCTCCCCATGGTGGATGGCTCGCTCTTCGACCGCGTCGACTCGCCGATGGGCAGCATCTTCCACTCGACCCCCGTGGTCGTCGGCCCGCCCTCCGAGTTCCTCAGGGATGAGTCGTATTCCGCGTTCGCTGACAAGTACAAGAACCGCGCCCCGGTGGTCTACACGGCGACCACCGACGGGCAGCTCCATGCGTTCAAGCTCGGGGCGTCGAGCCCGAACGACACGGTCAAGGTCGACTCCAAGGCGGTGAACAACGAGCTGTGGTCCTTCATCCCGCCCGCGGTGCTCACCGACCTGAAGACCATCTACCCGGGCGTCGAGCGCCGCCTGCTGGACGTACCCATCTTCGCCCGTGATGTGGTCTTCGAGCGCAAGCGTGAGGACTCGATCAACGGCGCGGGGAGCTTCAACGACTGGCGCTCGGTGCTGGTCACGGGGCTGGGGCCATCGCGTGGGGGGTACTTCGCGATGGACGTGACCACCCCGGAGTTCAAGCCACCGGACAGCAACGGCCCGACGATGCTCTGGCAGCTCACCAGCGACGGCAGCGGGAACCCGCTCTTCGGCGCCAGCGTCTCGCCGGTGATCACCACGATCTTCGTCCGGACCCCGAACATGCCGGAGGCCCGCGAGGTCGCCGTGGCCATCCTCCCCGGCGGCACCTCGGCGCCGCCCGCGAACTCGACCCCGGTGAACCGCGCCCAGGCCGGGGGCGGCACTGCAGATGGCAAGTGGGCCTTCCGCCCCAAGGTGCGGTCGTACTCCGAGGATGACCCCTCGCGCTCCCTCACCATCGTCCGTCTCGACACGGGCGAGGTGATCCGGCGCTTCCATCGCTGCAAGTCCAACAACGCTCCGCCCAGGCCCTACAGCGCCGCGCTGGTCTCCCGCTCTGCGTGCACCAACTTCGACTCGCCCATCACCAGCGTGCCGCTCCCGTTCCCCAACGGCACGGGCCAGTCCTCGACCCGCGTCTTCGTCGGCGATCAAGACGGCGCGCTCTGGCGTGTCGACCTCTCCAACCCCGACCCCACCCAGTGGAAGGTCGATCCGTTCTTCGACGCTTACTCTCCCTACCCGAACGACCCGAACATCGGTCAGCCCATCCTGTCGCAGCCGGTGGCCTCCCTCGACCCCCTCGGCAACCTGGTGGTCGCCTTCGCCACCGGGGATCAGGATCGCTTCAACGGGACCCTCGGCATGCGCAACGTGCTCTGGTCCGTGAG
>JALOQB010000260.1 GCA_025453595.1 Polyangiaceae bacterium
CTGCGGCTGCGGCTGCGGCTGCGGCTGCGGCTGCGGCTGCGGCTGCGGCTGCGGCTGCGGCTGCGGCTGCGGCTGCAGGAGAGGGTCGGCTGCGGCTGCGGGGGAGAGATTGTGTTGGATCAGAGCTGGTAGAGAAGGTGACCCATCAAGGCAAAGAGTGAGAGCCGGTACTCGCCGTTGCCCAGATCGAGCTCCGAGCCCACCACGGTGCGAGGCAGGATCGTCTGCATCTTGAAATCACCCAGCAGCGACAGGCGCTCCGAGAGGGCGAAAGAACCGCCCAGCGCGGCGAGGATCCGGTCGCCATCCGGGGAGGCCGCGTCGATCGTCGCATCGGGGGAGGCCGCCGAGCGGTACCCGCCCAGGAGCCAGAGGCGCAGCGCACCGGTCGCCTGGAGCTGGCCAAAAGCATCCACGCCGATCGTGTTGTTCCAGCGCCGCGGCAGGGTGATCGACGAGGTATCCGGCAGCCCCAGGCGAGGCTGCGCCAGATCCGGCGAGCGGACCACGACCCGGAATGCATCCACCTGGGACCACCAGGCGTACGTCCCCGTCAGCCCCACCGCCACCCGCGGTGATACCTCGTGGCGAACCCCCAGCAGCACCGTCCGCGGCAGCGTGAACGAGAGCGTCGCGTCCCCCTCGACCCGCGGCTTGTAGGCCAGCCCCTGGCTCGCCAGATCCCGGGTGAAGAAATCGTTGTTCATGTCCAGCGCGAAGCGGCCGTTGAAATCCATCGCCACCGAGTGCAGGTACGAAAGCCCCACCAGCAGCCCCTTCGCCGGCCTCAACGCCACCCCCGCGTTGAACGTGAACCCGTGGGCCAGCGCTCGCTTCAGCTGGATCGGCCTCGCCATCACCGCCAGCTCGCGCACCGAGGGCGGCGCGCTCGCTCCAAAATCGTTGCTCTGGTTGATCGGCGGCCGCCCCAGCGCCGTCCCCACGTCGTTCAGCGAGGCAAAATCCTGGATCTTCGACAGCTCCGCCACACCCAGCACGTACGACGCCCCCACCCCCACCGACAGCGCCTCGCTCGCCCGGTACCCCAGCGACGGCGTCACGTAGAGCGCCGCGATGGTCGCGCTCTCCAGCGCCCACCGCTGCGCTCCCCCGGGCTCGAACGACAGCAAGGCCGCGTAGGGCGCGTACACGCCCAGCCCCGCCACCAGCCCCTTCCCCAGCGGCAGCGCCCCGAACAGGCTCCCCGAGGGCGCAAGCGGCGTGGCCCGCGACTCCGCCGCCTTGCCCCCCTTCCCCGGATCCACCTGCGAGGGAGAGAGAGGTTCTTTGAACACAAACGATTCTTCCCGCTGGTAGATCGCGCGGCGCTCCCGGGTGAAGCGGACGTCACCCAGAACCAGGCCGCCGGAGGCCAGCAGGGCGGGTCGCTCCAGCGAGGCCAGCAGGGCCGGGTTCCAGTGGCCGGCGGCCGGATCGACGGTCACCGGCCCCGAGAGGGAGGTGCCCACCATCGGCGCGGTGAGGGCCTGGGCCCGGGCCTCGCGGGCGGAGGTCAGGGCGGCGAGGACGCAGAGGAGGACGGCCAGGAGCGATCGAGGGCGGACCATCAGCGCACCCGCACCAGGGAGAAGCGTCGCCCGTTGATGCCGCTGGCGGGGCCCACCTCGACGCGAAACACCGCGCCCCGCTTCCCCTCCACGAAGAGCCGATCTCCCTCCCGGACCCGCACCTTCTCGTGCTCCGTATCCCCCTCCAGCTCGACCTTGCTGGAGCGCTTCTCCGACAGCGCCTCGTCGGCGAAAAACCCCGGACTCTTGTAGTCGTACCCCCGCATCAGCGAGCCATCTTCGTCGCGGGGCAGGTCGCTCTCGGCAACGAAGAACAGCCAGTCCCCCTGCTGCGAGGGCGATGCCCCGGGGGATGCCCGGTAATAGTAAAAATCAGCGTCCCCGCTCGAGCTGTCGAGGATGCGCGTGGCCACGTCCAGGAGCGAGGCAGGGTCCGCCTGCAGGTTGCTCCGGATGGCCTGCGTGATCGCGTCCGTGTCCGTGCCCACCGGGACGTTGGTGAGGGTAAATTCGACCCCCGCCTCGCCCTCCGGGATGCCCCCGTCATGGAGCCGCACCTGGGCGACCTCGAGCAGGATGTCCCACAGGTACGAGGGCGAGGGCGGCGAGCCGATGTTGGCGAGCACGGCGATCTGCTGCCACCCCTTGTCGACCTGGGCGGTCACGAGGGGCTCGGTCTTCCCGGGCTGGGAGAACGAGAGCAGGGTGGAGCGATCCTGGAAGGCGCGGCGCCCCCCTTCGATCAGCACCCGCTCCAGCTGCCAGGGCGGCGCCTGCCAGGCCGGGGAGTTACCGACCTGCGAGGGCAGCGGGGACTGGCCGCCCGGCAGGAACTGGGGGCTCTCGGCGATGCGAAAGGTGAGCGACTCCAGCACCGGCGAGCCCGGCGTCAGGCCCTCGATGCGCAGCCAGTTCGGGTCATCGAAATCGAAGAGACCGCGGATCTGGCTGGGCACCGGGTTGACGCTGGCCACCGAGGCCGTCGTCAGATCGACCCCCTTGTAAGGCAGGGCGTTGGCGTTCGCTCGCACCGTCATCCGGAAGTCGTCGCCGAGCACCCGGGCCCGGGTCTCCCCCGCGATGAAGCCCGGATGCTTCACGCCCCCCGCGTTGTAAGGGCCAAACTTCGTCGAGAGCGTCGAGAAGTCCGAGACCGCGTCCGCCAGCGTCACCGGCAAGAACCCGGGGGCCACCGGGTAGAGCCCGTCCGGGTGCTCCGCGGTCACCGGCCCCGGGCGCTTCTGCGCCGCCGGGTGCGTCGCGATCACCAGCTGCAGGATCGTCTCCGAGATCACCTGGGGCGACAGGAACGTATCCTCGACGTTGACCCCCAGCATCCCCGCCAGCACCTCCCTCGGCGAGATCCCCAGCAAGGGCGCCAGCTCGATCAGCTGCTCCAGGCTCGTCCCCTGGAGATCCGCCGTGTCCGGCGTCATCTTCAGCAGCCGCTGCAGGTTCCGGGAGGCCGGCGAGAGCGTCGCAGGGTCCAGGTTCTTGATCGCCGTCAGCGCGTTGTCCAGCAGCCGCGGCGCGCTGGGCCCGTTGGACAGATCCAGGTCCAGCAGCCACAGCCGCTCCTGCACCCGCCTCGGCAGCGCCAGCACGTCCTCGCGGGTCAGCGTCTGCTCGAAATTGGTGACGTCGAAGCGCAGAAACCGCAGCTCCACCTCGCGCCGTTCCCCCACCGCCATCGGCTCCGTCGTCGGCAACGGAGGCAGCTCTCCCCCGATGGATCCGCACCCCAGCGCGCACCCCAGCGCCAGCACCGCCGCCCGCGCCCACCTCACGACGCCCCTGCCTTCCTCACGCGCACCTGCACCTCCCCCGCCTTCGCCCCCACCACCTCCAGCCGGAACACCGCTCCCGCCTCGTCCTCGAAGAAGTACCGCGCCCCCTCCCTCACCCCCACCTTCTCGTGGGTCGTATCCTCGCTCCCCTCCAGCGTCAGGCTCGATGCCTTCTGCGTCAGCCCCTCGTCCTCGAAGAACCCGGGCCTCTCGTACAGGTACGGCCCCGCGCTGTCCCCCTCCCCACGGAAGAACAGGAACCCGGCCCCCGACCCGCCCGGCACGTAGAACAGATCCGCCTTGCTCTCCGCCAGCCCCGATCCCCCCGCGATCAGCTCCGAGAGCTCCCCCGCCTGCGCCTGCAGCGTCGGCTTCACCTTCTCGATCAGCTCGTCTGCCGTCAGCCCGATCGGCAACCCCGTCAGCGTGAACGCCACGTCCGCCGTCCCCTCCGCCAGCCCCCCGTCGTGGATCCGCACCTGCGCCGTCTCCAGCAGGATGTCCCACGCGTACTGCGGCGCCGGCGGCGAGCCGATCCCCCCGGAGGTGTTTATGTTGACCCACCCCTTGTCCCAGGAGATCACCGCCGCATTCTTGATCGAGCCGGCGTCGTAGCTCAGCGTGCTCTTGAAGCCGGTGCCCTCGTGGAGCCTGGCGTACTGGCGGTACGCGCCCTCGGCCACGATGCGCTCGACGAGCCATGGCTGGATGTTCCATACAGGGCCATCGCCACGGAAGAAGCCGGAGGCGTCGGGGTCGGGGTTGGCGAGCTGGGAGGTACCCGCGGGCAGGAAGGTGGGGTGCTCGTTGATCAGGACGCGCAGGTTGACGGAGGGTTCGTCGGCCAGGCCGACCATGGAGAACTGGCTGGAGGTGAAGTCGAGCTCGAGCACCTTGTCGCCTTCGAGCCGGAAGAGGGAGGCCTTGGTGTCGCCGGAGGCGTCGACGCCGTCGTACTGGCGCAGGTTGGTCTTCACCGGCACACCGAGGAGGAAGCCAGCCTCGAGCACCCTGGACTCGGTGGGGCCCGAGAGGAAGCCCGGGTGCTGCCCGGTGGGGCCGAAGCGAGGCCCCAGGGTCGTGAGGTCCTGGAAGACGTCGTACAGGTTGATGGGGAGCACCGGGTTGCCCTGGGCGTCGAGGGTGGCGTTCGGGTGCGTGGCGATGACCCGGGAGAGGATGACGTCGGCGAGGGTATCGGTGCCGAGGAAGGTCTCGGTCAGGCCGCGAGCGAGCAGGTCGGAGAGCATGCGCCCCGGGGGGAGACCGACGGCAGCGCCCAGGGAGAGCAGCTCCTCGACGGACGTCCCCTGGAGATCCGCGGTGTCCGGGGTCATGTTGAGCAGCCGGCTCATGTTCTTCTCGGCGGGCCCCCAGGCCCCGGTGTCGATCCCGAATTGCTCCGGCCTCTGGATCGCCTGCAGCGCGGCCACGATGGCGGGCCTCAGCTCGACGGTGGTCACCGCGATGGTCTTCTGCTGCTCCTCGGTCAGCAGCGAGGCGAGGGCCTTGCGGTCGAGGGCCAGCTGGGTGCTCCCCTGCCCCTCGGCGGGGGCCCGGAGGGTGATGATCCGCGAGCGCCGCGCCTGCACCGTGGCGGTCGCCTGGTTCCCGGCCCGATCGACCGCGGTGAGGGTCAGCTCGTTGAGGCCTGGCTCCAGCTGCACCGAGGTCGTCCAGGGGGAAGCAAGGGGCACCTGCTGCACGCTCCCCCTGGATGATTCCAGGGAAATCGAGCTGATCCCGCTGGCATCCGAGGCCTGCCCCTCCAGCACCAGCGTGCCCTCGTCGGTCTCGATCACACCGCCTGCCGGCGAGGTCACCGTGATCGACGGGGGGGTGGCGTCCTGCGTGACGAGGGCCTGGCCGCGGGTGGAGCGACCGCGGTCGTCGGAGACCTCGATCTCCAGCGTCTGCGGCTGATCGAGGGCCAGATCGACGGCCACCTCGAAGGTGCCATCGTCCCCCGGGATCGCGCTGGCCTCGCCGCTGCCCACCACGCGTGCCGAGGCCACCGTGGCCCCCGCCCCCGCCGTGGCCCTACCCCGGATGCAGACGGACGTGGCGGCGGTCACCTCGGCGGCAAGGGGCGCGGCACCGGCGCAGCCAGCCTGGCCCGGAGGCGGGGCGAGCAGCTGGAAGCTCAGCCCCGGGGCGGTGCCGTCGTAGAGCAGCTCGAAGTCGAGGCGACGGAAGCGAGCGCGGCGCTCGTCCTCGATCCGGACCTCGATGCGGTTGACCCCGTGCACCAGCGCCACCGGGGCCCGGAACCGCTGCCCGGGCCCCGGCTCCCCGGACGCCTCGGCGCGCTGCACGGCGCCGTTCCTCGGGCCGATCAGCACCCGGAGCGGCTCGGGCTGGGAGGTCACGTACGCAACGATCTCGACCTCGAGGACCGGCGAGGTGATCCCGGCGCCAGCCCGGGGAGCGACCACGTAAGCGTTGATCCCGTCGATCTCGGAGGGGCGCCCCAGGGCCGTGGGGTCGCCAAAATCGAGGGGCGGGGCCTGCTCGACGCAGGACGCGAGCAGCAGGGCCGCGGAGAGCGGCAGCACGCGGCGCCCGATCAAGGCTGCACCTGGCGGGCGACCCGGACGGTCAGCTCGGGAGAGGGCCCCGCCGGGACCGAGATGCGCAGGCGAAAGACCTGATCCGCGTCGTCCCGCAGGAACACCGTGCGCTCCCCCGGGTCCAGGCGGATCTTCTCGTGCGCCGTGTCGCCGGAGCCCCCGTCCGCGGCGCTGCTCACCTTCTGCGAGAGCTCCTTGTCGGCAAAGAACCCGGGGGTCTTGTACCCGTAGCCCTCGACCGGCCGGGGGTCACCGGGGGCGATGAAATACAGGTACGGGAGCCCATCGGCGCCGCGCTGGTAAAAGAAATCGACGGCCCCGTTGTTCTTCTCGTAATCCCCCAGCAACCCCTTGGAGAGCTCGCCCGACTGCTGCTGGAGGTAGGGCCTCACCGCCTCCCGGATCTGCTCCGCGGTCAGCCCCACCGGCACCCCCTTGAGGGTGAAGGCGACGTTGGCCTTCCCCTCCGGGACCGTGGTGTTCCCGAACCGGTGGAGGGCCACCTGCGCGACCTCGCTGATCAGCTCCCAGAGGTACTGGTCTTTGGGCGGATTCCCCAGGTTGAACAGGATATCAAACTTGGTCCACCCGGCCGGGTCGCCGTCCTGCCCCACCGCTACCCGCGCCTGGCACCCGAGGACGTTGATCAAGCAATCCTCGTACACCCGGCTCTTGTAGTCGCTGAGGGCCGCGGCGGTGATGATCCGCTCCAGCTGCCAGCCGGGCTGCGACCAGATCGAGGCGCCGCTGGTGGGCTTCCCGGGGAGGTTGCCCTTGCAGCTGTTGTTGCCCGAGCACGAGGGGACAAACGAGCCATTTTCCAGGATGCTGAGCCGCAGATCGACGGAGGGAGAAGGGACCAGCCCGAGGACATCGAACTTCGAGGGATCCTCGAAATCGAACTCGAGCACATCGTCGAAGGTCGGCCCCTGCTTGTCCTCGATGAGGGCGATGTAATCCTTGCCCTTGGACAGGTCGATGCCGTCGCGCCACCGCAGGTTGGACGAGGCCTCGATCTGCATCTTGAAGTCATCGCCAAAGACCTTGCTGGTGGGCGGCTGCGAGGGGTCGACGATCCCCGGGTGGCCCCCCGCCGGCCCCAGCGTCGCCCCCAGCGGCGTCAGGTCGTTCATCGCGTCGAAGAGCGTCACCGGGATCGTCCCCTTGGACAGCTTCGGGTGGCTCATCATCCACTCGGTCCGGAGCGCCTGCGCCGCGCTGGGCGTCGATACGATCTCCTGGGTCCGCGGGATCCCCAGCGTCTCCGCCAGCACCTGGTTGAAGCCCCCGCCGATCTTGATCCCCAGGATGGCCCCGTCCGCGATCCCCTGGAGCCCCTCGATCGAGGTCCCCTTCACTACCACGTTCGCCGGCGTCATCGTCAGCAGCCTCACCAGCGCGTACTCCGGGCTGGACTGCCACCCCCCGTCCGGCCCCTGGAAGGTCTGCCCCAGGGGCGTCAAGGCGCAGTTGTGCTGGGGGTTCGCGCTGTCATTCTTCCACGAGGCGCCGCACGCCATCTTGATCTGATCGAGGGCGTTGGTGAGCAGCGCGGTGGGGTCCAGGTCCAGCAGCAGCGTGTCCCGCTGGATCTGCTCGTTCATGATGGCGTTGACCCCGGCCCGGTCCAGCTCCAGCGAGGCCGTGGCCGCCGGCTCGTCCTCGCGAAGCCGCAGCGGGATCAGCTCTTCCTCCGACCACCCGGGCACGTAGCTGTTCTCCAGGCTCAGCTCGGCGACCTTCACCAGCCCGCTCACGTCGATGGCCCGCGCCTGGAGCCGCAGGGGCCCGGGCGGCGCCTTCACCACGGCGCTCCACTGGGCAAAACCGCTGGACGTCGCCGCCTGCTGGTACGCCCCCCAGCTGACCTCGCCCCCGGCCCCGACCAGCCCCACGCGCACCTTCACCTGCGCCACCGCGTCGTTGTCGAAGGCTGTCCCGGTGACCGTCAGCTCCTCCAGCCCGGGCTTGTCGCCTTCCTTCGGGCTGGTCACCGTCACCTGCGGCGCCTCCTTGTCGATCGATGCCACCCCCTGCAGCGTGATCGTCGCCTCGCCCTTGTTCCCGGCCGCATCGTGGGCCGTGAAGACCAGCACGTTCTCCTGCGAGGGAAGCAGCGTCACCAGCCGCACCCACGTCTTGAAGAAGCTATCGGTCTCGACGGGGCGCTCCGTCAGCAGCTCCCCGTTGCGCCGCAGCTCCATCGCCACGACCCCCCGATCGTCCTGCGCCTCCCCCTGGATCAGCACCGTGGGCTGCGCTGGCGTCGCTCCGTCTGGCGGGGACAGGATCTTCACCACCGGCGCGGCCCCATCCGGCGCCGAGGAGACCCGCGTCACCTCGATCTGCGCCTTGGCGCTCGCCACCCCGGTCGTGTCGTAGGCCACGGCCTGCACCGGGAACACCCCCGCCGGGATCGCCGACTCGACCCACCAGCTCCGGTAATTATCGTTGCTCTGCGCCAGCACCGGCACGTTGGGCCCCACGCTCACCAGCACGCTCGCGACCCCCTCCTTGCCCAGCGCCGTGCCCTCGAACCGCAGCGTGGTCGCCTCCGTCTGGCTCCTGTCCGCGGGCGCCGTGAAGGCCACCACCGGCGGCCCCTCGGGAGGCTCGACGGGCCCTGCTCCCCCGGCCCCTCCGGGCTCTCCGGAGGGCGACGGCGCCACGTCATCCAGCCCCTCGACCTCCAGCACCCGCGGCGCGCACCCCACCGCCGCAAGCATCCAGCACACAAGACCGACGCGCCGACCGGAAAGCAAAGCTCGCATCGCACCACCTGCCCCCTCCAGTCTATGCGCCTTCCCGCCCCTGATGGACAGCTATTCATCAGATGGTATGTGTTCGAGCCGCGTCCACATCACTTGACATTTTCCTCCTCTTCCTCTTTGGTCGTGTGGCACGAACATGCGCATTGACAACAGAGAACGACAATAGATACTTCAAACAATATCTGCGTTGCCCAGCATGAAGATGCTTTCAAGGTGAGCCATGGCAAGGAAAATTCTATTCAATCTGCAGCTAAAAACCAAGGGAGTTCGCGATCTGGATGGCCTCCGACAGAACTTCAGCGAAGAACTCCTTGAGCATTTCCGCGAAGGAATCTTGCTTCGATGGGTCAAGGATCGAGATCTGATTCATGAAGCGAATGAGCTTGAGAAGCTTACTGGAAAGACCGATCTTGAGCTAATTTCAGAGCTAGCTCGTATCTTTGGAGTCCAGCGAAGTGCCGAGGAACTTCGTGCGATGGTCAACCACCATCCTGTCCCTCCTGCTCAAACACCTGACAGGGATGAGCGTGCTCATGAACAGAGGAGACCCAAGTCTCGTCATGCGAAACAAGAAGATCCCCCAGCTCTCCAGCCCACTCTTCCCAGGATTTCACCCGAAAAATCCCGTCAGAGCCGAGAACAATATTCGATCCAATATCCGCAGATGAGCCAGAAAGTTTCAAGGCTTACCCAGAGCATCCAGACCGATTTTGATGCCATCAATGGTGAGTACGAAACCAATTTCGCCGGCCAGAACCGCGCCACCCGCGACCTGGCCAAGCTCGATCAACTCACCTCCCGCACCAAGGCCCTGCTGGCGAAGATCGACGCTCTCCCGACGGCAGCGCAGGACCGCAGCCTGAGCACGCTTCGCAACGAGATCGATGAGCAGAGAAAGCTCTTCGAGGCGGAGCGCGTGCAGATCGAGAAGGCCAAGAAGCTCGGCCACACGCTGGAGCGCTTTGCCCCGCTGGCGACCAGCGCCAACCTGACCTTCTCGCGCTACAACCGGCACTTCGCCGGCAAGGGCCGCGAGACCCGGGACCTCGAGCTCCTCGAGGACATGGTGGAAGAGCTGACCCGCCTCGAAAGAGAGATGACCGAGGTCATCAACCGGACGCCGGAGGAGGAATTCCGCAACGACCGGAGCATCGTTCAGCAGAACCTGGAGATGTACA
>JALOQB010000027.1 GCA_025453595.1 Polyangiaceae bacterium
TCCGCCAGCCCCCGCCCCGCCGACGCCCGCGGCCCCGGCGTCCCCTGCGCTGCCGCCCTGACCTGCGGCTCCGGATTCACCGGCGGCCCCGGCGGAGCCCGCCACCCCCGCTGCGCCTGCGTCCCCTGCTGCACCGGCGTCCCCGGCGCTGCCGCTGGAGCCTGCGTTTCCGCCGGCCCCCGCCTGTCCGGAAGTTCCGGATGAGCCACCGACGCCGGAAGCTCCGGAGCCGGCGGTGCCCGCCGAACCGCCCTGACCGGCGCCAGCCTGGGAGCTACCCGCGCTGCCAGCGGGCGGGTCCCCGCTTTCTTCCCCTCCACAAGCCAGGAGGGAGAGGGCCGCGAGCATGGATCGGAGGAAGGGAGAGGAGAGGGTAAAGCGTGCCATTCTGCCCATGGTAGCCCCTTACGCCCTCCAGGTGGGAGCGGATGGGGGACACCGTGGTCGAGGGTACAGGGGCGTGCTAGCGGGGAAATCCGCGATGTCAGAGGGAAAGCGAAGCGGACTGATCGAGCGAAGGCGGCAGCTGGGCACCACGGAACAGGCGGCGATCCTGGTGGGGGGAGCGACCTACACCCACGCGGCGGTGGAGCGACGCGCCGGGGCCGTGGCTCGCCTGCTGCTGGGCGAGCGAGCCACCCTGGGGGGCGCCCGGGTGGGGCTGCTGGCGCGGCCATCGATCGAGTGGGTTGCGGGATTCTTCGGCGTGATCAAGGCGGGAGGGGTCGTGGTGCCGATGTCACCCCAGCACCCGGATCCGGAACTTCTCTACATGGCCGGGGACGCAGGCATCGAGGCGCTGTTGACGGACCGGGCCCACGAGGGGAGGGCGGCGGGGGCCCCGGGGGCGAGGTGGCTCCTGGAGGAAGCAGGGGAGGTCGAGGAGCAGGAGCGACCGGGGCTCGCCCCGGAGGACGGGGCGTTGCTCCTGTACACGAGCGGCACCACGGGGAAGCCCAAGGGAGCGCTGCTGACCCACGGCAACCTGGAAGCGCAGACCCGGCTGCTGGCCGAGGCCTGGGGCATCACCGGGCAGGATCGGCTGCTCCACGCGCTGCCGCTGCACCACATGCACGGGGTGGTGATCGCGCTGCTGACGGTGCTGCAAGCGGGGGCGAGCGCCGAGCTTCTCCCGCGGTTCGACCCGAGGGAGGTGTGGGAAGGGTTCGGGCGAGCGACGATCTGGATGGGCGTCCCGACGATGTACCACCGGCTCCTGGAGGCCCTGGATCGGGCCACCACCGAGGAGCAGAGGCGCTGGGCGGCGCTGGGCCGGGGGCTGCGGCTGGCGACGAGCGGCTCGGCGGCCTTGCCGGCGACGCTCTCGGAGCGCTGGGGAGAGCTGACGGGGACGATCCCCCTGGAACGCTTCGGCATGAGCGAGCTGGGGGTGGCCCTGAGCAACCCGCTGGCGGGACCGCGGCGTGTGGGGTCCGTGGGGCGACCGCTGCCGGGGGTTGCGATCCAGGTGGTCGACGGCCAGGGGGTGCCTGTTCCGGCGGGCGAGGCAGGGGAGCTGGTGGTGCGCGGCCCCACGGTGTTTGCCGGCTACCTGGGCCGGGAGCAGGCGACCCGCGAGGCCTTCCGGGAGGGCTGGTTTCTCACCGGTGATACGGTCCTGCAAGAGGCGGACGGGTACCTGCGCATCCTGGGCAGGACCAGCGTGGATATCCTGAAGAGCGGGGGTTACAAGCTCTCGGCGCTGGAGATCGAGGAGGAGCTACGGGCTCACCCGGGGGTGGCGGAAGTGGCGGTCGTCGGGCTGCCGGACGAGCAGTGGGGCGAGCGGGTGGCGGCGGTGGTGGTCCGGAAGCAGGGATTGACGCACCCGGTCACGATGGCGGAATTGCAGGCCTTTTGCCGCGAGCGGATGGCCCCTTACAAGATCCCCAGATCGTGGTTTTTTGTCGAAGAATTGCCGCGAAATGCGCTGGGCAAGGTGCTGAAGCCGGCGCTGCGTCAGGCGCTGCAGGGTACCGGATGACGCGAGGGACCAGGCGGCAGAACCGGTGCGCGCCCTGGCGATGCCCTGGTAGGCTGGTCGCCTCATGCTGATCGATCCGAAAGACGCCCTGCGCTCGGCGGCGCGGTACCTGCAGCAGAACCCCGAGGTTTTCCGGAAGGTGGTCCACAATGTCCGGGACTACAAGCTGACGATCCCCCTCGACGTGCTGCGCTACGTCGCGCGCAAGGCGGAAGGGAAGAAGAACGCGCCCCGGGACGTGACCGTGGAGGCGACCCCGCCCGGGCTCGCCCTCAGCGGCCGCGTCTCGGTCATGGGCGCCACGCTCCGCTTCTCCGCGTCGATCAACATCGACGAGGTGAGCGTGAGCCAGGAAGAACTGCGCTTTCAGGTGCGCCTCTCCGGCGTCAAGCTGGAGGCCGAGGGGGACGGCTCCTCGCCGGTGGCCGCGCTCATCAAGTCCGGCGTGCTTGACCTCTCCAAGCCCGGCAACATCGCGCGTTACATGCCGAACCGCCCTGCCTTCATCGTCGAGGCCGAAGATGACCGGGTCCTGCTCGATCTGATGAGGGACGAGAAGCTCACCAGCAACCCCCGCTTCGCCCGCGCCATGTCCCTCATCACCCCGGTCGTCGGGCTCCGACGGATCCACACCGAACACGACGCCATGGTGCTCGAGCTCCTCCCTCGCCGCGAGGGCATCACCGAGCTCGTGTCCCGCGCCCGCGCCGCCATGCGCGACATGATTTCCTGAGCGAGCTTTGGGCACGAGGTCGTTGACGAGACCGCCTGGGCTGTTAACCTCGGCGCTCGATGATCCGCGGATTGCCCTCCAAGACCCTCGTTCGACTCCGTGACCACCTCCTCGACACGGGGGCCCCCAAGTCCATCGCGGCGCCCGGTCCAGGCACCCTCGAACACCCCCTCGAAGGCGACGACGAGGCCAAGGCCTTCTTCGATGCCGTCGCCGAGGCCATGTTCCTCATGATCGCCGCCGACGGGACCATCTCCGAGAGCGAGCGCATCGTCCTCCGGGGCGCCCTCCGCGAGCTCACCGGCGGCATGATGCGCTCTGCCGCCATCGAGGCCATGATCGACCGCTTCTCCGAGGCCCTCGCCCAGCAGGGCCAGGAGAAACGCCTCGATGACCTCTGCTTCCTCCTCAAGGCCCGCACCGAGGCCGCCGAGGCCGCCTTCGTCCTCACCGCCGCCGTCGCCTTCGCCGATGACGAGATCGCCGACGCCGAGAACGACATCCTCAACACCCTCGCCGAGAAACTCGGCATCGACGCCGATCGCGCCGAGGCCCTCCTCGATGAGCTCGAACAGGATGCAGACGAAAATTTAAGCTTGACCTGTCGTTCAGGGCGGGTATACCTCCCGCCTGTCTCCGGGGCAGTAGCTCAGCTGGGAGAGCGTCGCGTTCGCAATGCGAAGGTCAGGGGTTCGATCCCCCTCTGCTCCACCTCCCTCATTCCTCCAGTGATTCTCGTTCCTTGCCACGCAGGTGGCCTGTCGCTTCGTAGAACTCCTGGATGGTTGCCATCGAAGAGCGCCGCTCTTTGCGGGCAATCTCGTGCACCATCCGCTGCGCCAGCGCGTTGATGGGCGTCGCGATGCGATGCCGCGCTCCTCGCTCCACGATCTCCCCGTTCAAGAAATCTACCGCCGGGGGGCGCCCGCGCTCGATGGCTGCCAGCATCGACGAGCGCATCCGTCGGAACCGGGCCCCCACCGCCAGCAGCATGCTGTGCTTGGCCACCAGCCCTGCGCTCCCTGACGCCCCTCGCTCCTCCGGGGAGAGCGCCATCCAGTCCAGATCCAGCGTGCCGCTCACCTTCTCCAGCCGGACCCCTTCCGCCCGGGCCACCTCCACCGCCTCCGTCATCAGCTCGAGCACCAGGCGCCGTACCCGGCGACGCCTCACCAGCACCCCCAGGCGCTCCCCTCCGAGCGTCCCCAGGGTGCTGATCGCGCAGTTGATGGCCAGCTTGCTCCACCGCGCTCCCAGCAGGTTGGTGCTGATCTCCACGGGGCCCACGCACTCCAGCATGCGGGCAAGCTGCTCGAGCGGACCGTCGATGCGACCATCCAGGTACCCCAGGGTGAACCCACCGGAAGCCGTGCGCTCGTAATCCCCCGGCTCCGGCGAGGACGCCCCCCAGCCCACCACGGCCCCCAGCACCCGGGACGCCCCCACCAGCGGGGCAATCCGCTGCTCGCAGAGCCCATTTTGCAGACAGACCATCCGCCCTTCGGCCTGCAGCAAGGGGGCAAAGGAGCGCGCGACCTCCTCCACCTGCGGAGGCTGCACCGCCAGCAGGATGAAGGAGAACGGCCCGTGCCCCTCGGGCAGCCGGGCAAAGGCCTGGATCCCCCGGATCTGCCGCTCCCCTTCCGCCTCCCGGAACCGCGCCCCGCGCTCCCGCAGCACCCGCGCGATCTCCTCGCGGTGCGTGATGCACGTCACGGGGCCCCCCAGCTCGGTCAGCGATGCAGCGACGATGCCGCCGATCCCGCCCCCGCCCACCACCAGCACCGAAGGATCGTGCTCGCTCACCGGAGCAGGCTACCACAGGCCGATCAGCGCCGTCCGTGCTCCAGCACGGCCTCGCACACCCGCTCCACGGCCTCCGTCGGTAGCCCGGGGAACAGCGGCAACGCCAGGAGCTGACGGGCCGCCTCCTCCGCGTTCTCGAGCGTGCCAAGCGCGGGGCAGACGCGAAAGGGGGCCAGCTGGTGCAGCGCGTGAGGATAGTACACGGCGGTGCCGATCCCACGCCGCCGCAGATGCGCGGCGAGCTCCCCTCGATCCTCGCACCGGATCACCATCTGCTGCGCCGCATGCCCGTCGAGCGACGCTGGCCCGATCGGCTCCACCGCCCCCCCCCGGAGCCCTTCGCGATAGCGCCGCAGCAGGGCCCGACGCTCCTCGATCTCGTCGTCGAGTTGCCGCAAGAAGACCGACAGGAAGGCCGCCTGCATCGCGTCGAGGCGGCTGTTTCTCCCCAGCTCCGCCGACGGCTCGCTCTTGCTGGGTTGGCCGTGCTGCCGTAGCCCCCGGAGCCTCCGGACCACCGCCCCCTCCCTCGCCCACACCGCCCCGCCATCCCCCAGCCCTCCCAGCGTCTTGCTCGGAAAAAAGCTGAAGCACCCCGCATCCCCCAGGGCTCCTGCCCGCTTCCCCTCCCGTTGCCCCCCCAGCCCTTGCGCGGTGTCCTCCACCAGCACCAGCCCGAACCGCTCGCAGATCCCACGGACCCTCTCCGGATCCACCACCGCGCCGAACAGGTGCACCGGCATCAGGGCCCGGACCTCCTCCCCCGAGGGCAGCCGGCGCCGACCGTCGCGCCCTTGCGGGAGCGCCTCCAGCGCCCTCTCCACGGCCTCCAGATCCAGCAGCAGATCCCCTGGATTCACGTCCACGAAGACCGGCGTCGCCCCCGCGTGACAGATCGCCTCCGCGGTCGCCACGAAGCTGAACGGCGTCGTCACCACCCCGTGCCCGTGCCCCACCCCCAGCGCACGCAACGCCAGCTCCAGCGCATCGGACCCGGACGCCACCCCCACCACCTCGCCCCCACCCAGGTACGCCCCCAGCTCTGCCTCGAACGACGACACCGCGGACCCGAGCACAAAGGCCCCCCCCGACAGCACCGCCTCGAACGCCCCCCGCAGCCCCTCCTGGCACCGCGCCAGCCGAGGTCTCGGATCAAACAGCGGGATCTCAGCGGTTGACACAGGCATTCGCGGCAGAAGGGTCACAGACGACACCTGGCGGCTTGCAGGAGCAGCCATCGAGGTGGTTGTGAGCGGACTGGAGGGCGCAATGCGCCGCCTCTTTCTGGTGATCGAGGCCGTCGGGGACGCACACCTCGACGTCGATGCGAGCGGTATCGTCGAAGTCGGTGAGGTAGGTGCAGGTGCAGGACAGCAGGCGCCCCTGCCTGGGAGGCTCGTTTTTCTTGCAGCCGGCCAGGGCAACGAGGGCCAGGGCAGCCAGGAAGGGGAGGGGAGAGGCCATGGAGAACAACCAGCAGACGAGGGTGTACCTCACGATGCATCGATCACCAAGGCCGAGGGCTCACCAGCGACCGGCCAGCAGCGACACCCCCACGTTGGCCAGCACCAGGCCCAGCAGCACCAGCGCCAGGGTGACCCCCACGCCGCGCCACCCGGGACGAAGCGAGCGCCCCCGGACCGCGCACCGGCGGCAGAGCGCGTACACCTGGACCCCACCCTCGGTGAGCACGCAGCAGTCTCCGCAGAGCATCCGGCGACAGCGCATGCAGGGGCCTGCGGCCTCGGCACCGCAGCTCGCGCAGCGAGGGGGCCCTCCGCCTCCGATCGGTTGCAGTGCTCCGCTCACGGGCCTAGCGTAACGCCTCCAACGGCCTCAGAGTAGCACCGTGCCTGCCGATAAAATCCGCCTCCTGGCGCTCACCCTCATCACCATGATCCTGTCGCTCTCGGTGCATGAGTTCGCCCACGCCTGGGCGGCCACGCGCCTGGGCGATGACACCCCCGAGCGGGACGAGCGCCTGACGCTCTCTCCGCTGGCGCACATCGACCCCCTGGGCACCATCATCTTCCCGGCGCTGAGCATCCTGATGGGTGGTGTGGCCTTCTTTGGCTGGGCCAAGCCGGTCCAGTTCAACCCCGGTCGATTCCGGCGCACGGTCTCGGCCCGCGGGGGGTCCGCCCTGGTCGCCGCCGCGGGGCCCCTCTCCAACTTGCTGCTGGCGGTCCTCTCCATGGGCCTCTACGTGGCGCTCCATCGCCTCGGCCTCCTCGCCGGCGCCGGCGCTGGCGAGGCCTTCTCGGTCTTCCTGCTGGGCATGTTCTCCACCAACGTCGCCCTCTGCGTCTTCAATTTCCTCCCGGTGCCTCCCCTCGACGGCAGCTACCTGCTCCCCCGCAGCATGGACGACCTCATCGAGAAGATCCGACCCTTCTCCCTGCTGCTCCTGATGCTGCTCCTGTCGATCCCCGCGATCCGCCGCCCCCTCCTTGACTGGCCGATGGCGCTGCTCAGCTCCGCCATCATGTCCCTCTTCGGCGTCGGCTGATCGTGGCTTCTCCCCAGGGCCGCGCCGCTCGCTCCCACGTCAAGCCGGTCCCTCCGACCGAACCACCGGTCGAGGCCACCCTCGACCCTCTCGCCTACAACGTCGCGCTCCCCCAGGTCGAGTTCGAGGGCCCCCTCGACCTGCTCCTGCACCTCATCCAGTCTCACCAGCTCAACATCCTCGATATCCCCATCCGCTTCATCACGAGCAAGTACCTCGAATACCTCGCCGTGATGCAGTCCCTCTCCATCGACGTCGCCAGCGAGTACCTCGTCATGGCCGCCGTCCTCGCCCACATCAAGTCCAAGCTCCTCCTCCCCACGGTCCCCGACGACGCCAGGGATGAGCTGGCCGAGGAGGGCCTCGACCCTCGCCAGGAGCTGGTCCGGCGTCTCCTCGAATACCAGCGCTTCAAGGCCGCCGCCGCCGAGCTCTCGGCCTTCTCCGAGGCCGCCCAGGACGCCATCCCACGGCCGCCCCCGCCCCCGCCTCCACGCAACGCCGGCCCCCTCGCCGAGTTCCCCCTCCATCAGCTCGTCGACGCCCTCATCCAGCTCATGGGACGTCGCAAGATCAAGATCAACCACGAGGTCACCTTCGAGCGCCTCACCATCACCGATCGCATCAACGAGCTCTCCGATATCCTCCGATCCCGGCGCTCCCTCACCTTCGATGACCTCCTCGAAGGCGCGGTCACCAAGTTCGACGTCGTCATCACGTTCCTCGCCCTCCTGGAGATGTCCAAGCTCAAGCTCACCCGCATCTACCAGGCCTCCACCTACGGCACCCTCCACATCGAGTACGCCCTCCAGGACGCCTCCCCCGACGACCTCCAGCTCCCCGCGGGCCTCGACGACGAATTCTCCTGAGCCCGCCCCCCATGGCCACCCGCAAATCTCCCCCAGCCCCCCCCTCCGCTCCTCCCCCTGAACCCGCCGGATCCCCCGAAGAAGAGGGCCCCTCCAGCTCTAGGGAGGCTCCCTACTCTAGGGAGGCTCCCTACTCTATGGAAGATCCAGATAGCGACCCCCCGGGGGCCCCGCCCTCCGAGGCTCCGTTCTCCGAGGAGCCCCGCTCCGGGGACGACAGCCCGGTCGTCCGCAGCCACCTCACCGGGCTCCTCGAGGCGCTGCTGCTGGTGAGCCCCGAGCCCCTCTCGGTCCATGACCTGGCCCGCATTGCCCAGGCGGATCGTCAGCTGGTCCGCGAGCTTCTGGCGGAGCTTCGTGATTTTTACCGGAACCGAGGCCTCCGCCTCGACGAGGTGGCCGGCGGATTTTGCTTCCGCACCAACCCCCTCTACGGCCCCTTTGTTCGAGAGCTGACCGGTGCCCGCCCCGTCAAGCTCACCCGCGCCCAGATCGAGACCCTCGCCATCGTCGCCTACCGCCAGCCCATCACCCGCCCCGAGATTGATGATGTCCGTGGTGTTGATTCGGGCCCCATGCTCAAGCTTCTCCTGGAGCGTGAGCTCATCCGGATCCTCGGGAAAAAGGAGGAACCAGGCCGCCCCCTGCTCTACGGAACCACCCCCCAGTTCCTGGAATTCTTCGGCATCCGTTCCCTCCGCGAGCTGCCCACGCTCCGTGATTTTGCCGACCTGACCGAGGAGTCGAAGGCCGCGTACCAGCGTATCTTGGGGGAAGCCCCGCCCGAGCAGTTTTTGGATATGGGTGGGCTCGCAGAAGGGGAGGGTCACCTGCGTCCTTCCAGCGCCGCCTACGAACAGGACGGCCCCCTCCCGTCTCCTCCTCCCCCTCCGCTCACCCCCGCCGACTTCGAAGACCCCCCAGAATCCCCATCCCCCGCAGCCGCAGCCGCAGCCGCAGCCGCAGCCGCAGACGCAGCCGCAGCCGCAGACGCAGCCCCAGCCGCAGCCGCAGACGCAGCCCCAGCCGCAGCCCCAGCCGAGGACGAGGACGAGGACGAAGACGACGAGGACGACGAGGACGACGAAGACGAGGACGAAGACGAAGACGAAGACGAGGACGAGGACGAGGACGAAGACGAAGACGAAGACGAAGACGAAGACGAGGACGAAGACGAAGACGAAGACGAAGACGAAGACGACGAGGAGGACGACGACGATGAGTAAAGCAAGGCGTTGGGGTTGGATCGGTCTTGGCGTCCTGTCGTGGGCAGGTATCGCCTGCGACACCACCACCGAGGAGCCTCCCGCTCCCTCCCGCGACATCAAGTACGGAGCTCCGGGCTCGCTGGTCTCCGGGGCGGGGAAGGGGGGGTTTCGTCTGGGGGCAGCCAGCGCGGCGACGCAGATCGAGGATCAGAACACCCGCACGGACTGGTACGCCTTTTCCCGCAGAAAGGTCGAAGGAGACCCTCCCGAGACCAAGGCGCTGGGCAAGGGCAAGGCGCACGTGGGGGAGGCCTCAAAGGGGTACAGCAAGGCGCTGGAGGACGTGGGGCTGCTCAAGGAGATGAAGCTGGACTCGTACCGGTTCAGCATGGAGTGGGCGCGCATCGAGCCAAGGCGGAACGAGATCAGCGAGGAGGCGATCGCGCATTACCGGGGGTTGCTGGAGAAGCTGAAGGCGGAAGGGATCCGTCCGGTGGTGACGGTGCACCATTTCTCGAACCCGATCTGGATCGATGATCCAGCGGACATCGGCTGTTCGGACGGCCCCAACGACGAGAACCTGTGCGGGCTGGGTCACCCGACCGGGGGAGCGCAGGTGGTGGCCGAGATGGAGGAGCATGCGCGGCTGCTGGCCCAGCGCTTCGGGGATCTGGTGGACGACTGGGGGACGCTGAACGAGCCGGTGAATTACCTGCTGGCGGGGCACTTCACGGGCATCTTCCCTCCGGGCAAGAGCCTGCTGACGAACCTGACGGAGGAGGGGGTACGCACCCAGTTTATCCCGGTGGTACGGGATTACATGGAGGCCCACGCGCGGATGTACCGGGCCATCAAGGATGGCGACAAGGCGGACGCGGACGGGGACGGCGATCCGGCGGCGGTGGGGCTCTCGCTATCGGTGGCCGAGTGGGTCCCCTCGCGAGACGGGGAGCTGAGCGACAACCCGGACGACATCGCGGCCCGGGATCGGGTGAAATACGTGTACCACTACCTGGTGGCGGACTCGTTCCTGAACGGGACCTTCGACGCCAACCTGGACGGCAGCCCGGACGAGGACCACCCCACCTGGAAGGGGACGCTGGACTGGCTTGGGGTGCAGCATTATTTCCGGGCCGGGGTGACGGCGAAGAACGCGCTGATCCCGCTGTTGAACGTCACCCCTTGCTTCAACGCGCTCACCAGAAGCGCCTGCGTCCCGCCGATCGATCGCACCTACTGCGTCGAGGAGATGAACTACGAGTACAACCCTCCCGGGCTGTACGAGGTGCTCCGCGAGTACACGCAGCGTTACCCGGGGCTACCGATGGTGGTGAGCGAGGCAGGCATCGCGACAGAGAACGGGAAACGTCGCGCCGAGAACGTGGTGCGGGTGCTGGAGCAGATCGAGCGGGCTCGCGTCGAGGGCTCCGACGTCCGCGGCTACTACCACTGGAGCCTCTTCGACAATTTCGAGTGGGCCGAGGGGTTCTTGCCTCGTTTTGGGCTCTACAAGGTCGACTACAGCACCTACGCCCGCACCCCGACCGAAGGCGCCCGGGTGCTGGGCCAGATCGCCGGCTCCCGCACCCTCTCCGCGGCTCTCCGCGACGCTCACGGTGGCACCGGACCGCTGACCCCGGAGCATGCGGACGAGGAGCTCCCCGAGATGTGCACGCGCTGATTCACAGGGGAGGGGAGGCCTCCAGGGAGCAACCCAGCGCCCCTGCCAGCGTCACAAGCTGCTGCGGGGAACTGCACCCCAGGTGCTCCGGAGATAGCCGCCCCGCCTTCCAGCGCTGCAACCAGGAAGCCGCCGGGTGCGAGGCGGCCACCCGACCGAATTCGCCCCCGGCCTCGGCGCTGATCCGTGCAACCTCCCCGTCCAGCCGCTCGCGCAGCATCGGGATCGCAGCCCGCAGCGAGGAAGCCCACTTCGCCACCTGATCCAGCACCTCCGGCCCCAGCTCCGGATCCTGGAGCGAGCGGATCTTCTTCTCGATCTGCTCGAAGGTCATGCTGCCCCAGGGCAACGTGCGCAGCACCGGAGCCTGCCACTGCCGGCGTACCTGGGCCCAGTGATCGGCCCGTGCCGGGACCGACACCAGACGGAGCGAGGGGAGCAACAGTCCGGTCAACCGCATCCCGTGGCAGGCGCCGGTATCGAGGCCAAAGACCCGATCCCGGAGCACCAGCGGCTCCGAGCCCACCACCGCGTGGCCAAAGACCACCGGCTTGTCGTCCTCGTAGAACTCGTACCAGGGGCGTTCTCCGAAGCGCGCCCGCAGCATCGCATCCCCGGAAGCGGTCCCGGCGCGCACGGCCTCGGGCACCTGCTCCAGGGGCACCCCCGGGAACAGCCCCCAATGCACCACCCGGACCAGCTCATCCTCCCAGTGGTAGGGGAGGGAAGCAAACCAGCTCACGTCGTCCTGGTACCGCTCCCCGAGCTGCAGCCGGGTGATCTGCTGGGAGTACGAGAGCGTGCCGGTCACGTGCTTGCGCTCATGGTTCCCGCAGAGCACCACGGAGCCCGCTCGTGCCCTGAACCAGCGGACCACCGAGGCCGGGTCGGGCCCTCGGTCCACCAGATCCCCCACGCTGATGACCCGATCGTTGTCCCCGATGCCAGCCAGGTCCAGCAGGTCCAGCAGCTCCTCGTGGCAGCCATGGATGTCCCCGATGATGAGCGTGTTCGCCATGATCCAATCTCCTGGCTCCAGGGACGCAGCAGCCACCCCATCGCTCCCGGACAGAAGCCCGGACACGCCCTCGGCTCAAGGTTTCACGTGAAACATTTCCGTCGGAGCCCCTGCTGCCAGCCCTCCGCGGATGGATGTTTCACGTGAAACATCCGGCTGGATCAAAGCTTCGTCCCCACCACCACGCGCTCTCCCAGGGCCCGGTCCACCTCCTCGCAGAAGGTACGGAACGCCGGGTACTCGGCGGGCAGAATCCGGGTCTTGTCCAGCCGCAGCTTGACCCTCACCACCGCCCTGGTTGGGCTGACTTCGCTGGTCAGCTCCAGCCGACCGAAGGGGCTCTCGATCTTCCGGGAGGTCGGGGTTTGCTTGATCGCGTTGCCTCCGGGTACCTTCACGACCCACTCGTCGTCGTAGCCGTGAGCGAAGGGGAGGCGCAGATCCAGCCTGCGCGAGGACAGCGGCGCAAAGCGGGCCACCAGGCTGCCCACCGGTGCGATGGAGAAGGCCAGGTCACTCCCTGCCGAGCGGGACATCGCCGAGGACTTCCCCCGGAACCGGATCTTCACCGGCTGCTCGATGTCCTCCAGATCGTTCACCTCCAGCCCCTGGGCCCCGGCCGCCAGCGTCAGCCCACCAAACTGCGCCCCCAGCTCCCCCGCCACCCGGGCTCGCTGCGTCCCCAGCGCATGGAAACCCTGGCGCCACTCCGCCGCGATGGCCCCCGAGGTCTCGATCCTCGCCTCCAGCAAGGAAGGGCCGCTCTCCGGCACCTGCAGTTCGATCTTCCGGCTCCTCAGCGTGGCCTCCGCCGCGGGCTCCGGCAGCTTGACCAGCTTCGCCTCCCCACCCGGCTTCACGATCAACCCGTACGCACCCCTGTCCATCGCCGGGAGCTCGTTCATCCCGGTGTACTCGGCGGTGCCATCCAGAAAAAGATCCAGCTTGGGCACGTACGCCACCGCGTGATCGAAGAAGGCGTAGCTCGGTGGCTCCGACGGACCTTCCCCTCGCTGGCTTGTGCGCACCAGCACCATCTGCGCCTCCACCCCGACCTCCTTCAGCATGCTCACGATCAGGGCTGCCTTGTCCTTGCAGTCCCCCCACCCTCGCGCCAGCGTCTGCGTGCTTCGCCTCGGTCGGTACCCCTCGATCCCGAACTCCAGCGCCACGTACCTCGTCCGCTGCACCACGTAGTCGTACACCGCACGGATCTTCTCCAGCTCCTCCGTCTTCCCACGGGTAAGCTCGGACACCTTCTTCTTCAGCTCCTCGTCGCTGTCGAGCTGATCCTTGCTCAGCGCCCAGAACCAGGACCCCACCTCGTTCCACGTGGCAAAGGTCGATACCCCCACGTTGGCCGCCAGCTCCCCCAGCGGTGGGGCCATCGGTTCGGTCAGCAGGGGAGGGGGGCCCTTCGCTTCCAGCCGCAGGATCTTCAGCTCTCCCTCCTCCTTCTCCTCCTTGTTCAGATCTGCCAGCGAGGGCAGACGCAGCGCCAGCTTCCGGGCCTTGGGCTGGATCAACACGTACTCGCTCGACGCCACCGGCTCCGTGTTCTGGAGAAACGCGGTCTCCGAGAAGGTGTCGCCAAACTCGTTGCGCGGGGTGGTCTCCTCCACCCGGTACCGCAGCTCCACCACGTCGCCCGGGTTCAGCCGGGGCATCTGGATGTAGAAGATCCGGGTCGAGGAATACATCGCCAGCGCCGGGTTATCCGCGGCGCCTTCCCCGGTCTCGATGGCCTCGTCCACCTTGCCATCCGCCCGGAACACCCGCGCCCCACGCAGATCCACCACCTCGCGCCCCGCCTGGTACGCGAACGAGTACTGCCGCCCCGAAGCCGCCCCCTCCTCCGTCAGCGGCTGGTACACCACCTGGTGAAAACGACCGGAGAGCCCGTTCGGGTACAGCGTGGTCACCTGCAGATCCCGCAGCGTTCGCTTGGGAAATCCACCGGGCGGCGCCGGTTGCCGTGACAGCTCCAGCAACCGCTCCTTGCTCCACGCAAAGGCCTCATCCCGGCGGATCTTCGGGGGCTGCTTGCTCTCCAGGTACTCCCGCACCTCCTTGGCCTGGGGGCGGAGCGCCAGCAACCGGCGCAGCAGCTTGATCTGCTCCTCCTCCTTGCCCTCTTCCCCCTGCAGATCCGCCAGACTCCGGATCGCCTCCACGTCTTCCGGCGCCATCTCCAGGCGTCGCTCCAGCAGCGCCACCGACCGCTCCTTCTGCCCCAGCGCCCGGAACCCACGCGCCACGAAATCCACGGTCCCGAAGGACTCCGCATCCAGCTCCCGCAGTCGCTCCAGCCACCGGGTGCCCCCCACCACGTCCCGCTGGGCCACCGCCAGCTCCACCCGGGCCCGCAGGTGGGTCACGTCGTCAAAGCGCAGGTTGGCGTAGCGCTGCTCCACGGCCTCCGCCTCCGTCGCCCTCCCTGCCACCCGTAGCTGATGCGCATACGCTCGCAACAGCGCCACGGAGTGCGGCGCATGCTTCACGGCTTCCTCCAGCACCGCCAGCGCCGAGTGCCGCAGCCCCGCTTCCTCGTACAGCTCGGTCTTGCCCAGCGTGGCCGCGATATGGTGCGGCTCCCGGAGGAGGATCTTCTCGAAGTAGGGCGTGGCGTCCCGGAAGTTGGTCCCGGAGCGCGCAAGCAGAGCCTCCGCCAGCAGCACCTCCAGTTCATCGTCCCCGGAAGGCTCCAGGGCTCTTGCTTTTTTGACCCATGCCGCGCGAGCGTTGCGATCTTCCGCCAGGTCCGCGGCGAGCAACAGGCGAGGCACCGTGGGCTCGGCCTCCGCGGCACGGATCGCCAGATCCCGGGAGGTATGCTGTCCCCGAGGGGAGCCACCGGTCTGCGCCAGGTAGCGCGCGTGGGTCTCCAGCTGGACAGGGGAGGGGTTCTTCTCCCGGAGCAGCCGTCCCACGTCCACCAGGGGCCCCATGGCTGCCGGCAGCTTGCTCTTCGGGCGCGGGGCCTGGGTGGCCCCCTTGGCGGTGATCTTGATCCGTTCGTCCTCGGGTGCGTTGCCGGAGCGCAGGGCCCCCGGAGCGGTGTTCCGGGCGGCCGCTTCTCCCAGCGCAGGATCGTTCTGATTCTCGAAGGCCAGCCCGCTCCCGCCATCCTCCGCGCCCAGGCGTACCTGGAGCATCGGGCTCTCCTCGTCGCTGCAGACCTTGACGGTCAGCCGATTCCAGCCTGGACGCAGCACCACCCGTACCCCCAACCGGTCGGCCTCCAGGGCGCGCAGGTCGGGGTCATTGAGCACCTCTTCCCCGTTCCAGAAAGCCCGGAAAGAGCCAGCAGCACCGACCCAGAGGGAGGCCCGGGTCTCCCGCTCAGCCTTGCCCTTGGCGCGAACAAAGGTCGAGGCATACGCACAGACCTTCTCCGCCGGGCGCACCACGTTGCCCAGATCAAGCCAGCCAAAAGAGGCGGGCTCAGGGAGCGGACGCCAGGCCCCCGGGCGCTCCTTGCCCTCGTACATCTTGCGGGTGGAGAGCGGCGCTCCCAGGTCTTCTTCCGGCCCGAAGCGGGAGAACAGCGAGGTCTGGCCCTCGTTATCAAAGGGACCCACCACCAGCCATCGATCCAGAAACCCCAGGGCCACCAGCTTCTGCTTGGCTCCGCTCAGGTCCCCTCGCCGCCGCCGGGCATAAGCCCCGAGCATGCCGGCGTAGGCCCGGATCGCCGGGGCCACCGCGGTGTCTCGCTCCACCAGCGCGAAGGCCTCCTCGATGGTGGCCGGGTCCACCTGATCCCAGCGACGCCAGAGCTCACGCAGCGCCACCTGGGCCCCCACCCCCCGCTCGGTACGCGCCCGCTCCAGCCCCTGGCGCACCCGGGGGTCGAGGCCCCCGACCCCCTGGGCCTCTGCTGGCAACGCCCCCAGCCCCACGATCAGCCCCAGCCCCAGCCTCAGACGACGTTGGATTCGAAGAGCAGCCACAGCAGGGCTTTTGCTTGCCTGCCCCGGGCGGTCAAGCCCCGCGTTTGGCCAGGTGGGGAGAGGGATGTTTCACGTGAAACATCCGTCAGCGCGGGGGCTCCTTGGGAGGGTCTTGAGGAGGCTGCTCCCCCTTCTCGAAATTCTTCTCCAGCTCGTCGTTCAGCGACTTGCCCACGTTCTCGATGGCCCGGGCCAGCTCCCGGGCGCCGGTGTTGATGACCCGCTCCACCTTCTGAACATCCAGCTCCTTGGAGACCTCCTGCGCCGCCCCTCGGGCCGCGCGGAACAGCAGCGAGAGACCTTCCTTCAGATCCTCGGAGGGTTTGCGTTCGCTCATGGAGCCAAGTGTGCAGGAGCCGATGCCCTGCAGCAACCAGCAGGTCCCGTGCACCTGACCCCCCTGCGCTCTAGACTGGGCCATGGCGCAAGCTCGACGCAGATGGCTCCGCTGGTTGCTGGCGACCCTGGGGGTGGCCGTGGTCGCGGGTCTGCTGGCCGCTCGCCCCTTGCTGGGCTGGGGTCTCCAGCGGTGGGCCGAACAGCAGGGGGTCACCCTCCAGTTCGAGGGGCTTGGCCTGGAGCCGGGGGCCCTGGTGCTCGAGGGGGTCCAGCTCCAGGTCCAGGCGCTGCCCATGCTCCACTTTGCTTCCTCGCGGGCCATGTTTCACGTGAAACAAACGACCCCGGAACGCCTGCACCTGGAGGCCCCTCGCGTCACCTTCACCGGTACCCCCCAGGAAGCACAGCAGCACCTGGGGCGCTGGCTCCAGGGGTTGCGTTTGCCTCCGGGCCTGGGTCTCTCGGCCTCCTCCCTGACCCTGGTGGCCCGGACCCCAGGGGCCCCCACCCCCTGGCTTGCCCTGGAGGGCGCCTCTGCCTCCTCGCTCCCCGGCGGAGGGCACCGCCTCTCGTGGAGTCAGCTCCAGGCACACACCACCCGCTTCCCTTCCGGTCAGCTCTTCGTGACCCCCGCTGAAGGAGGGTACGAACTGTCCCTGCTGGAGCCCCCTTCGTCCCTCCCGTTTCGTCTGTTCCTCCGCCCCCAGCCCCAGCCCTCGCTGCTGCTTCAGATCCGTCGCTTCCCTCTCCGTACCCTCGCGGACCTCGGGCTCCAGGTTCCCCCCGATCTCCAGCGCGTCGAGCTGGAAGGATCCCTGGAGAGCTCTCTTACCCTGGGCGAACCCATGCTCGGCAAGCTTCACCTGGAAGCTCATGGGTACACTCCACCTCACCCCCCGGAGGTCAGCGCGCTGGTCAAGGGAGACCGGACCGTCGTCAACGCAGAGCTCAGCTACCAGCCCGAGAGCCTGGGGAAGGGGAGCCTCGCCCTGGCTCCCCTCGTGGTGACCTCGGGTCGGCTCCAGCTCAAGGGGAGCGGCAGCGCCGCCGTGGAACAGGATCACCTCACCTTCAAGGGGACCTTGAACGGAGGGCTCCCCTGCAAGGACGTGGCGCGCTCCGCCGCCCGGGCCGATCTGGGCGACCTGCTGGGGGGGTTCGCCGGAGGGCTTGCCGGAGGGCTCGCTGGAACCATCCAGCTCTCCGTGCAAATGGAGGTCGATTCTCGTAACCTGAAGGCGGCCTCGCTCCGCACCGGGATCACCCCTCGGTGCTCGCTCTCGTTGCCCTTCTGAAGGAATGTCCCGCCCCCTTTCCCCCGAACCACCCGCCCGCCGCGAACGCAACGCGGCCGAGACCCGACGCCGTATCCTGGAGGCAGCCGAGGCCGAATTTGCTGCCAAGGGCTTTGCCGGAGCTCGCCTCCGCGAGGTCGCCCAGGTCGCAGGGATCCAGCAGGCGCTGATTCACCACTACTTCGAGGACAAGGATGGCCTCTACCGGGCCGTTCTTGATCGCGCCATCGAGCAGGTCACCGCTGACTCCTGGGCGATCCTGGGCCAGTCCACCTCCGTGGCTGGCCTCCTCGAAGGGTTCATCGAGCTGCTGCTGCGCTTCTACCAGAGCCACGCCAACCTGCTGGCCATGTTGCGCATGGAGGCCGCCTCCGGTTCCCACCTGGTCCTCGATGTCCTCCAGCAGAAGAGCCGCCCGGTCTTCGAGGCCGCCGAGGTTCTGCTGCGAGACCTCCAGGAGCGAGGTCAGATCCGCTCCGACCTGGCCCCCTCCGACATCATCGTGTCCGTGCTCTCCCAGGCCCTCTTCCCCTTCCTGGAGGGCCCCCTGCTCCACGCCCTCTGGCCTGCGTTCAGCGTCGCCCCCGAGCCCCTTGAAGCACGCAAGCGCGCCATGGTCGCGCTGCTCCTCCGGGGCATCAGCCCCTGACTCAGGGGCGGTCGCAGGCCGCGTTGGTCCCGCGGCAGAGACGGCAATCGAGGGGCTGATCCTGGCCGAAGACGCAGGGCAGATCGACGCTCCCCAGCGAGTTCCCGTCGCTGGAAGCAAGGCAATCGACGCCATCCTGTGCCGGGTCGTCCGCATCCGACGGGAACTGCACCAGGCACCCGTTGCAGGCCTGCACGACGAACTGGAACGAGTTGCTCTCCAGCTCCGACCCCCCGAGCGTCCGCCCCCGCACCTTGACCGTGGAGATCAGGCGCCGCGTGACCCCCTTGGTGAGGTTGGCCCGGATCCTGTTGACGGCCCCGGAGTCCACCAGCGGGAGCGTGGCCAGACCAAACCCGGGCTCGGCGCCGGCGGACTGATCCACGAAGCCCGTGATGGGCACCTCGAAGTCGCTGAGGGTGTTGCCGCTCACGTCCTGCACAAGCACCGAGGCCGTGTGGAGCGCCACCCGGTTGCTCTCCGCACGGACCAGATCCTGCGAGCCCCGCGGCACCAGCTGGTTGCCGATCAGGATCGTACCCCGGTACTCCCCGCGCAACGCCACATCCAGGCTCCCCTCCAGCAACGAGAGACCGTCCGGTTCGGCGCGAGCCGCGCAGTCCGGGGGCTGGGTGAAGACCACCTGGCGAATGAACAGGGAGGATTCCGGGTCGGCGCATCCCGGGCCGATCGTCATCGCGGTCAGGAGTGCCGTACCTGCCAGCAATCCCCGTTGTACCCATTTCCCAAGCATGATCTCGTTGACCTCCGGCGGCGTGGACTCCAGCGGATTCCACAGAACGCAAGGGTACAAGGTCCAGCGCGCCGCGCCAAATTCCAGCCACCTGCCCGCGATTTATCCCTCCGCCCCCAGCGCCGCCGCCAGCTCCCGGACCGCCACTTTTTGCGTCAGCGCCTCCCCCGGATGCTTCACCAGCACGTAATGCAGGGAGCCCTGCTCTCGCTTCTTGTCGTGCTGCAACAGCGGCAACATCGCCTTGAGTTCCCCCGGATCCACGCGCCAGGGCAACCCCAGGAGCGCCAGCAATCGCTCCACACGCTCCGCGAGCCCGTGTTCCGTGATCTTCCAGCGCTCCCCCAGACGCAGGGCCACCCCCATCCCCAGCGCCACCGCCTCCCCGTGGGTCCAGCGCTCGTACCCCCCCAGCGCTTCCAGCGCATGCCCCACCGTGTGCCCCAGGTTGAGCAGACGCCGCTCGCCCTGCTCCTTCTCATCGCGGCTGACAACCCCCGCCTTCACCGCCGCACTGGCCCGGACCACACGCGCCATCACCCCGGGCTCCCGCCGCAGCACCGCCTCGTGCTCCTCTTCCAGCAGCCGCAGCAGCCCCGCATCCCCCACCAGGGCGGTCTTGATGACCTCCGCAAGGCCGCTGCGAAAGCTGCGCTCGGGCTCGGTGTGGAGCAGCGTCACCGGCATGTGCACCGCCGAGGGCTGATGGAACGCCCCGATCACGTTCTTGCCCGCGCCGAGATCCACCGCGGTCTTCCCGCCGATGGCGGCGTCCACCATGCCCAGCAACGAGCTGGGAACAGCGACCCACCGCACCCCACGAAGCCAGGTCCCTGCCGCCAACCCTCCCAGGTCTGTCACGACACCACCCCCCACCGCCAGGACCACCCCCCGGCGGTCCATCCCGACCTGCTGGAGCCTCTCCCAGAGACGGAGCAGCACGGCGGGGCTCTTCTGGGATTCCCCCGGCTCCAGCACCATCGCCTCCCACGGGAACCCCTGGAGCCACCCGGACCACCGCGCCTCGTGGTGCTGGGCCACGTTCCGGTCTGTCACCAGCAGGATCGAAGTGGGCTCCAGGTGCTGGAGCGTGGTGGGGATCGTGCAGAGGTCTTTTTCAACCCTCACCGGGTAACTTCTGGAGCCTGCGGCGACCAGCAGATCGGCCCGGGCCAGCTCCCCGAGCAGGAGAGCGGCAAGCTGGTCGGGGGTTTGGTGGTCCGTGGGCAGGAGGACATGAGCTTCGGCGTAGCCCTCGGTCCGCTGCTGCAGGAGCGACTCGAGGGCCCAGGGGGCACCGGCCAGGAGGGGACGGGAGGAGTCGTGCTGGAGGCGAGCCCGGAGCTGGTCGGGGGAAGCGGTCAGGCAGCACAGGGTGTTGCGAGCGAGGAGACGAAGGCGCACCGTCCGGTCCAGCAGGGCGCCTCCGCCGAGGGCCACGACGCGGGGGGAGGGATCCGCGAGCTGCTCCTCCAGCACGGTGCGTTCCAGGGAACGAAAGGAGGCCTCCCCGCGGGAGAGCAGGGAGGGGAGGGGGGCATCAAAGCGGGCCTCGAGCAACGCGTCGGTATCCACGAAGGGCACGTCAAGGGAGCGAGCCAGGAGGGGACCGACGGTACTTTTGCCTGTGCCCATGAAACCGGTCAGGTAAACAGGACGAGGGCATTGAACCGCGGGGTGCACCATGGCTTCCACCATTCACCGACTGTTTCTGATCCGCCACGCGACGTCCACGGCCAACCTGGACCCGACGCTTTACCGGACCGTCCCGGATCACGTGATCCCCCTGGCCCGTCCGGAGGATGACCCCCGGGCTGCGGCTGCGGCCGAGGCATTCCGGGCCTTCCAGCTGCCGATGGATGACACCTGCAGCTGGAGCTCCACCTACCTGCGCTGCCGGCAGACCGAGGCCCTGGTGATGAACCGGGTGTTCGAGGGGGCCTGCGACCAGCTCCGACGCCGGGTGTCCTTCCTGCTACGGGAGCAGGAGTTTGGCGACTGGGACGGGATGGACGACGAGGAGTGCGAGCGCATGTACCCGGCGCACTGGGCCAAGCGCCAGCGGCTGGCAGACTCCCTGGGCCGGTTCTACTTCCGTTTCCCCAACGGGGAGAGCCGGGCCGACGTGGTGCAGCGAGTGACCATCCTGCTGGGAAAGCTGCACCGCTCCCGCTACCGCAACCACGCGCTCTTCGTTCACGGGGTCACCCAGCGGGCCTTCCGGATGGCCTGGTTTGACCGGCTCCCCGAGTGGTTCGAGGCCGAGCCCAACCCGACCAACTCCTCGGTGCTGTTGATCGAGCGAGGCCCCAGCGGGCGATGGCAGGAGCGCTACCTGTTCTCTTGATCCGCGATCTCCGCGGGAGGCTTCGGGGTGCGGTACCATGAGGCCATGAGGCGCGCGCGTGAGTGGTTGGGAGCGGGGTTGTTGCTGGGGGGGCTGATCGGCTGCGATCGGTTGCTCCCGGGGAACGAGGTGGCCCCTGGGTCCACGGAGGAGCGAGGGGCCGCACAGTGCCGCCAGGAGTGCGGGGCAACCTACAAGGAGTGCCTGAAGAGCTGCGAGCAGGACTCCCCCCAGGCCTGCGAGAGCCGCTGCGATCGCACCCAGCAGCGCTGCAACGAGCGGTGCAGCAAGCCGTGATGTTTCACGTGAAACATTCTCCACGGCTCCTCGCCCTGCAGGTCGCTCCGGGTCTGGCCCACGCGCAGGGTGACAGGATCTTGCGCAGGTCCGGTGCCTCCATCAGGCGTCGACAACCTCACGTATCGGGCTACGCTGGTGAGAACGAAAGCGCCCTACCATGACCCCCCTTCGAGCCCTGGCAAAGCAGTGGAAGGAGAGCCGCCGGATGTTGTCGAAAGACTCCTCCGAAGACGCCTACGCGCAGGCGGAGCGCTCGCTCAAGGGGATGACCCTGCCGCCCGCGAGTGGCGCATCCTTCGTGGACTCTGTGAAGAAAAAGGCTGGACGCGACCTTTTGATCCGGAACGCTGGGTAGAGGGGCTTCCCCGAGGGGGGGAACATGTGTGCCGGCATCTGCCGGAACAGGAGCGATGGGAGAAGATCACCCACGCCAATGGCGCTGGTTTCTGCATCGACTTCGAGACCTGGCATGTCGTCGATGCAACACCTCTCCAGTACCTCCAGCGCCTTCGGTTGGTGAATCGGTACCTGGGCGATGACATCCGGTTCCTCGGTGTAGAAACGGGGCCGTCCAGGCACACCACGCGTATCCGGACCAGCCAGCCTCATGTCCGCGGAGAAGCGCCTTCCCCCGAGACGTTGGTTCGTCTCCTGGTAGGCCTCGGGTTCCGGCGCGAACGCAGGGTGGAGAGGCTCGGAGCCTACGAGGCCATGACCTTTCGCCACGGGAACCTCTGGCTGTTTGATGTACGCCCGCCCAACTTCAAGCAAAGCGGCGATCTGGTGCTGCCCGTGGACGTGATTGTCCAGCGCAAGCCCCGCCAGATGCGGTGATCCATCCGAGCCCGGAGCTGGTACTACCCGCAACGAAGGCGCTCGTTGTGACCTGCGCGAGCGTTCTTCTGGTCGATTCTTTTAGTAAATAAATCCCTCATGCCAGGGCTCCTTCGTATGAAACATTCTCCGCTGCTCCTCGCCCTGCTGGTCGCTCCGGGTCTGGCCCACGCGCAGGCATCCCCGCCCTCGTGGCAGGCCAACGGGGGCCTCCAGCTCGGGGTCGCAGGGCAGGGGAGGGGGGCCTTCTGGGACGAGACCCTCTTCCATGGAGGCATCCGGGCTGATCTGCTGTGGGGCAGAAAAGACCCTTTCACGTGGGGGTATGGTCCCATGGTCGGGGTATCGACCCAGCACTTCCGGGACGTGAACCTGGCGGCAGGCGGGAGCGTGCTGATCCCGGTGAGCGAGTACCTGCCGGTGGTGGTGCAGGCGGGCCCGTACCTGAGGCTCCAGGAGGGCGCCCACCCCGGGGTCTTTGGCTCGCTGTTCTGGGGGAGTCGCAGCTTCAACTACCACGGCAACTACGGCATGGCCGCGGGGGTTGTGGTGGAGGGGCGCCTGGGGCTGGATCAGGAGAAGGAGCGCGCGGTGATCGTGGCGGCGCACCTGGATGCCCAGGTGCTGACCCTGCCCTTTGTCTTTCTGTTCAACGCGTTCCGGTGAGGGGAGCGCGGGGGGCGGCGCGGGCCTGGGCCCGCCGGAGTTAACGCCCGGAGAAGAGCAGACGGCGCTGGATGTTGGTGATCTGGGTGGAGCCCGGGGGAGGGGCGTCGTTGCTGACCCAGTAAACATCCACGGAGACCAGGCGATCGTTCTCGGGGCGCTTCTCGATGCGGTGCCAGTTGAGCAGGTAGCGCTTGAACTCGTCGCGGTAGCCGCGGTTCCCGTCGAAGGAGATCTTGAGGAAGTAGTCGCACCAGAGCTGGCTCTGGAACCAGGGGCCGTGGAGAGGGGCCTCGAAGTCGGGTGCCTTGCCGGTCAGCGGGTCGAGGTGGCGTCCGTCGGCGGTGACGCCATCCACCACGATGGTGCCGTCGTTCTTGGGGGCCTCCGGGGAGAACATGCTCCAGCCCTGGAGGAGCCGGGGGTACAGGTTGATGGGCTGGAGGGGGCGGGGGACATCGAGGCGAAATTTGGCCGGGATCCACCAGTTGTCGTGCATCACCTGGAAGAAGGCTGCCACGAACACAACCCCGACCATGGATTCCCGGAGGGCGAGGAGGGTGGAGGAGACATGTTCGCGCCAGGGGGTCGTTTCGAAGCCGGGCTCGTGGGCAGGTCCTTCCCTGGAGACGGAGCGACCCGCCTCGATCCCGAGGGAAGCCACCCAGTGGGCACGCCGCTTGAGCAGGGAACGGAGCAAGGGCTGCCCCAGGGGGCTACCGAGGAGGGTGCTCCAGAGGCCCCCGAGGGGGAGGCTACGGGCGAGGTCCGCGATGGCGGAGGTACCAACGACCCAGGAGGAGGTCTCCGGGAAGTAGGAGGCGATGGTGGCCTTGGGGGCGTTCTCGGGGAGCCGCTCCGTGTCGGCGCGGTCGACGAAGGTGAGCTTCTCGAAGGTGTCGAGGCGAGCCAGGATCCGCGCCACGTGGTGCATCCCGGCGTCCGTGGGGTCGTAGACCACGGTGCGCGGCTGGAGCGAACGGCCCAGGCGGTCGCTCAGCCAGTCGAAGACGTTGGAGGGCAGGGCGAGGCCGTTGAGGGCCACCATCACGTAAGAGAAAGGCCCGAGGGTGCAGAGGGCCGCGATGCCCAGGTGCAGCGAGGTGGTGAGGAGGAAGTTGAGCGGGCGGGTGAGGCGGTACCAGAAGGGGATCAGCACCAGCAACCCGGCGACCCCCTCGATCACCAGGGCTCCCTTGCTGGCCATCCAGGAGAAGCCCGGGGGCTCGTGCATCCGGAGCCAGGCCGCCAGGGTGGTGGCGATGCGGTTCTGCCAGAGGACCCAGTGCACCGCCTCGCCGTTCTTCCAGGTGGCACCGTGTTTGTGAACCGTGTTGAAGAAGTAACAAACCGCGATCTGGAGCAGGATGGCCAGGAGGACCAGGGTCACGTGGGGGGAGCGATCGGGGCGAATGCCCTCCCGGTCGTTGAGGGAGTCTGCGGTGAAATCGCGACGGGCCCGCAGGCTCTTGAGCACCGCGTCCACGGAGAACCTGTCCCCCAGGGGCAGGAACATGGACCAGCAGGCCACGATGGCGGTCATCACGCAGCCGCCGTTTTCCAGGAAGTGATTCCGGGTATTCAGGCTGGTGTAGAGCACAAACGATACGACCTGGGCGATCTTGGTCCGGTACCCGGCGATGTAGAAGCAATGAGCCACCGCCGTCAGGACAAAGGCCACCTTCACCTCCGCCGGCGTGGAGAAGGCGTTGAAGAGGGAGAAGTAAGGCCGGATCATCGGCGCATAGAGGGAGAAGTGGTTCGAGAGGACCCCCTCGTTGGAATAGAAAAAGGTCGAGTCCGGGATGCGACGGAGCACGTCGATCAGCAGCAAGAACCCGAAGTAGATCCGAAAGAGGCCCAGCAGCCGCCGGTCCATCGAGAAATAACGTTCGCGCAGGTAAGGCCACCAGCCCTGCCCCCCGGTGTTCCGGGGCGCCTCGGTCGCCTGGGTCTCCTCGGGCGTGTCAGGCGTCTCGGGGGCCTGTTCCTTCTCATTAAGCGAGGTCTCTGCCATGGCCGGTATCCAATGCGGATTTTCCGGTCAACGCAAGCCCTCCGGGCCCCCATATGAGTGTTTTTTACCCCCTCCCACGGGGATGTTTCACGTGAAACATTTTCCCTGGATCCAAGGCAAGCCCCGGGGGTACCGCAGGAAACTTCCTGCGGCCCGGTGGGCTATGCTACCGGCCCAGCATGGCGACGGTTCCGGCAAGGGGTCCGGTGGAGCAACGAGAAGGCTCCCTCAGCGGGGCGCGAGCGGACTTTGTGGCGCAGCTCGGGCGCCGGGTGAGCGAGCTCCGGGCCGGGCTGCAGGCGCTGGAGCAGGATCCTTCCGCGAGCCGCCCCCGGGACGAGCTGAAGCGTCGCTTTCACGCCCTGGGGAGCGCGGCCCGGGTCCTCAAGTTCCAGGCGCTGGCGGACGAGCTGCTGAGGCTGGAGCAGGTGCTGCTCCGGGTGCGCCCCGAGGAGCCGCTGGACGAGGTGCGTCTTGCGTCCATGCGAGCCGACGTGGACATGCTGATCAGCCTGGCCTGGGGGGAGGCGGCCCCTTCCGTGGCGCCGCCGTCCGCCGAGGGGCCTGCGGCGGTGTTCTCCTGGCCCTCGACGGCGCTGGTGGTGGGGGACGCGTTGCTTGCGGAGGGGTTGCTCCCGGAGATGAGCGGCGCCGGGGATCAGATGCTGGAGTGCGAGCGGGTGGCCAGCACCGACGAGGCGCTGGAGATGACCCGGGCCCTCGCCCCCGACGTCATCGTGCTCGACGTGGAGCTCTCCGGGAGCCAGGAGCTGATGGAGCAGCTCAGCCACGATCCGCTCACCGAGCCGGTGCCGGTGGTGGCGGTGGGGACCTTCTCCTCCTCGGAGCGCGCAGCTCGCTGGGTGGCGCTGGGGGCGGCGCGGGTGCTGGCGCGCCCCTTCTCGCCCAGGCAGCTCCAGGAGGCATGCTCGTCCGTGGTCCAGTCGGTGCGCCAGCCCCCGCGACCGGAACCGCTGGGGCAGCTCACCCTGGATCAGCTGGTCCAGCGCCTCCAGGGCGAACTCCAGCGAGGGCTGGGCGAGGCCGCGCTGGATCAGGGGCGACTGCTCCCCGTGAACTTCGGGGACGGGCACGAGGTGATGGCAGCGCTCTGGTCGGCGCTGGTACGGATCCGGGAGGTCGCCACGCTGCGCTCAGGCGGGCTGGTGCGCTTCCAGAACACCGGCCCCGAGGGCGCCGTGGCCGTGGCGTCGTGGGCGGGCGATGCCCGCGGGAGCCGGGGTCGCCGGACCGAGGCGCCAGAGACCTCGCAGCGGCTGGATGGCCGCACCGTCCTTGTGGTCGATGACGACCCCTCGGTGACCTGGTTTCTGTCAGGGGTGCTACGCACGGCGGGTGCGACGGTCCTGGAGGCGCACGACGGCGAGGCAGCACTGCGGCTGGCCCAGCGCCACGGCCCCGAGCTGGTCATCTCGGACATCCTGATGCCCAAGCTGGATGGGTTTGCCCTGTGCAGGGCCCTGAAGCGCGACGTGGTGCTCCGGGATGTGCCGGTGATCCTGCTGTCCTGGAAGGAAGATCTGCTGCAGCGGGTGAGGGAGCTGGGCGCCGACGCGGACGGCTACCTGCGCAAGGAGGCGAGCGCGGCGGTGGTGCTGGAGCGGGTGTTCGAGGTGCTGCGGCCCCGGTTGCGCGTGGAGCGCAGGCTGCTGGCGGGGGGAGAGGTGCGGGGGCGCCTGGACGATCTGACCGTGCGGACGCTGCTGGCCCAGGTGGCGAGGCTCCAGCCCAGCGCCCGGGTGAGCGTGCGGGATGCAGCCTTCTATTACGAGGTGGAGCTGCGGGGAGGGGTGCCCCGGAGCGCGACCCGGACCACCCCCAAGGGGGCCTTCGAGCGAGGCCCCGGGGTCATCTTCAACCTTCTCGGGGTGGGAGCAGGTCGATTTGTGGTGACGCCCTCGGAGGGGTCCCTGCGAGGCTGGCTGGAGGGGACGCTGGAGGAGCAACTGCGCCCAGCGACGGCCCAGATCCGGGCAGCGCAGCGGCTTCTTTCGGGGGCAGAGCTGCTGAAGGCGCAGGCGGTGGAGATCAACCTGGAGGCGCTGCAACCTTATTTCGAGGCCAGCCCGACGACCTCGCGGGAGATTTTGGATCGGCTGGCGGAGGGGTTTTCCCCGAGGGCGCTGCTGCTGAGGGCCGGGTATCCGGCGCGGTTGCTGGAGGACGTGTTGAACGACGCGATCCTGCACGGGGGGGTCACGCGGGTGGTGGGGTCCCGGGGGGAGGATCTGTTGCCAGCAGCGATCGAGCAGGAGCTGGCGGTGCTGGAGCTGGGCCAGCGCGAGCTGGCGTCGCCGGTCCCGGAGGCGGCGCTGTACGCGCAGTTCACGCCATCTCCGTTGCAAGCGATGCCGGTGCTGGAGCCGGTGGAGATGTCCAGCGCTCCCCCGGAGGCAGAGCTGGCCGTGCCACAGCCCGGAGAGCCCATCGAGGAGCCGGTCGACGAGCCGGTGCGGAGCTCCGTTGCGCCTTCGTGGTCCTCGAAGCGAGCGACGGGCCCGAGTCCGATGGAGGAGGCGCTGCTGGGGGTCTCCTCGGAGCCCCCGGCGGTGGAGAAGCCGATCGATCTGAGCTTGCAGCTAGGCACCCCTTTGCAGGCCTCGGTGGAGGAGTCCCTGGCCGCGCTCCCTTCCTGGAAGCCGCTGGAGGGCTCGGTCTCCCCTGCGGAGGCCGCCCCGGTGGAGGCCCCTGTCGAGGAGGAGAGGGGAGCGATGGCCGAGGTGGTCGCGGTGCAGGAGCCTGCCCTGGCCAGGGAGCAAACGGAAGAAGTGCAAGGGGAGGAGATCCCCCGATCCGAGGGGGATGCGCTGTCGGAAGCGCTGGAGAGCGAGGGTTCGAGCCTGCCCCTGCCGCCCGTGCAGGAGACCATGGATGTTTCACGTGAAACATCCATGGAGCCACCGGCTCGGGGAGCGGACCCTGTTTCACGTGAAACATCCATGCTCGAACCCTCGCCAGGGCCCCAGATGGTGACGGTGGAGGATCCGCCGATCACGGGGACCCGGGGCAAGCGTCCATGGGGCTGGGTGGTCGGGGTGCTGGGGCTGGCAAGCCTGGGGAGCCTGTGGGTAATGAGGGCCCCTGCGCCTCCCAGGCTGGAGGGTGCGAGCAACGGTCAGGAGACGGTGTCTGCGGTGTCGAGCGCGTTGGCGCCCCTGGCCTCTGCGTCTACGGAGGGGGAAGTGCAAGCGGAACCAGCGGGAGGGCTGGGGGTGGAAGATCTGCCGCTGGAGCCAGGTACCGTGGTGCCGGAGGGGCAGGGGTTGCTGGAGGTGCAGGCGGGGGTGCGGGATGAACTCTGGATGGATCGGCGCGAGGTCGGACGGGGCCCCGAGGTAAAGCTGGTGTTGCCTCCGGGGACCCATGAGCTACGGTCCCGGCGCAAAGGCGACGAACAGCCGGTGACGGTTGTGGTACGGGCAGGGCGCAGAACCAAGGTAGATCTGAGAGGACCGTGGCGCAGGTGATCGTTCCAAGGGGGGTCTGGCTGGCATGCCTGACCCTGGTGCACTGCAGCTCCCGCAGCGACCCCCCCCTCCCCACGCCCCCTCCTGCCGCGGTGGTGCAGCCCCAGGCCAGCAGCGGTGACAAGATCGATCTGATCGACAGCTTCTCCCATTGCGAGGTCCGTCACCGCGGTCTCCTGCTGGATCTGGGTTCGCCCTCGGTGGATGGGCGTAGCGGGTGGCGGCTGGGCCCGGAGAACAACACCGTCGTGGAGCGAGAGGGGTCAAGCTGGCTGCGGGTTGCTTCGCGGTCCATCTCGTACCGCTTCACCCTGCAAGAGACCCAGCCGGTGTTCCTGTCGGGGAAGATCCGTAGTCTGGGCGGCAAGAGCGCGTCGGTGCTGCTTGACGGCAAGGTGATGGGCTCACTTTCCCTGGTCAAAGGCCAGAGCAAGGTGAGTTCCACCGGCGTGTTCGCCAACCCTCTTGCCCCGGGGAACCATCTGTTGACGGTGCGGTTTGCAGGCGGGAGCCGGGAGGGGGTGGATCCGCTGGCCGAGGTGGACTGGCTGCGGGTGGGGTTTCCCGACGAGGATTCCTCGATGTTTGCCGCCCCGACCCAGCACGATGTGCTGCAAAACCTGGCGTCGCTGGGGGACGTGGCGCACCGCTCCCTGGCGCTGAGAGCCCCCTCACTGTACCGCTGCTTCCTGGGAATCCCGGGGAATTCGCGGCTCCGGATGTCGCTGGCGATGCTGGGAGGCAGCGAGGGAGAGGCCGAGATCAGGATGACCGAGGAGGGACAGCCGGCGAACGTCCTGAAGACCAGCCGCCTGCTGGGGTCGGAAAAACCTGTGTGGACGGATCTGGATCTGCCCATCCATCAGCACGCAGGGAAGCTGATGGCCCTGGACATCGCGGTTGGAGGCCCCCCTGGCAGCCGCTTCCTGGTGGGGGATCCGCAGATCCTGGTGGGTGGCACCCCGCGAAAGAAGATCCCACGGGCCAAGGCGGTGGTGATCGTCGTGGTGTCCTCCGTGAACCCGGAGCGGTTGCCTCCCTGGGCCCCGGATCGGCCCCTGCCCACCTTTGACGCGCTGGCGCGGGAAGGCGTGGTGTTTGATCGATACCGGGTCCCCAGTTCGTTGCCCAACGGGGTGATGGCGTCCCTGTTGACGGGGCTGACCCCGAGGCAACACACCGTGGAGGATGCGTTTGCGCGGGTGCCCGAGTCGCTGCCGACGCTGGCGACGGTGGCCAAGGATGCCTCGATCCAGACCGCGATGTTCACCGTGCATCCCATGACCGCCGGAGCCTTTGGGTTTGCGCGAGGGTGGGATCGGTTTGCAGCGCACTCGCCGATCAGCCCGGCGCTGGGGACGCGGCCCATCGAGGAGCTGATCTCCTGGTTGAACGAGCAGGGGCCCCGGGCAGACAAGGGGTTGCTGGCGGTGCTTCATACCCGGGGGATTCATCCTCCGTACGATCTGTCTCCGGGGGAATTTGCGCAGCTCCCACCCCACCCCGAGCAGGAATACTCGGGGCCACTGGATCCACGACGCGCTGGCCAGGTGCTGGCCCGGCTCCGGAAGAAGAAGAAGGGGCCGCAGCGTACCTGGACCGACACAGACGTGCTGCGCCTCCAGGCCACGCTGGACGTGGCGCTGGCGCAGACCGATCGAAACCTGTCCAACCTGATCGACGCCCTCCGAAAGGCGCGCCTCTGGAACGATACCTTGCTGATCGTTACCTCGGATGTTGCGTTGGCGACCAACCTGCAGGCCATCCCGTTTGCGCCGGTGCAAGACCCCTCGGAGGAGGTGCTGCGAGCACCGCTTTACGTGCATTTCCCCGGAGGGGAACACGCGGGGAAGCGGCTCCAGATCCCGACCACCACGCAGGATCTGACCACCACCGCCATGCTTGCCCTGGGTCTGGATGCGGCGCTCCCGCCGGGAGGGGAGGACCTGTTCGCGCTGGTCGAGCGAGGAGGTATGGTCACCGATCGGCACCAGGTCGCCTCGCTGGGAGAAAAGCTCGTGGTGCGCTGGGGGGACTGGCGCCTGAGCGCGAGGGATGGGGCGGCGCCCCAGCTCTGTGATCTTCGGGTAGATCCGGTCTGCGAGAAGAACCTCGCGGAGTCGTTTCCCATGGTGACCGAGGCGCTGTGGAGGCAGGCCTTTGATCACGAGAAGAACGCCCGCCCCCCTCGTTTTGAACGACCCAAGCGCGAACCTGCGACGCTGGATCAGGACACCGCGGCGGCGCTCAACGTGTGGGGCCACGGCCCCTGAGGTTCAGGAAGACTCGCTGGCGAGCTGGCCCCGGTGAAGGCGCAGCGGGAGCGCCCCGAGCTGCTCACGGAGACCCGGATCGTGAGCGATCACGGCGACGACCGCCCCCCGATCGGCCTCCTCGCGGGTGATGCGGACGAGAAGTTCGACCCCCTCTCGATCGAGCCCGGTGGTGGGTTCATCGAGCAACAGCAGCGAAGGGGAGGGTAGCAAGGCGCGGGCGATGGCGATGCGCTGGCGCTGGCCTCGGCTCATGGTCCGGACAGGCCGGCGGGCAAACGCACCGAGGCGAAGGCGCTCGGCCATGGCTTCGAGAGAAGAAGGGGGGAGGCCGTGCAGCTGCGTCACCCAGGCCAGGTTTTCGAGGCCCGAGAGATCAGGGTAGACCAGCGCCTCGTGGCCCAACCACCCGATGTGGGCACGAGCTTGCTCGGGGGCCTCCCCGTAAGGATGCCAGCAGACCGTGCCGCTGGATGGGCGGATCGCGGTGCTGAGCAGGCCGAGGAGGGTGCTCTTGCCCGAGCCATTGGGCCCCTCGATCAGGGTGATGGTGCCCCGGGCAAACGAGGCGGAGACCCCCCGGAGCGCCGGGGTGGCCCCGTAGATTCGGCTCACCCGCTGCACCTCGACCCGCTCGATCATCAGGCCTTGGCCACGGGGCGGGCTTCGACCTTCTTCTCGGCCTTCTCGGCCTTCTCAGCCTTGTCGGCCTTGGGGCTCTTCTCGTCCTTGGCGTCGCTGTGGCTGAAGACGCGCTGGATGCCGTGCTTGGCGAGGAGCTGTGCCTCGATCTTCTCGAGGATCTTCGGGTTCTGCTCCAGGTAGTTTTTCACGTTATCGCGGCCCTGGCCGATACGCTCGTTGTTGTAGCTGAACCAGGCGCCGCTCTTCTCGACGATGCCTTCTTCAGCAGCCAGGTCGAGGAGATCGCCAGAGCGGCTGATGCCCTGGCCGTACATGATGTCAAACTCGACCTCACGGAAGGGAGGGGAGAGCTTGTTCTTGACGACCTTGACGCGGGTGCGGTTGCCGACGACGGCGGGGTCTTTCTTGTCACCAGCGGCGGCGGTGGACTCCTTGATGCCGCCGATGCGGCGAACGTCGAGGCGCACGCTGGCGTAGAACTTGAGGGCGTTGCCGCCGGTGGTGGTCTCTGGCGACCCGAACATGACGCCGATCTTCATGCGGATCTGGTTGATAAAGAACATGAGGCAGTTGGAGCGAGCCACCGTGCCGGTGAGCTTGCGGAGGGCCTGGCTCATGAGGCGGGCGTGGAGGCCGACGTGGTTGTCGCCCATGTCGCCCTCGATCTCGGCCTTGGGGACGAGCGCCGCCACGGAGTCGACGACGACGATGTCAACGGCGCCGGAGCGGACGAGGGTGTCGGCGATCTCGAGGGCCTGTTCGCCATGATCGGGCTGGGACAGGAGGAGCTCGTCGGTCTTGACGCCCAGCTTGCGGGCGTAGTTGAGGTCGAGCGCATGCTCGGCGTCGATGAAGGCGGCGGTGCCGCCGGCGCGCTGCACCTCGGCGATCGCATGCAGCGTCAGCGTCGTCTTGCCGCTCGACTCCGGGCCCCCGACGAGACCACCTCGATGTCGTTGTGCTGCTTCTCGCCATCCTTGAGGCGCATGATCGCGCCCTTGCCGAAATCTTTCTCGATGGCTGCAATCGCAAGCTCAAGCGCCTTGGCCCTGTTCTTCTCGTCCATGGTGGTCATCTCTCCTGCCGGTGAATCAAACTGGTAGTTCACCCTCCCGTCCACAGCAAGCCCAGACCATGACAAAATATGTCTGCTCACGCGCTTTTCTCGCGCCGGAATTGGGGTTCTTTCTGGCGCTGCTGGGGGGCTGGAGCGGGGCAGGATGCGAGGGAAAGCAGGACAAAAAGGCGCCTCTGGTGGCGCAAGGGAGGGAGCGGGCGACACCGGGAGAGGCGCCCGGGGGGGCCAGGAGCGGGGAGCCGGCGGGGAGCGTGCTGCTGGTGGAGGAGCGAGGGCCCGAGGTGCCGAAGGATCCGGCGCCGCCCGGCGGGGATCTGGCGTCCGAGATCGAGGCCTTCGAGGATCTGGCGGGCTGCGTGCAGCGGCATCGGTTGCAGGATCCGCTGGTGGCGGACGCGGTGGAGGCGCTGGGGTACGACAGCTTCGTGACGGACAGCTGTCGGAGCCTGGAGGCGCTGAAGGCGAGGGATCCGGGGCCGTGCGGCCAGATGCTGTCGAGCGCGCTGAGGCGTCACTGCGAGGAGCAGGTGGCGATGCTGAGCGGGAGGCCAGAGCAGTGCCCGACGGTGAACCGTGCGGCGGGGTTCCCGGAGCGGGGGGCGCTGTGCCTGGCGGTGGCGAGGAGGGATCTGCGTCCTTGCGTGGCGCTGGCGGGGATGGAGCGGGCGACCTGCGAGGGGCTCCTGGCGAAGGACACGGCGAGGTGCGGGCTGGACGGGCGCTGCACGAGGCTGCTGCGGCGGTGGATGGCGCTGCTGCCGGGGGTGGAGGGGCGCGCGGTGCACAAGGGGCAGGTGCAGGTGGAGGCGACGCGGGGGGAGGAGAAGCTGGAGCTGGAGCTGGAGCGGGAGGCCGAGCAAGGGGCGGTGGTGGCGGTGAAGCCCGGCAGAGCGCTGCTCAAGGTCGGGGAGCTGCGGGGGTTCTTCGTGGCGGGCGAGGAGCGCGGGGGAGGCCTGGTGCTGGAGCTGCCGTCGTGGCCTCCGGCGGAGACGAAGTGGACGCTGGAAGAGCGGGCGGTGCGGGGGGTGCTCCGGTGGAGGCAGGGAGGCGTGCAGGAGCTAGCGCGGGGGTCGAAGGTGCGGGTGGAGTTCGAGGAGCTCCCGGCGCAGGCAGGGGGGGTGATGAAGATGCAGGTGACGGCGCAGCTCGGAGGCTGGCGCACGCGCTGGCGCGTGGACACCTGGCTACGGGATGTGGTGCTCGAGGGGGCGGAGGGGGCGCCGGCGGCCTCGGTCAAGCGTTGACGACGAGGTACTTCTTCTTGAGCAAGGTCAGGAGGATCTGGGCGGTGTCGAGATCCATGGCGAGGCTCTTGTTGAGGACCGCGCCGAAGGTACCGTAGTTATGGGCGAGCTGGAGCACGTCGAGCTGCTCGGGGGAGAGCTCGCGGAGGGCCGGGAAGAGGAGGTTGGGGATGGCGATCTGGGCGCGGAGATCGGGGAGTTGATCCTTGATGGCGTTGAACTCATCGATCTGGCGGAGCCCCTCCATGAGGAGCTCGGGGACGCTGACATCGATCTCGTTGGGGAACTTGGTCTCGTCCGGCGGTTCGAGGTCGAAGATGCCCTTGACCCAGGTGAGGAGGCGAAAGAGCCCCTTGAGGGCGAGGAGGTCTTCGAGATCGTTGATGGTGCAGTGGTAGATCTGGCCCTTGCGGAAGTAGATCCGGCCGACATCTTCCTCGGAGCGGATGACCAGGACGCCGTTCTTCTTGGACGTATGGAGGAGCTGGAGCAGGTCGGGGAGAGGGATCTCCTCGATCGAGCCCGACATGGTGCGGGTGGTGGTCTGGGCCTGGGCGCCGGAGCGGCGGGCGGCGACGCTCTCGAGGTTGTTCTGGGTCGGGGTCGCGGGGGTGTCGAGGGTGATGACCTTGAGGATGTTGGTGCCGATCAGGATGCGATCGCCCTCCTTGAGGGGTGCACGCTTGATCTTCTCGCCGTTGACGAAGGTGCCGTTGGTGGAGCCAAGGTCTTCGATCTGGATCTGCTCGCCTTCCCAGAAGATGCGGGCATGGCGCCGGGAGACCATATCTTCGACGAGGACCATCTGCAGATCGTTGGCGCGGCCGACCACGATCTCGTTCCCCGGGAGCATGTTGAATTCTCCGCCGGTGTACTTGCCGGAGATGAAGCGCAACCCGTAAGGCCGGCGCTTCGGGGCCAGGCCAGTAGGCGGAGGCTTGGAGAGGGAATCTGTCATCGGCCTTTGGACTCGACGGTAGGCCCGGATGGTAGGCCGACGCGAGGGCCCCGGTCAAGCGAGGGGAGCTTGCTATTTTCAATGCAAAACGCATCTGCTAGCCCCCGGGCATGACCGAGGAACGGACCGGAGACCCGCTGGGAACCCACCGCTCGCTGGAGCCGCGAGGGGCGCTGCCGCAGCCGGCGTGGCGGCTGGACAACGAGATGTCGGAGTGTTTTACGACCGAGATCCTGGTGGATGTGCGGGTGCTCAACGTGGATGCGGCGAGCTTCCGGCAGATGGAGGAGGCGAGCGGAGGGGAGCCGGGGGGGGTGGAGCGGGCGATCCTGGCGACGGTGCGGGAGCGAGGGAAGCAGCACAATCCGGTGACCGGGTCCGGAGGGATGCTGCTGGGGCGGGTGGCCCGGGTGGGCTCGGCGGTGCGAGATCGCGGGGTGAAGGAGGGGGACGCGGTGGCGACCCTGGCGTCGCTCTCGCTGACCCCCCTGCGGATCGACCGGATCCTGGAGGTGCGTCCGGCGAGCGCCCAGGTGGCGGTCGAGGGGCAGGCGATCCTCTTCCAGTCGGCGCCCTTCGCGCGCATGCCGGACGACATGCCGGAGCGGCTGGCGCTGGCGCTGCTGGATGTCGCGGGGGCGGCGCCCCAGGTGGCCCGGCGGGTTCGCCCCGGGGACCGGGTGCTGGTGCTGGGGGCCGGCGGGAAATCCGGGCTCCTGTGCTGCGCCGAGGCGCGCCGCTGCGGGGCGACGGTGCTGGGGGTCGAGAGCCACGGCCCCTACGCGCAGGAGCTACGGGGGCTCGGGCTCTGCGAGGCCGTCATCGAGGCGGACGCGCGGGATCCGCTGGCGATCCGGGACGCGCTGGCGGCGCACGGGGGCGAGGTGGACGTGGCGTTCTCCTGCGTCAACGTGGACGGGGCGGAGATGGCCGCGATCGTGGCGACCCGGCAGCGAGGGAGCGTCTACTTCTTTGCCATGAGCACCAGCTTCCCCCGGGCGGCGCTGGGGGCCGAGGGGATCGGCAAGGACGTGGAGCTGTTCATCGGCAACGGCTTTGCGGAAGGTCACGCGGAGCACACGCTGAACCTGGCCCGGGAGCCCGGTCCGCTCCGTGAGCTGCTGCACCGTCGCTACGCCTGAGCAAGGCCCGGGACAACCGACCGGTGGGTCACGGCATCAGAAGAGACCGTGCTGCCCCTTGACCCCTTCGATCTTGTCGCGCTCTGCTGGGCGCAGGTCGTCTTTTTCGTGGGGGGTCTTGCGTCGTTCCGGGCCTTGCGAGGCCGGCTCCAGTTTCGCCCCCAGAGCTCCGGACCGATCCAGGAAACGGTGCTGCTGGTGCGCCCCTGCGCCGGGGAAGAACCCCTGCTGCGGGAGGCCCTGGCTTCTTCCCGGGTACTTTCGACGGTTGCCCCCCACAGCCGGGTGGTGTTCGCGCTGGCATCCCGCCAGGACGGGGCCTTCCGGATCGCGCAGGAGGTCCAGCACGAGCTGAGCGCCGCGGGGGTGGAGGCCGAGCTGTTCGAGACCCTCGCCTCGACCGCGAACGCCAAGAGCGGCCAGCTGGCCGCGGTGGTCGCCCGGCGCCCCGGGGAAATCCTGGTTTTTGCCGACAGCGACGTCGAGCTCGAAGCCGTGTCGCTCCGGGCCTTGATCGAGGCAGCGCGGCAGGAGCGCGTGGGGGCCGCCTGGGTACCTCCGGCCGAGGTCGCTGTGGCTCGAACCCAGGGGGATCGCTGCTCTCAAGCCCTGCTCTCCGCCTCGCTCCACGCTTTCCCGATGGTGAGCGGCATCGATGAGCAGGGCCTGGTCGGCAAGCTGTTCGCGCTCCGTCGCTCGACGCTGGAGGCCGTGGGGGGCTTCGAGAGCCTCGGCGATGTGCTCGGAGAGGACATGGAGCTGGCGCGACGTCTGCGCCTTCAGGGGCTCCGGATCGAGGTGATCCCGCTGCTGGCCCGCAGCCTCGCCTGCGGTCGCTCGATGCACACCGTGGTCGAGCGCTTCACCCGCTGGCTCCAGGTGATCCGGTCCCAGCGCCCCTCCTTGCTGCTCTCCTACCCCTTCCTCTTCTTCGCGACCCTGCCGCTGCTGGGCACGGCCGCATGGTGTGTGAAATCACCCACCGTGGGCTGGGCCATGGCGGTGCTGGCGGTGCTGGGTCGGCTGCAGGTGGCATGGGTGGGTCGATTGCTGGTTGCGAACAAAGCCTCCCGCGGGGGGATATGGGTGGACACGATGATGGCAGACGGGCTGTTGATGAAGGCGTTTTTCCGTGCAATTTCCCGCAAGACGGTCGAGTGGCGAGGGCGTTCGCTGGCGCTGACCGAGGGGGGCCGGCTGGTGAGCCGAGCGGCCCAGGCGGCGCTGCCGCTGGCGCTGGCCCTGTGGCTGGGGGCGACGTCGGCGCTGGCGCTGCCGGCGGTGGGAGACATGGGGAAGAACGTGAACCTGGAGGACGCCGACGGGAAGATCGTCAAGATGGAGAGCCTGGTGGGGAAGCCGATCCTGATCGTCTACGAAGACAAGGAGTCGACGAAGATGAATCAGAGCTTCAAGGACGAGCTCTCGAAGCTGGCGAAGGGGGACAAGTACAGGGACAAGGTGGCGCTGGCGGCGGTGGCGGATGTGACGGCGTACAACTACTGGCCCGTGAAGGGGTTCGTGAAGGACTCGATCCGGGAGGAGTCGAAGAAGCTGGGGACGCCGATCTTCTGCGACTGGGATGGGCATGTGCGGGTGTCGTTCACCTTCCGGAAGAAGACGAGCTCGATCGTGCTGCTCAACAAGCAGGGGCGGGTGATCTTCGCGGCGGAGGGGAAGCTGAGCAGCGAGCAGCGGCAGAAGGCGGTCGAGCTGCTCAAGGCGGAAGTCGAGGGCTGAGGTGCGGCGGGAGGCGGGGCCCGACCAGCCACCCGAGCGCCCTGCCGGCCAGCTCTCCGGCCCCGGGCTTCGAGGTGAACTGGGGCACGTAAGGCTCGAGGTTGTCGGAGCAGACGTCACGATCGATGGCATCCAGGAGGGCGGTCACCGCCTCCTCGTGGTTGGCCCGGAGACGCTCGGGCGCCCGGGCCTCGCGCCCCCGGGGCATCTCGATCGGAGGCCCGAAGCGCACCAGGATGCGAGGGAGCTCCTCGCCCGCCAGGTCGTAGCGGACGGCGAAGGGGATCACGCGGCAACGAGGGGCGAGGCGGGAGAGCTCGCCGGAGCCCGGCTTGAACCGCAGCGGGCGCTCGGTGATGGGGCGCTCGGTGCCCTGGGGGAACACCAGCACCATGCGCCGCGGTGCGTCGAGCAAGCGGGCCGCGTAGCGCAGGCTGCGGGCGCCGTCCGCGGGGTCATCCAGATCGACGCCAAAGGCCCCGATACGGGCAAAAAAAGGCAGGCGGCGCAGGTTGCTGGCGTCCATCATCGCATGCCCGTCGAGGCGAAAGAGGGAGCCCGACAGGTGGTACGCCACCAGCGGATCCCACCAGCTCGTGTGGTTGCCCACCCAGAGCAGAGGCGCCCGGGAGGCGGCCTCGATGACGTGCTCCGAGCCCGCGACGCGCAGGGACGAGAAGGCCCCCCGCAGGCGCCCGCGGACATGCCGGAGAAACCAGGCTTCAAAGAGCGGCGATTTGGCTGCGGGAATCATCGTAGGTTCGAGGTGTTCCGCATCACCGGGTGTGGCACGGCTTCCTCTGGTCGTTCCACCGGAGCCACCACGAGCCCAGGCTGGGCCGCTTCGAGCTGAATGATGTGCTCTCGGGCACCCACGCCCCGGTCGCTGCGGCCCTGATCCTCTACGGCTGCCTCGGGGCCCCCTCGGTGCTCCGCGACGTCGCCTACGGGTGGGGCTTCGGGATGACGGCCTTCGGGATCCTCTACCTCACCTTCCATGACGGCCTCATGCACGGTCGCCTCCCCGTCCAGGGGCTACGCAAGGTGCCGTACTTCCAGCTGCTCTGCGACGCGCACCAGATCCACCACGAGAAGAACGGCGGGCCTTACGGCTTCTTCTACGTCTCCCCCAAGCTGCGCTCTTACCTGGAGCGGCGCAAGGCCGAGCGCCCCGCCGTGCAGCAGCCCGCGCTGTGAGCCTCCGGCCTGGCCCCCTGCTGCTTTACCTGGCCACCGCCGCCGGCATCGGCCTCACCACCCGGGCCCTCCGGGGTCACCCCCCCCCGCTCCCCCTCGCCCTGCTCTTCCTTGCCCTCTACCTGGGCCTCATCGTCCTTGGCCTTGCGCTCCCCCAGCTGCAGATGTGGGGCCACGTCCTGTGCCGTGTCCCGCGGGCCAGCGGCGTCTCCCTCACCCTGGAGGTGCACCGTCCAGAACTTCTGGACTCTGCGCTCACGCTGCTCCGCGCGCATGGGTTCAAAGCGACCCTCATGGTACCCGTGGGGCTGCTGGAGGAGCTGGGCCCCGCGCTGCGGCGATCCCGGGAGGAAGGGCACGAGGTGGGGTTGCTGGCGCCGGAGAGGCCAGCGCTGTTCCGGCGCCCGATCGAGGAGATCCACGAGGCGCTCCGGCGCGGGGTGGAGCGGTTCGAGGAGGCCCTGGGGGAGCGACCCCGGTGGGTCCGGGTGCCGGGCTGGCTCTCGCCGCGGGTGGTGCGGGTCGTCGCGGAGCTGGAGCTGGAGCTGGTGGGGTGGAACCTGCGGGCCGAGGAAGATCCGCGGGGCGGGAGGGTCCTCCGCGGGAGGCTGGATGCCCCGGGTTTTCCCCAGCTTGGGGTCATCCTGGGGAGAATCTCGGCCCGGAACCTGGAGGCCGTGACGCTGACGGAGCTGGCAGGGCCGAGCCCGGAGTGACCGCTCAGTTGCTGCCGCCGGGGGAGAAGGAGATCGGGTAGGTCACGGAGACGATGCCGTTCTCGGGCTCGGGGAAGGACATGCCGGTGAAGGCGCGGGTGACGCAGGAGACCACGGCGCTGTCAGGCAGGTCGCTGCCGGCGTTGGCGGCGCTGGTGACGCGCCCCGAGCGGTCGATGACGAAGCGGACGGAGACGCGGCCCTGGAGGTTGGGGTTGGTGCGCAGGCCGTTCTCGTAGCAGAGGCGGAACCGGCCGAAGCTCTGCCGCACGATGCGCTGGATCAGCTCGGGGGCGATGCGGCCGCTGACGGAGGGGGTGGAGATGCGGACGGAGGGGCTCTGGACCTGGTGGTTCCCGCGGGAGAGGCCGGAGCTGCGGCCCATGCCGTCGCAGCGCGAGCCGTCCTTGCAGGTGCCAACGCCGCCGAAGACGGTGCCGACCTGGCCGATGCCGATGCCCTCGTGGTGTCCATCGCCGCCGGCGCCGATACCGCTGAGGCCGAGGCCCCCGGCGCCGTGGCTCTCGCCGATGTCGGCGCCCCACATGTTGCCCATGGCGCTGAAGGCGTCCCGGCCCTCGGCGCTCTCGCGGCCCCAGGGGGCGACGGGGGCGTTGCTGTCGCCGCCGGCGACGGCCTGGATCAGGCCGATCATGCCGAAGCGGGAGGCCTCCTCGCGGAGCTGCTGGCGGGAGAGGTGAGGCTCCGGGTTGCTGGGAGATCCTTTGATCGCAAACTTGTTTCCGGTCTTGGTCGAGAGGGTCGAGCCCATGGTGCCGGAGGGGCCGCGGGCGGCGGCGCCCTCGCCGGAAGCCTGCCCCGCGTCGGAGGCGTCGGCGGGCTCATCGCGCTGCTCCTGCTCGCGCTCGGCGGCGGCCTTGAGGAACTGCTGCATCATCACCTGCTGCTCGATGCGGGCCTCCTCGGCGTCGGCGCCGGTGAGGGCGGGCTTGAAGAAGGCGAGGCCGCCGAGGATCGTGGCGTGGCCCAGGAAGGAGAGGCCCGCGAAGAGGAGCCCGGTGACGGAGGCTGCGCCGAGCAGGGCCCTGCGGACGCGCTTGCCGGCGGTGACAGAGCCGACGATGAGCACCAGGTCCCCGATCTCCTGGCGGAGGCGGGCGCCCATCGGCAGGGCGAAGCGGACGGCGCCAGGGAGGCCCGCGACCGGGAGGGCGGAGGGGGCCGAGCGGGCCTGCTCCAGGGAGAGGCGAGCCTGGCCAGGCAGCTCGATCCAGCCGGTCGCTTCGGGGAGGATCAGGGCGGAGAACTGGCCGAGTTCGAAGGAGACGAGGGTGACCGAGCTGGTGCCGAGGCGGGAAGCGGGGAGGGTGAAATCGCAGGCTTCTGCCTCGCCGACGGTGAAGGAACAGGGAGGCGCGATGTGAGCGACGTGGAGGACCGTGGTTCCCCAGGTGACGGTGACCTCGACCCGGTGCTCGGCCTTGTTCTCGACCTCGCCCGGGTCCACCGCGGGGCCCGAGGCCACCAGCGCGTACCCCTGGGGGCCCTGCGCCGCGGGGGCCTGCTCGAAGGGGTTCTTGCTGGCGAGGGAGGCCTGGAAGGGGTTGCTGGAGGAGAGGAAAGAAGAGCTGGTCTTGGTCATGGATGTACCCTCGCTTTCGTGGTGGCCGTGCGCCCTCGTCGGGCCTCTTGATTCGACCGGACGCACCCCTCCCCGACGCCCTCGTCGGGCGGGTGTGGTCGTGAATCCGGAGGCCCCACGTGTCTCGGAAGCGCCCTCGTCGGGTCTGCATCCTCGCCGCCGTGTGACCGTCGCCCGAACAACGACAGGGCCGCATCGTCTATTGGCGGCAGTTCGCATACCCTGTGCCTGGAAGTCACGTTCTCAGGTGGAGCCATTTCTTCCGCGGGAAACGCTGTCGCCACTTCAGCGAATTGCGAGGGAAAGTGCTGTCTATGAACGGCTGTCGGTTCATGGACTGGCCCCAAGGCTGATCGCTCGCGGGATTCAGTTCCTGGCAAATGACTATGTGCCATGGGAACGAGTTTCTGAGGTGCTGCGGCGTGACGAAGGCGTGCTCTGGCAGGTGCTGCCTCAGATGCTGCGAGCTGTGGGAGCCATGCACTCGCTTGGCGTCTGCCACATGGATCTCAACTGCGGCAACATTCTGGTGTCGCCTGAACGAAATCGCATTGTGTTCATCGATTTCGAGTACACTCCGTCGCGGCAGCTGAATCAGGTCGACCGCTTTCGTTTCGATTATCTGAGACTGGCACATAACCTGTTGAAGCCTCGTCGAGGTCGCAGACTGGCCTTCGAGAATCCTCTCAGGTTTGTTCGGATGTTTGCCGAGTATGCTCCTCAGGCAGCCTCCGGAATTCCGGAATCCCTTCCGCCGGCAGCCTACGGCAGACTGCTGGAACACCCAACGATCGCAACCGGGTTTGTCGAGCATTTTGGAATTTCGGCTGACGAGTTGAACGTCAATGGCGGGAACCGTGTCTGGGACTGATTGCAAGCCCAGCGGCTGTCTGCTGAAATCCGCCCGCTTCAAAACTGTTCTATTTGACTGGACTTGACCAATGACCATGGATCCTGAATTTCGCGCCCACTGCAATGAGTTGATTCGCCGCATCGTCCATCTTAAGGACTGTCTTTGACTTGCAGGGCAAAACGGCTCGAATCGCGGAAATCAACGATCGAATGTCAGCGAGCGACTTCTGGAACGACTCCGAACGCGCTCGGGGTGTGATGGATGAACTTAGAAAACTCAAGGCAACCGTCGCCCCATTGCAGAAGCTGGCCTCCGGCGGCGATGACCTGCAGGTGCTGATGGAGTTTTCGCAGGAGGATGATTCCGGCGAGAGTGACACAGAACTGAAGGCAACGGCTGAACGTCTCTCTGCCGAAATCGACGCAGTCGAACTTCACACGACCATGTCCAGACCGGAAGACACATGTGCGGCTTACGTGACCGTTCAGGCTGGTGAAGGCGGTACGGATTCGGCCGACTGGGCACAGATGCTCGTTCGCATGTATGCTCGGTGGGGCGAGCGTCGCGGCTTCAAGGTGGAAGAAGTGGATGTGTCTTACGCAGAAGAAGCCGGGGTTCGAAACGCAACCCTGCTGATCACGGGTGATT
>JALOQB010000261.1 GCA_025453595.1 Polyangiaceae bacterium
ACCTCCGCGTCGATGTCGGCGAGGAGCAGCCCCGCCGCATCGTCGCCGGCCTCGCCCTCTCCTTCCAGCCCGAGACCCTCGTCGGCCGCCGCGTCATCGTCGTCGCCAACCTCGCCCCACGCGATTTCGGCAAGGGCCTCGTCTCCCACGGGATGCTCCTCGCCGCTGGACCCAGCGAGGCCCTTTCCCTCGTCTCGGTGGACGAAAAAGCAGCCCCTGGGACCAGGGTAAAGTTATACCCTCACTGGCCAGTTTATCCGCTCTGATTCCGGATAAGCTCCGCGGTGACCCCTTCACTCGCCGCCGAAGGTGAGGCGGTAGGCGATCAGGACGAAGACCGGGGAGCGGAGCAGGTGGATGCCGAAGCGCTCGTCGCCGGGGCGGGCGAGGAGCTGGAAGAGGAAGAGGTCCGGGTTCTTCATCTTCACCCAGCCCGGGTTGGTGCCGAAGGTGAAGCCGAAGGCCCACTCACCCTCGCGGCGGCCGTTGCGGGACAGGTCGAGGTAGCGGACCAGGGGGCCGACGGCGCCGATCGAGGGGAAGCGGGCGAAGAGCGTGGCGTCGACGCGGAAGAGGGTGCCACCGTCGTGGATGGTGGAGTGAAACCAGTCGTACGAGTTGGTGGGGGCGCCCTCGAGGCGTACCGCGTGGTTGATGACCAGGGCCATGCGGTCCATGGGCACCGCGAGGCGCAGGCGAGCCTCGCCGAAGGGCCACCCCTGGTTGTCGGAGGCCTTGCGGGCGTCGAGGTCGAGGCGATACTGCCGGGTCACCTCGACGGAGCGGTCGGGTGCATAGGTCCTCCATACCTGGCGGTAGCCGGCGGTGAGGCCAAAGTTGAAGAAGAGAAAGCGCACGTCGCCGGCGACCGCCGCGTCCCCGAAGCCGATGCCCGCGAGGGTCGAGGGGCGCAGCACCACCATGCCTGCCTCGTCCGCGAAGGAGCGGCGGTGCTCGTAGCCGAGCTGGAGCCCTCCGGTGGAGGCATCGGTGGTGAGAAAATTCCCGGCAGGCGGCGGGTTGAGGAACCCATCGCGGGTCTGGGCGCCGGCCCGGGAGGGGCAGGTCAGCACCAGCGCGGTCAGAAGGCCGAGGGGGAGACGGTGGCGGATCACGCGACGCTTCGGTGGCTAGGGGGACGCAAGGGCCCCGAGTCTATCCGAATCACCTTGCTCGCCAATGCTTTAGCGCCGCGCCGAACCCCCGGCAGGCCGCGGCCGCCAGCCGGGCCGGGGCCGTGATCGCCGGGGCCACCCCGGGGAGCGGGTCGATGAGCGCGTCCAGCCACCGGTCCGGCGGCCCCCGGCGCTGCGCCCCCACCAGGTCAAAGAGCGCGATGTCCTCGACCCCGGCGGCCATCGCGGCGGCCAGATCCCGGCGGAGGGCTCCGGTGCTCTCCAGGGGTTGCTCGTCGCCCAGGGCACCGGGACCGATCACCCCCAGGGACAGCCCCGCCAGGCCCCCGAGCCGCGCCCTGCCCTGGCGCGCGGTCAGCGCCACCAGGGCCCCGCTGGTGGACGGCCCCGCCAGGCCCCCGCTGTACCCCTCGACCAGCGAGCTGTACATCATCGCGTGCACCGCGGCCCAGGGGACGCCGTCCCAGGGGACCCCCAGGGCCTCCTCCCACCCGGAGCCTCCCAGCCAGACCAGCGGGAGCACCGCGGAGGCAAGCGGGACCCCCTCTCGCCGGGCCCAGCCGGCTGCCTCCTGGAGCCGGCCGCGGGCCTCCTCGAACCCCGGCTGGGGGAGCCGCCGCAGCGCGCGTAGCGGGGAGCGCAGGGCCTCCCGGAGCAGGTCGATGGGGGGCTCCAGGTCCACGAACAGGGCCTCCAGGGGCCGCCCGCCGGTGTGATCGAGCACCTGCCGCGCGAAGGTGAGGTAAGCGGGCATGGTGCGGGCGTTGGCCCAGCGGCCCTGCGCGTCGTCCAGCATGGGCCAGAGCGACACCCGGAGCCCTGCCCGCGTGCAGCGGTCCAGGGCCGCCGGCAGGGCCCGGAGCGAGGCCGGGAAGACCGCGAGGATCAGCTCGATTTCTCGCCGCGCCAGGGCTTCCAGGGTGGGCCCGTCGAGGGTCCGCTCCGGGGCGTCGGTCTCGCACCAGATTCGTCGCTTCATGGGGAAGAGGTCTCGGGGGTGGGACGATCGGGGAAAGATGGCCTATCCTTGGGTACCTTGCCCATGCCCCCGGCGACACCCCTCCAGACCCTCGGGAAGTACCACCTCATTGCCGAGCTGGGCCACGGCGGTATGGCGGACGTGTACCTGGCGGCGGCGCAGGGGCCCGCCGGGTTCAGCAAGCTGCAGGTGGTCAAGCAGCTCCGGCCTGCGCTCGCCGAGAACCCGGAGATCGTCTCGATGTTCCTCGATGAGGCGCGGCTGGCGGCGCGGCTCAACCACCCCAACGTCGTCCAGACCTACGAGGTCGAGCAGGACGGCGAGCTCTGCTTCATCGCGATGGAGTACCTCGACGGTCAGCCCCTTGACCGGATCCTCCGCCGCGCCCGCAAGCAGGGGGCCCTGCCCTTGCCCCTTCACCTGCGGATCCTCAGCGACGCCCTCATGGGCCTGCACCACGCCCACGAGCTCCGCGATTTCGACGGCACACCGCTCCGCGTTGTGCACCGCGACGTGAGCCCTCACAACATCTTCGTCACCTACGATGGCCAGGTCAAAGTCGTCGACTTCGGCATCGCCAAGGCCGCCAACGGCTCGGCCGAGACGCGGACCGGCGTGCTCAAGGGCAAGATCGCCTACATGAGCCCGGAGCAGGCGGTCAGCGACACCCTCGATCGGCGGAGCGACCTCTTTGCCGTGGGCATCCTGCTCCACGAGGCGCTCAGCGGCGATCGCTTCTGGAAGACGACGACGGATGTGCAGATCCTCCACAAGCTCTCCAACGGGCTCATCCCCTCCGTCGACGAGCTGCCCCAGGCGCCCCCCGCGCTGCGGCGTATCTGCGCCCGGGCCCTCGCCAGGAAGCCCTCCGACCGGTACGCGACCGCCGCCGATTTTCACGAGGATCTGGAGGCCTTCCTGCGAGAAATCGGGTCACCTCCGGGGCGCGAGGTCGGCGCCTACGTGGCCTCTCTCTTCCAGGACCGGCGCCAGCAGGCCCGCGCCGTGGTCGAGGAGCAGCTCCGGGCGCTCCGGGAGCAAGGGGCCCCGCCCTCGGTTCGCCCCAACCTCCACTCCCTCCAGCAGACGCTCTCGGTCAACGCCACCACCAACGACGGGACCTCGCTCTCTCCGGCCACCGTCGAGCCTACCCGCGTCCGCACGCCCTGGTGGGTGCTCGCGGCCGCAGGGGGCGCGGCGGTCCTCGGGGCCCTCGGTCTTCACGCCCTCACCTCCTCCCCTGCGCCCTCGGCGCCGGCGGTGGCCCCCTCGGCGGTGCTCCCGGCGCTGGCCGAGCTGCGTCTCCGGGCCACCCCCGCCAGCGCCCGCTTTTTCCTCGATGATACCCCCCTCCCGGGGAACCCATTTGCAGGCAAATTCCCCAGGGATGGCGCGTCTCACCGGCTCCGTATCGAGGCGCCCGGTTTTGCCACCACGCACCAGCTTGTCCTGCTCGATGGCGATCGAGACCTCGCGGTCGATCTGGTGCCCGAGGTCGCCCCTTCGTCTGCAGCAGACGAGCGCAAGGATGACAGAAAAGACACCAGGACCGCCGCGCGCGCCGGCACCAAGCAGGTGGCCCCCTCTGCCCCGAGCGCCTCGGCCGCGGCCCCGCCAGAGCCGCCCCCGGATGAGCTTCCTGCTCCTGGCGTCAAGAAGAAGCCAGCTCGCGAGATCGACAAGGACGACCCCTGGCAGTGAGCGGGTCGCTCAGCGTTCGGCAGGCCTGGAGCGGCGCCCCTGGCAGGCCTGGGAGCAATATTTCACCTCGTCCCAGCAGCGCTCCCACTTCTTGCGCCAGGCGAAGGGGCGCCCGCAGCAGGCGCAGATTTTCTGGGGGAGGTTGCTCTTGGTGTAGCGCGTTCGCTGGGCCACGCCTCGCCCCGATGCTGGCGACGTCGGGCCCGTTGCGTCCTGCTCAGCGGGCCAGCTTGAGCCGGATGGCCTCGGTGATGCGGCTGAGGTCCTCGTTGCCGAGGACATCCGCGCAGGCGATGGCGCTGGACAGGCTCTCGCTGGCGGCGTCCCGTTCGCCCAGGGAGCTCTGGCAGTCAGCCAGCCAGGCGAGGGCAAAGCCCCGCACCGCGGTGTTGGGGTGCAGGTCGGTGGTGGCGATGGTCTCCTGGAAGAGGCGGGCGGCTTCCGGGTAATCCCGCAGCGCATGGAGGGCTGTCCCCAGGCCCAGGTGGGCCAGCACCAGCTGCTCCGCGTCCTCCTTCTGGTGAGCGATCCGGATCGCGCGCTCGAAGCCGTCTCGAGCCAGCTCCGGGTACCCCTGGAGCATCGCCATGTTTGACGCCGCCACCAGGGATTCGGCGCTGGCGCCCGGGTCAAGGAGGTTACGCTCGATGCTGCGGCGAGCGGTGTCGGGGGTGGTCACATCGACCAGGTGGTTGGGGCGACGGCGTAGCACGAGCTTCAGCGTAGCCTGGCTTCGCCCTGAACGCCCAGGGAACCGCGGCCCGTCGGCCCTCTGGTATCCCGGCTCGCCCCCTGGGATACTCCCCTCATGCGCATCTTCCCTTCGCTCCGGCTCCTCTGGGGTGGCCTTCTTGTCTGGTCTCTTGCATGCGGTGGCGAGGACGACTCCGCTCCGCCCCCCGCGAAAAATCTCACCCCGAAGAAGACCGGAGGCGCCGGTGGGGTCAGCGGCAAGGGTGGCTCCAGCGGGGAGAACCAGGGCGGTAGCAGCGCCGCGGGAGGGTCCTCGGGGGATGGCGGCAGCAGCGGGAACAACGCCGGCGGCAGCAGCGGGAACAACGCCGGTGGCAGCAGTGGCAACAACGCTGGTGGCAGCAGTGGCAACAACGCTGGTGGCAGCAGTGGCAACAACGCCGGTGGCAGCAGCGGGAACAACGCCGGCGGCAGCAGCGGCAGCAGCGCGTGGGGGGCCAGCGGTAGCGCAGGTTCGGGCGGGGTGGTCACGGGGAAGTGCAACTCGGAGGCGGACTGCGGGGTGTTCCCCGATCGCCCGCTGTGCAACCCTGACACCAAGTTCTGCGTGGCCTGCCTCGGCAGCAGCGACTGCACCAAGAACCCGGACGAAAAGGTCTGCGAACCCACCAGCGGGCTGTGCATCGAATGCCAGAAGGACGCGGACTGCAGCGGCCATGCGAACGGTCCCCACTGCGACGTCGAGGCGGGGCGTTGCACGTGCAAGAGCAACAGCGAGTGCGCAGGCAGTCCGAAGGGGCAGCTGTGCGATGTGGACCGGCTCCGGCGCTGCAGCGAGTGCCTCTCCGCGTTTGACTGCAAGAACCCCCAGAAGCCCGGGTGTGACCTGGAAAATGTGTGCTTCCGCGGTGATTTTTGCGCCCCTGATGACATCGGAGAGGGGGGGGACGACGGCCCCCTGGGGGCCTCCGACATCACGCCGCCGGAGGGGGATCCCTTCGAGGACCCGCCCCCCTGGTTCCGCACGCTCGACGAGCGGCGGATCTGCGACCTCCCGGTGGAGGAGACCGACTGGTACCGCTTCACCGTCAAGAACCGGGACTCGTACGAGATCTCGCTCAGCTGGCAGGACGCCAGCGCGGACCTCGACCTGATCGTGCTCGATGGCGCCGGGAACCTCTACGGGTACAACTACCACGGGCGCCCTGCGAGGGTGCAGCTCACCTACCTGCCCGCGGGCACCTACTACGCGTTCGTCTACCGCTCGTCCTCCTTCGATAAGCTCTCCAAGGCGACGACGCCCTACGCCATCACCGCCAAGCGCATGCCCGAGGCCGGCAAGTGCTCGTCCAAGGCGGATTGCGCCTCCACCTTCGCCTTCCAGCTCTACCGCGGCACCTGCGACGCGGCGGTGGGGGTGTGCAGACCCATCTCGGGGAACGGTCAGCTCGGGGAGGGGGCTCACTGCGATGACGACAAGGACTGTTCGAGCGGGTTCTGCTCGTACCAGCCGTTCACGCGGAACGCGCACGAGCGGTCGTTCTGCACGAGGCTGTGCGACGAGCAGAGCCCGTGCCCCTCGTCGCAGCGCTGCGCGACGTACCTCCTGAACGAGATGTGCGTGGACGCTTGCGAGGTGGACGACGAGTGCAACGCCTCGACCAGCTCGGTGCCGCCGGAGGGGAAGAACTGGGCGTACCTGACCTGCAACAAGGCCTCCGGGAACTGCGAATGAGCGAGGCGGTTGCGGGGGGAGGGGCGCTGGATGGCTACCAGCGGCGCCTGTTCTTCTTCCTGTCGGTGGCGACCTTCTTCGAGGGGTACGACTTCCTGGCGCTGGCCCAGCTGCTGCCGAGCATCCGGGCCGAGTTTCACCTGAGCCCCACGGCGGCGGGGGCGCTGGTGGCGGCGATCAACGTGGGGACGATCCTGGCGTACGTGCTGGTGCGGCAGGCCGATCGGTGGGGGCGTCGCCGGGTGATGGCGGTGACGATCGCGGGGTACACCCTGTGCTCGGCGCTGACGGCGGCGGCGGTGGGGCCCGTGTCGTTTGGTGTGGCGCAGCTGCTGGCGCGGATCTTCCTGATCGCCGAGTGGGCGGTGGCGATGGTCTACGCCGCAGAGGAGTTCCCGGCCAGCCGCCGGGGGATGGTGATCGGCGTGATCCAGGGCTGCTCGGGGCTGGGGGCGGTGGTCTGCGCGGCGGTGGTTCCGTTGCTGCTGAAGGCCTCCCTGGGCTGGCGCACGGTGTACCTGGTCGGCGCCCTGCCGCTGGCGCTGGCGGCCTTTGCGCGCCGCTCCCTGCGGGAGACCGCCCGCTTCGAGGCCCGGCAAGGGGCTCCGACGGGGGGGCTGCTGGCGATCTGGTCCAGCCCCCACCGGACCAAGCTGATACGCATCGCCCTCTGCTGGTTCTTCGCGTACCTGTGCTCGAACACCGCGGTCACCTTCTGGAAAGAATTCGCCGTCAGCGAGCGGGGCTGGACCGACGCGGAGGTCGGCAAGGCGGTCGCCACCGCCGCTCTGGTCTCGATGCCCCTCTCCTTCGCGGTGGGCAAGCTCATCGACCGGATCGGCCGCCGTCTCGGCGCGGTGGTCGTCTGCTCCGTCATGTCCGCCGGCTGCGTCGCCGCCTACTCCCTCCAGGCTCGCTCTTCTCTCACCGTCGCCCTCATCGGCGCCATGTTCGCGGCCTCCGCCATCCTCGCGGTGTTCAACGCCCTCACCGCCGAGCTGTTCCCCACCGAGCTCCGCGCCGACGCCTTCGCCTGGTCCAACAACCTGCTGGGGCGCACCGGCTACGTCCTCGCTCCCCTCGCCGTCGGCGCCGCCGCCGAGCGCATCGGCTGGGGCCCCTCCGTCGCTGCCACCGCCGTCGGCCCCCTGATCGCCATGGCCATCGTCTGGGTCTCCTTCCCCGAGACCCGGGGGCGCGAGCTGGAAGAGACCTCCGCCCTCTGATTGCTGCGACGGGCGCCCCGCGGTGCTAACGGTCTGACGCGATGGCTTCTCCCTTGCTCTTCGCCCACCGCGGCGCGTCCCTTGAGCTGCCCGAGAACACGCTCCAGGCCTTCCGTCTGGGCCTCGAGCTGGGGGCCTCTTACCTCGAGACCGACGTCCACGTGACCCGCGACGGTCACCCCGTCCTCTCCCATGACTCCTCGGGCCGCCGCATGGCCGGCGAGGACCTCCGCATCCGCGACGCCTCCCTGGGTCAGATCAAGCGCTGGGACGCCGGTCGCCGCTTTGAAGATAAGTTTGGGGCCAAACCTTTTGAGAGCAAAGGATTCCGGGTTCCGACGCTGGAGGAGGCGCTGGCCGAGTTCCCCGAGGCGCGCTTCAACATCGACATCAAGCCGCGGGACGTGCGGGCGGCGGCGGCGGTGCTGCGGGTGCTGGGGCGGGCGGGGGCCTGCGACCGGGTGCGGCTGGCGAGCTTTCACTCGGCGGTGATCCGGTACGTGCGGGCGTCGGGCTACCCGGGGGGGACGTCGCTGGGGTCCTCCGAGTGCGCCTGGCTCGCCCTGGCGCCGGCGGTGGCGCTGCGCCCGGTGGCGCCAGGGACGGCGGCGCAGATCCCGCTGCGGCTGGGCCCCGTGGCGGCCGACACGCCAGGGTTCCTCGCGCGCTGCCATCGCATCGGGTTGCAGGTGCATTTCTGGACCATCAACGACCCGGACGAGGCCCGCCGGCTGCTGGCGCTGGGGGCCGATGGCATCATGACCGACGACCCGCGGCGGGTCGGGCCCGCGGTCCTGGGCTGGAAGCGCTGAGCGCGATGCCGGTCGAGCTGCGCTGGCCAGGGAAAGACGACCGTCCGCTGCTCCCGGAGGAGCCCCCGGAGGCCCCGCGCCTCACCGAGCGGCGCGGCGAGGCCCCCGACAACCTGCTGATCCACGGCGACAACCTGCGGGTGGGATCGTGGCTGCGAGGGGCGTACGAGGGCAAGGTCGAGCTGATCTACCTGGACCCTCCCTTCGCCACGGGGACCCGCTTCTCGCTCACCTCGGCCCTGGGCGACGGGACACGCGCGGCCTTCGAGATCGAGGCCTACGACGACCGGCTCGACGAGCCGGGCCTGTTCCTCGCGTCGCTGGCCCCCCGTCTGGCCCTCGCCCACCGCCTCCTCGCGCCCGAGGGATTGCTCTTTTTGCACCTGGACGCCCGCGCCAGCCACGGGGCCAAGCTGCTCCTCGACGAGATCTTTGGCCCTCGCTCCTTCCGTGGCGAGATCATCTGGCTCCCCGGCAACGGCGCCAAGCGTCGTAGCTTCTTCTCCCTGCAACACCAGACCATCCTGGCCTACTCCCGCGGGGATTCCTGGGTCTTCCACGAGCAGGACCCCTCGCTCCGCGAGCCCTTCGCTCCCGGCAGCTTGAAGAGCCATTTTCGCCACGTCGACGACCAGGGCCGGAGGTTCCGGCGCCGCGTCGTCAACGGCAAGGAATACATCTACTACGCCGACGAAGGTCGCCGCGTCGGGAGCGTATGGGCCGACCTGCCCGCCATGGCCGCCGGCTCCCCGGTCGTCGGCGAGTCCACCGGGTACCCCACCCAGAAACCCCTCGCACTCCTCGAACGTATCCTCCTCGCCTGCTCCCGCCCTGGCGCCCTCGTCGCCGACCTCTGCTGCGGCTCCGGCACCACCCTCGTCGCCGCCCAGCGCCTGGGCCGCCGCTGGCTGGGCTGCGACATCGGGGCCCTCGCCGTTCATACCGTTCGCAAGCGCCTCCTCGACCTCCCCGACGCTCCCTTCTCCCTCCTTCGCTTCCCCTCCGCTCCCCCCTCGGCCCCCTCGCTGCGCGCCTCTGCCTCCCAGGGGCCGGAGGGGGTCCAGGTGAGTGTAGAAGATTTCCATACAGAAGGGCCCCGGGGACCCGGGGGCGTCGAGCTGCTGGATGCCTGGTCCGTGGGCCTGCTGGAGGGGGACGTATTCGTGGAGCAATGGAGCGTCAGCCGCAGCCGCAAGCGTCGAGAATTGCCCCTGCGTTCCCCGGTGCTCCAGCTTCCAGAGGGGAAGAGGCTGGCGGCGCAGGCTTACGATGTCCTGGGGCGCCCCTGCCTGCAGGAACTCCACGGGTGAGATCACGGGCCCTCCGGGGGAACGATGGGCCCACGCCCCGGTGGGATGGAGGGGGGCTGCCTTGTGGGAACGGTGGGCTTGCGCAGCCCACGCCCGCGGCAAGGAAGGGAGGGGGGCTGCGCCCCGGGGGCTTCGCGGGAACGGTGGGCTGCCCGCCCACACCCGGGCAAGGGGGCCGATGGGGCTGGCCTTGGAAACGGTGGGCTTGCGCAGCCCACGCCCGCGGCAAGGGGGCCGA
>JALOQB010000262.1 GCA_025453595.1 Polyangiaceae bacterium
GTCGTCGAGTTCTGCAACGGCAAGGACGACGATGGGGACGGTCAGGTCGACGAGGGCTGCGACGAGGACGGGGACGGCTTCTGCACCACCGCCATGGAGGTCACCCCCGCGGCGGCCTGCAAGAGCGGCGACTGCAACGACGCCGATGGCTCGATCTTCCCCGGCGCCACCGAGCACAAGGAGGGGGTCGACTACGACTGCGACGGCAAGAAAGAGTACCTCGCCACCCTGATCGTGACCGTCGACGACGAGGCGACCGAGATCTGCGCCAACGGCAAGCAGCTTCCGCTTGGCCCCAACAAGGGGGCCTGGACCATCGCCGACACCTACACGTTCGTGCTCGAATCGGGCCCCAACGCCGTCGGGATCTCTGGCGTGGACAAGGGCAAGGTCATCACCGCCATGGCCGCGCACCTGTCGGTCAACGGGCAAACCTTCCCGACCCGCGGCGTGCCGTCGGGCAAGATCTACCAGCCCTCGGACCCGGAATGGAGCCAGACCCCGTGGCGTTATTTCGGCAAGAAGGTCGAGGAGGACAAGACCAACTGGTGCGAGGCTTCCTTCAACGACGCGACCTGGGGGCCCGCCATGGCCGCGGCCAGCCCGGGCTCTCCCTCGACTCTTGTGGGCGAAGCGTTGCCCTGGACCTGCGGCACCGATCTCTGCGCCGCCTTCCCGGAGGGCGCCGAGCGTCCGGACTGGATCTGGGACCCCTTCCCGGTCGACCTGCAGAGCGCCTGGATCCGCGTGAAGGTCGAGCTGCCCTGATCAGCCCGGGGAGAGCCCCAGCGCGGCGAGAGACGCAAGGAACCCCGCGGGCAGCGGCGCCTCGATGGCAAGGTGACCGCCGCCCGGGTGCGGCACCCGGAGCCGCCGCGCATGGAGCATCAGCCGGGGGAAGGTCGCCTGGAGGCCGCGCTCTCCGTAACGGAGGTCGCCCACGATCGGGTGCCCTTCGGCGTAAAAATGCACACGCAGCTGGTGGCGCCGCCCCGTGTGCGGGGACGCATCGAGGAGGGTGTACTTGCCGGAGCGCTGCAGCACCCGGAAGCGGGTCAGGGAGGGCTTGCCGCGCCGGTCGTCGATGCCCATGCGACCCGAGCCAAACTGGAGGATGGGCCGGTCGAGGGCCCCCTCGTCCGCGGCGATGCGGCCGTGGGTGGCGATGGTATAGGACTTCTCTACTTCCCGGCGCTCGAAGGCGAGGCTGAGGGCGCGGTGCGCGTCCGGGGTACGGGCAAAGAGCAGGGCCCCGGAGACCTCCTTGTCGAGGCGGTGCACGACCCAGAGACGCTCGCCGCGCTGGGCCTCGAGGAGCCGCTGGACCGAGGGGATCTGGAGGTCGCGCTCCGGGATGGCGGAGATGCCTTCAGGCTTGGCGACGACGAGGAGCGAGGGGTCCTCGTGGAGGAGCTCACCGGGGGAGGGCGCTGGGTTCATGAGGGAGCGACCGGAGGCGTCGCGTGTTCAGGGCCGGGGGAGCTTGGAGTCGAGGAAGGCGCGCAGCTTCACGAGGTTCTTCTCGTCGCGCTGGAAGGAGGGCACCTGGTAGCTGGCCACCCAGCTGGAGACCTCGCCCAGGAGCGTGTCGCGGGTGGCAGGGTCGCCAATGACCTCATCGACGCTACGCCCGCGAGCGGCGCCCTTGGTGAGGGCGCGAACGTAGGCTTCGAGGCGCGCGTAATCGGGGCCGAGGAAGTCGCGGATGGTGCTGGCCTCGGCGGCGAGCCTGCGGACCGGGGCGGGGGCGCCGGGGGCCTCCTGGTCGACGAGGGCCGCGGCGACGCGGATGACAAAGGCGTCGTCGATGTAGCCCAGATCTTCGATGCCATCCGGGATCAGGTCGAGGGATTTGAAGATGTAGTTCACCCCGCCTGCGACGAACCGGCGCTGGGTTTCGGAGAGCGCCTCGGCGCGCAGCAGCGGGGCGAAATCGCCCACATCGGAGGCGAGCGTCTTGAGCCAGCTAGGGAAGGTATCGAGGTACACGGTGGGGTCGCTCATCGCCGCCAGAGGCTAGCCGCCGCGCCCCCTGTTGCAAACCCCTCTCAGCGGGGGTCACGGCGAAGTTCGAGGACCCGGAGCGCGTTGCCGGCGAAGACCTTGCGGACCCGGGCGGGGCTGTGGCCGCGCCGCAGGAGGGCCTGGGCCAGGGCAGGGAAGCGGGAGGCATCGGCGAGCTCGGCAGGGGGGCGGATGCCGCCGTCGAAGTCGGACCCGATGGCCAGCGCATCCTCGCCGGCGACGCGGAGCAGGTGGTCGACCTGGAGGAGCACCTGCTCGATGCCTGGGTCTGGTGTGTCGGAGAGGTAAGGTCCGTGGAGGTTGAGGCCGACGACGCCGCCAGAGGCGGCGAGGGTGCGCAGCTGGGCGTCGGTGAGGTTCCGGGGGTGCTTGCAGACGGCGCGCGCGTTCGAGTGGGTGGCGACAAAAGGGACCTGGAGCTCGCGGGAGAGCGCGGCCACGTCGTCGAAGGCCGCGTCCGAGAGGTGGGAGACATCAAGCAAGGCGCCGGCCTCGATGGCGGCGCGGGCCATCTTTTTCCCCTTGTCCGAGAGGCCCCTGCGGCGCTTGCCGGTGGAGGAGCCGGCCAGCTCGTTGTCGCTGGTGTGGGCCAGCCCGACCAGGCGCACGCCGCGCTTCACCCAGGCGGAGATGGCGTCGGGGTCGGCGGCGAGGGCCTGGGCCCCCTCGAAGGCGAGCCAGCCGCGGAGCTGGCTGCCTTGCTGGGCCTGAGGCAAGGGGAAAAAGGGGGAGCCGGGGCGCCAGACCAGGCGTTCGAGGGTGGCGGCCATGGCCTCGAGGTCCTGGGGGGCAGGCCCCTCGGGGCGGACCCGGTCCGGGATGTACATCGGGAGCACAAGGCCCGCGACGCGGCCCGCGGCGAGGCCCCGGGCGGTGACCATGCCGCGGTCGAGGTCGAGGGAGCGTCCCTTGAAATGGAGCTGCCAGGGGAGATCGACGTGGAGGTCAATGACGGGGAAGACCTCGGTGGCCTGGAGGGAACCCGACGGCGCCAGCAGCCCCAGGGCGCCGCCTAGGCAGCCAAGCATCAGGAGGCGGCGCGCCCGTTCATTCAAAGGAGGTCCGCGCCACGTGGAGCTTCTTGTGGATCGGGTAACCCAGGGACCGCACCTTGCCGGCCACGCAGCGCTCCTGCTCCGGATCGCCCGGGCTCATCGCCACCGTGACCCCCAGCGCTCGGCCCTCCTTGACCGCGGCGCACACCGACACCTTCGTGCTGGCAGGCACCTCGCACTCGTTCAGGTACGAACCGTTGTTGAGCACCGCGCTCAGCTCGGCGGTGCTCAGGTCGGCCTCCTGCTTCTTGCCCAGGGTGAGCTCGTCGTTGTTCTGCTCGATCACCTGCTCGCAGCTCATCCCGTCGGAGCTTCCGCCGGCGATCGGCGCGGCGACCGGCCGCGGCGGCGGGGTGCGCAGCGGCTTGGCGCTGTTCTTGGAGGGGGGGGGCTTGGGGGGCGGCGAGGAGGGCTGGCAGGCCGCCAGCAGCAACACCAGCGAGAGCGCGGAGAGACGCATTCAGGAGACCTCGTGGATGCTTTTTTGCAGCGACTCGACCCGGGCATCGATCTCGTCCGGTGCGATGCCCAGCCTCGCGGCGATGGTACGCAGGACCTGGCGTTCCCCGGGCTGCAGCGCCCGGTCGCACATGGCCACCAGGGACCCGAAGGTGAGGAGCTGGAGCCGCTCCTGGGGGTCAGCGACGCGCTCGCAGAGGACCGCCAGGCGCGCGTCCAGTCCGTCGCGCTCCAGCGCCGCCGAGAACTCGTAGATCATGCCGGCCAGGGCGCTCCGGTCGATGGCGCCCGAGGAGAGCTCGGCCAGGGTGCTGGTCAGGCACTGCATCTCGTCCTGGGCCAGCCGCCGATCGCCGTGGCTCACCAGGAAGGAGACCTCGGCGAGGGCGTCAAGGAAACGGATCGCGTCCGGTCGAGCGTCGACCTCGGCGCCCGAAGGGAGCCGGATGGCGCAGGTGGCGAGCAGCTCGCGGACCTGGGCCGCGGTGATAGGGGGGTGCATCGGGTCCCCCATCTTAGCCATCCTGGAGCCGGAATCCCACGGGGAGTGATTCCCCGAACGCTTCGGCCCGTTCGTTCTCCCCTTCCTCGACCACCCCGGTCACGGCGGCGATCCAGGCGGCCTTGGCCCTGGAGGCCTCCAGCCGCCGGAGCACCTCGCCCCGCAGGCGCTCGCTCACGTCCCGGGCTCGATCCCCGGTCATCCGCGCCATCCGGACCGCGGCCAGGGGCGCCGAGGGGATCTCGCTCCAGCGTCGCCGCAGCAGCTCCTCCAGCCAGGGCTCCACCACCCGCGGCGCCAGCGCCTGGTGCGCGCTCGTGTACACCGGCACCCGCGCCCCCAGCCGCCCCAGCGCCTCCCAGAGCCGGGCGTCCTCGCTGGTCCAGGTGCGCTCCACGATCCACGACCCCAGCTCGGCGCGCCGCGCCGCCGGCGGTCGCTCCAGCCATGAGGCCAGCGCCAGCAGATCCTCCAGCGCCTCGGGCCTCGCCCCCTTGCGCGGCGCATCGGGCCGCAGAAAAAGATCCGTCTGGTCCCGGATCGCCAGCTGCGCCTGCTCCTCCAGCCCCGCCGCCACCCGGCGCCAGGCGATCCAGTACTGCTGCCACACCCGCGCTTCCTTGCGGTGATGCAGGCCCTCGGGCCAGAGCGCCACCAGCGCCTCGACCCGCGCCCCGTCACCCGCATGCCCGAGCCCTGGCCGCAGCGTGTAGCCCGCCAGCAGCCAGAAGAGGCGCTCGTGCTCCGGGGAGCGCCGCCGCCCTCGCGCCAGCGTGTGCAGGTGGTCAAAGAGCTCGCGGCCCAGCTCGAGGGACCAGGTCGGTCGCTCGCCCAGCGCCTTCTCGAGATCCCGCAGCAGATCCTTCACCTCGCGGTTCACCTGCGTCGCCCCCCCCTTGCCGAACACGCGGCAGGGAGGGGGGTCTCATGGAACCCGGTGCCGCGGAAGGGGGCAGGATCGAGGAGGGGGGAGGGGCGTCCGGGTCCCCCTGGCGCAGCTGGAAGGCGAGGCGAAAGCGGCGAGGGGAAGGGGCCTGCTCGACGCAGGCGATCTCGAGGGTGCCGAGGTGGCTCAGCTTGCCCTCGATCTGGACGGGGATTTCTCCGCGCGAGGGGGCCTCGATGAGGGCCGCGATGGGGGGGAGGCGCTCGAAGGATTCGGGGTCGAGGTGGACGAGGGTACCGGGGGCGTCCTCGCGCTCGTCGCTGGACGAGTGGAGCTCGAAGCGTGCGGGGCGGCCGATCACCAGGGCCAGGGTGAGATCGGGGCGGTGGAGCTCGTCGGGCTGGGCGCCCCGGGGGATCAGGCACACGGCGCGCTCCTGGCCCACGCCGAGGTAATAGGCTCGCGGCGAGCCGCCCTGGATCCGTGGGCCGAGGCCCCGGAGGGCAAGCCCGTGGGCGACGGCCCCGCGCGCCACGGCGAGGTCCGGGTCCGCGTGGGGGAGAAGGCGGGGCGCCATGCCGGACCAGCGGGCCATCACGAAGGCCAGCCGCTCGGCGAAGGCGCGCCCGTGGAAGACGCCTCCGTTGAGCACCACCGCGTCGGGGACCGCATGCTGCTCCGGGCTCGCCCCGTGGCGCCGCAGGAACCGCGCGAGGTGCCGGGTGATGGCCGGATCCCGGGCGTAGGGGAGGCCAAAGGACACCAGCCCGCCGCGCTGGGGCCGGGGCTCTTCGAGGGGCACCTCGGGGAAGAATCCGTCGAGCAGCAGCCGCTCCGCGTCCTCGCGGCGCAGCGCGGCGCGCCTCGTCGCCGCCAGCAGCTTGCTGCCCTCGCCCAGCAGCGTCACCGAGGTCTGCTCCGGAGGGTCTTCCCCCATCAGCACCTCCTTGGCGGCGCGGCAGGCGGCCACCAGCTGGGCGAAGCGGGCCGGGCTCAGCTTCCCCGGCGCTGCCCCCTCGCCGGAGAGCCTCGGCTCGCAGAAATGAGCCAGCGCCAGGTCCATGTTGTCGCCCCCCAGCAGCAGGTGCTCGCCCACCGCGGTGCGGCTCACCTCCACCCCGCTGCCGCCGCGCTCCGCCCGGAGCAGCGTGAAGTCGGTGGTGCCGCCCCCCACGTCGCAGACCAGCACGCTCGCCGCGCGGCGGCCCTCCAGCAGCCGCTCCAGCCCGGGCTGCCCCTGGCGCTGCATCCAGTCGTGGAACGCGGCCTGGGGCTCCTCCAGCAGCTGCACCGTCAACCCCGCCTGCTGCACCGCCGCCAGGGTCAGCTCCCGGGCCACGGCGTCGAAGGAGGCGGGCACCGTCAGCACGATCTCCTGCTCCGCCAGCGGCGCGTCAGGGAAGGCCGCGTCCCAGCTGCGGCGCACGTGGCGCAGCAGCCGGGCGCTCGCCTCCACCGGCGACAGCCGGGGGATCGACTCGTCCTCGGTGCCCCACGGCAGGATCGCCTGCTCCCGATCCACCCCGCCGTGGCTCAGCCAGCTCTTGGCGCTCGCCACCAGCCGCCCCGGCACCTCCGCCCCCCGGCGCCGCGCGTGGGCCCCGCCAATGTAGGGATCTTCTCTATGAAAGGCGGGGAGCGACGCCAGCTCCGCGGGGGTCGCCGCGTAGAGGCAGGAGGGCAGCAGCGGCGCCGCCCCCAGCTCGGCGGCGCTCAGCAGCTGGGGGATCGGGAAGGCCCGCGGCACGGGCTGATCCAGCGGCGCGTGGGCCACGACGGTGTGGGTCGTGCCCAGGTCGATCCCGACGACGTGGCGTGGGCTCACGAGGACCCCCGCCGTAGCCACAGCTGCCCCTGGGCGCTGGCCTCCACCCGCACCGCCCCCTCACCCTGGCGCAGCCCGCGCAGGCCCCCTTGACCCTCCAGCCTCGCCAGCCCGGGCGCCACCTGCTCCGGCGCCGCAGCGACCCGGAGCTGCCGGTACCCGTCGGTCCAGGCCAGCAACCCCGGCGGCAGCTCGCCCGGACGCCCCGGCGCCTCGAAGGCCGCCAGCGCCGCGTCGATGGCACCCTCCTCGGCCACCTCGACCTCGACCCATGATGTATGGAATTCCCCTATTGGCCCCAGCGCCAGCCGCGCCCGCAAGATCAGCTCGCGCCCCAGCGCCATCGCGCGCCCGATGGCCGCCTCCGGAGCCGACGCCCGCAGCACCACCAGGGCCCCCGACGACGCCGCCGCGCGCAGCTCGATCAGCGAACCAAGGCGCTGGGCCAGCAGCGGGATCAGCTCGGTGCGACCCGCCTGCTTGGCCAGCTCCAGGGACAGCTTCATGGCTTTCTCGACCCACATGGGTCTTGGTGAACCCATGAGGGGAGCAAGGGCCGAGGAGAGAAACGCGTCGAGGGGGAGGGGCGGGGGATCGCGGAGCGCCTGCCACAGGAGCGCGAGGCTGCTGCGAGCGCGGAGGATGCGGAAGGGGGGCGCGTCGCTGGTGCGCTCTTCGTGGCAGGAGGCGAGGAGCTCGGCGGCGCGTTCGAGGTCGCCGCCGGCGAGGGCGAGCTCGGCTTCGTAGAGGGAAGCGAGGGCCGCCTGGAGGCGGGTCCAGGGGGAGGGGGCGGCGGCGTGGAGGGCGCGGGCCTCGGAGGCCGCGAGGGCGGCGAGGGCGAGCTGGTGGGCCTCGCCGTGGGCCTCGACGAGCAAGGAGAGGGCGCGCGCCTGGCCGTGGAGGTCGCCGAGCTGCTCGCTGACGGAGCGCTGAAGCTGGAGGTGGCGCGCCGCCAGGGCGGGGTTCCCGGCGTCGAGGGCGAGGGTGGCGAGCTGACCGGCGGCGATGGCGGCGGACTGCCGCTGCCCGGCGAGCTCCGCCAGCTCGCGGGCGCGCTCCAGGGCCTCGCGGGCGAGGGAGGCCACGCCGAGGGCCGCGTAGGAGGTGCCGAGGGTGTTGAGGGTCCGCAGGATCTCCCGGGGGTGGCCGCTGGCCTCGGCCAGCTCGCGGGCGCGCTCGAGGTGGAGCAAGGAGCCGCGAAGATCGGCGCGAGCCCGGGCGATGGCGCCGCGGACCCGGGCGGCGGCGGCGTCCAGGGCCCGGTCGTCGGCGCTGGAAGGCAGGGTGTCCAGGAGGTGCGCTGCCTCGGGGAGCCTTGTCTTGTCCGACAGCAACGCCGCGGCGCGCTCCACCTGGACAAAGGCGGCCTCGCGGGGGGCTTCCGCGGCGAGAAAGGCGCGCTGCGCGGCCATCCCCAGGGCGTCGATCTCGGCGGCGCGGTCTCCGATGCGGAGCGCCAGCGCAAAGCGGGCCGCGGCGACGGCGGCGGCGGCCCGGGCGTCGGCGGGCTGCGGGATCAGGGCCTCGACCTGGTGCACCGGCGCACCGCCGAGGGCCCGCTCCAGGGGGGCCGCCGCCGCGCCCAGGGGGGCCAGGGGAGGCCAGAGCTCAGCCTCGCGCACCACGCACCTCCGACCAGCCCCCCTCGCGCCCGAGGAAGGCCTTGCGGGCCGCTGACAGCACCGATTGCACCAGATCGAGCCCCGCCGGAGAGCTCTCCGCCAGCTCGGCGATGGTGGTGGCCAGGGCGATCGCCTGGCGCTCGGCCGGGGCCAGGCGCTGGCTCGCCAGCCACTCGCGCAGGCGACGGGGCAGGGAGGTGGGAGCCCGGGCCGGGTCGAGGAGCTCGGGCAGCAGCGAGGTGAACATCCCCTGCAGGCTGCGCTCGCGGCGCGTCCCGTACACGGCGGCCGCCACGGTGCGGGCGGCGGCCTCCAGGCAGGTCAGCTCATGAGGTCGAAATGGACCCCCTTCCCGCCGGGCGATCTCGATCACGCCGACGGCCTGACCATCGACGAGGACAGGGGCGAGGGCGGCGTGGCGCGGGACGTGGGGTTCGTGGTGGAGGTGGAGGCGGTAGAAGGGTTCGTCGCCGGAGAGGGGGCCGAGGGCCTCGACGGAGCCGCTGTGCATGGGGGCGAGGAGGAAGGCGATGTGGTCGGGGTGGAAGGCCACGAGGGGGTCGACGGGGTCGGGGGTCTGGCAGCAGCGAGCGAGGCGGAGGGCCCAGAGGGGGCCGTCGGCGTCGGCGTCGGCGTTGTCGATCTGGAAGAGGCTGGCGCGCTCGGCGCCGGTGGAGGCGCGGGCCAGGAGGGCGGCGTCCCGGGCGGCGGCGGCCTCGTCGCCGGGGGGCTGGAGGCGCCCGACGAGATCGGCCACCGAGAGCAGCCGTGCCAGGTGTCGCGCGAAGGGGTCCACGGCTGCAAGGTCCGCCACGGTGAGCAGCGTACCACGGGCCAGCGCCCCTCGTGAGGCCTGGCGGATCTGTGCTACTGGTGCCGGCGCGATGAGCAAGCGCGTGGCCATCTACGGAGGTAGCTTCAACCCACCGCACCTGGGGCACGTGCTGGCGGTGGCGTATTCGCTGGCGGCGCACCCGATCGACGAGGTGCTGGTGGTGCCGTGCTTCCAGCACCCGTTCTCGAAGGAGCTCGCCTCCTTCGAGGATCGCTTCGCGCTTTGCGAGCTTGCTTTTGGCTGGTTGCCGGGGGCCTCGGTGTCGCGGGTCGAGGCCGAGCTGGGGGGCGAGAGCCGCACGCTGCGCACGCTGGAGCACCTGCGAGCGGCGCACCCGGACTGGTCCCTGCGGCTGCTGGTGGGGGCCGATATCCTGAACGACGCGCCCAAGTGGCATGCCTTCGAGCGGGTGATCGAGCTGGCGCCGCTGCTGGTGCTGGGGCGCCGGGGGGTCGAGGCCCGGGGGGCTCCGGCGCCCTTGCTGCCCGAGGTCTCCAGCACCGAGCTGCGCGCCTGGCTGCGGCAGGGCGATCTGGACCGGGCCCGGGAGCTGCTGCCGGCGCGGGTTCTCGAGTACATCCGGCGCCGGACGCTGTACGGTGCGCCCGCATGAGCCGCAGAGATCCTCCGCTGAGCGTGGCCATCCTGGGGGCGGGCAAGGTGGGCGTGGGTCTGGCGCGGGCGCTCCGTCAGGCGGGCGTCCCTTGCTCGCTGCGCGCCGGCCGCGCCGCGCTGCCCTCCCGGCCCTTCCGCGCGTCGATCCTGGTCCTCGCGGTGCGCGACGGGGCCCTGGGTCCGCTGGTCCAGGCCCTCATCGAGCGGCGCCTGGTGACGCCGGCGATCGCCGTGGTGCACGCCGCCGGGGCCCTCGACGCCGAGGTCCTCGCCCCCCTGCGCCCCTGGTGCGCCGGCGTGGCCCAGATGCACCCGATGATCTCCTTCGCAGACCCCCGCTTCCCACCGCAACTCCGGGGGGGGCACGCCCACGTGCAAGGCGATCCCGCGGCGATCCGTCGTGCCCGGCGCCTCTGCCAGCGCGTCGGCCTCCGCCCCCGCACCTTCCCGGGGCTCGACACCGTGGCTTACCACGCCGCCGCCGGGCTCGTCGCCAACGGCGCCGCGGCCCTCGCCGCCGCCGGGACCGACCTGCTGCGCCGGGCCGGCGCGCGCCCCGAGGCCATCCCCCACATGCTCGGGCCCCTCCTGCGGAGCGTCGCCGACAACGTCGAGCTTCTCGGCATGCCTGCGGCCCTCACGGGGCCCGTGCGCCGCGGTGACCCGAAGGGGGTCATGAAGCACCTGGCCACGCTCCGTGCGGTGGCGCCGGCGCTGGTGCCCCTGTATCTGGCGACGGTGAAGGCCCAGATTCCCCTGGCCCGAGACGTCGGCGACGCTCCCGCCGAGGTCTACGATCAGCTGGAGCGAGAGCTTGTCCATGTCGATCCGGCTTCACATCAACATTGATCATGTCGCGACGGTGCGGAACGCCCGGGGGGTTGCGTACCCGGACCCGGTGACCGCGGCCTCGCTGTGCGAGCTTGCGGGCGCCGACGGCATCACGTGCCACCTGCGGGAAGATCGGCGTCACATCCGCGATGAGGACGTGAAACGCCTGCGGGAGGCGGTGACCACGGTGCTCAACCTCGAGATGGGGGCGACGGACGAGATGCTGCGGATCGCGCTGGCGACGCGGCCCGACGTGGTGACGCTGGTGCCCGAGCGGCGCGAGGAGCGGACCACCGAGGGGGGCCTCGACGTGCTGGGGCGCCGGGACGTGCTGGGGCGCATGACAGGGGCGCTGCGGGAGGCGGGGGTCCGCGTCTCGTTCTTCCTGGCGCCGGACGCCGCCCAGATCGAGGCGGCGCTGGGCCTCGGGGTCGACCAGATCGAGCTGCACACGGGGGAGTACTGCCATCACAGCGGGGCGCGGCGCGCCGCCGAGCTGGAGCGGCTCGGGGCCGCGGCCCGGCAGGTGGTGGAGGGGCGCGTGGCGCTGGCGGCGGGGCACGGGCTCACCCGGGCCAACGTGGGGCCCGTCGCGGCCTTGCCGGGCATGGAAGAGCTCAACATCGGCCACGCGGTGATCGCGGACGCGATCTTCCTGGGGCTGGATCGGGCCGTGCGTGACCTGCGGGGGGCCATCGAGCGGTCCGTCGGGGCCCGGCTGTGAGGCCGGTCCTCGGCCGGGAGCAGATGCGAGCCTACGATCGCCACGCGATCGAGGTGCGCCACGTGCCGGGCCTGATCCTCATGGAGAACGCCGGGCGAGGCGCCGCCGATGTCCTCGGCCGGCTGCGCCCCCTGCCGGGGCTCGACGTGGTGCTGGTCTGCGGCGCCGGCAACAACGGCGGCGACGGCTTCGTTGTGGCGCGGCACCTGCTGGCCCGCGGCGCCCGCCCTCACGTGTTCCTGACGGGCTCCTCCGAGCAGGTGATGGGCGACGCCCGCGTCAACCTCGACGCGTACATCGACCTCGGCGGCCTCTTCACCCAGATCGACACCGAGCCGCTGCTGCCTTCGCTGCAGCGGGCCCTCGCCGGGGCCCCGCTGGTGGTCGACGCGGTGTTCGGCACCGGGCTCGCGCGCCCCATCCAGGGGCTGCTTGCCGCGGTGGTCGGCGCCATCAACGAGGCCACGGGGCTCGTGGTGGCCCTCGATCTCCCCTCGGGGCTCGACGCCGACACCGGCATGCCCCTCGGGGTCTGCGTGCGCGCTCACCACACGGTCACCTTTGGTCACTACAAGGTGGGCCTCTTCACCCCGGAAGGGGCGCGCCTGGCGGGCCAGGTCCAGGCGGTCGATCTGGGCGTCCCTGACACCATCGTGCAGCACACCGGGCAGAGCGCCGAGCTCATCGAGGAGGCCGACCTGCGCTCCTGGATCTCCCCCCGGGAGGCCAACGCCCACAAGCACCAGGTCGGCGGGGTGCTGGTGCTCGCCGGCTCCCCCGGGAAGACCGGCGCCGCCCTCCTCGCGGCCCGGGGGGCGCTGCGCGCGGGGGCGGGCCTCTGCACCCTGGCCACCTGGCCCGAGTGCGTCCCGGTGCTCGAGGCCCGGCTCCCGGAGGTCATGACCGTACCCCTCGATCCGACCCAGCTCGACGCGCTCCTTGGCCGTCAGCGGGTCGTGGTCCTCGGGCCGGGCCTGGGCCTCGACGAGCGCGCCAGGGCCGTGGTCGAGCGTGTGGTCCTGCGGTGGGAGGGGGTCACGGTCCTCGACGCGGACGCCCTCGCTCCCTTCGCCGGGCGCCCCGAGGCTTTGGCCAGCGCGCCCGGCAGGCTGATCTTGACCCCCCACTCGGGCGAGATGGGGCGGCTCCTCGGGGTCAGCGCCGCCGAGGTCGAACGAGACCGCTTCGGGGCCGCCCGCGCCGTCGCTTCCCGCGGGCGGTGCACCGTCGTCCTCAAGGGCGCCCGCTCCCTCATCGCGTCGGCCGGCGCCCTCTGGATCAACCCCACCGGCAACCCGGCCCTCGCCGCCGCGGGCTCCGGGGACTCCCTCGCCGGCATCATCGGCGCCCTCGCCTGCGCCCTCCAGCCCCTCCGCGCCGCCGCCGCGGGGGTCTTCCTCCACGGGATGGCCGCCGACCAGTGGCGCCTCCGCTCCGGCGCGGACCGGGGCCTCCTCGCCTCCGAGATCTCCGACGAGATCCCCGCGCTGCTGGGCTCGTTGACCGCCGTGCGCTGAGGCCCGGGGGTGGGCTATGCTGCGGCCCCGTGAAGCCCTCCCGCCTGCGCACCGCCCTCCTCGCCCTCTCGATCCTCTGCTTCCTCGGCTGCGAAGACGAGGAGGCGCCGCCGGTCTCCGCTGCCGCCGGCGGAGGTTCCGGAACTTCCGGACAGGGGGGCGGCGGCGCCGGGCAGGGCGGTGCGGGCACCGGGGGCGCCGCCGGCGCCGAGCCGGGGGGCAGCGGCGGGGCCGGGGAGGGCCCGGGGGGCGGGGCGGGGGAGGCCGGGGTCGCGGGTGCATCCGGAAGTTCCGGACAGGGCGGGGCCGAGGACACCGGCGAGCGGGGGGAGCTGGCGGATTTCCCGGAGACGTGCTCGGACTCGTGCGCGGCGGCGTGCACGAGGCTGCTGGAGTGCGGCGGGGGTGAGTCCAAGACGTTCCCGCTGTCGGCGCAGGAATGCATCGACCGGTGCAAGCTGGCGGACAAGGGGCCCCAGGGGCTCTGGTCGGATCAGTCGACGAACTTCCGGTGCTGCACGGCGCAGGCGGACTGCGCGGCGGTGAAGAACTGCGGGGGGTGGCTGAAGCATCCGGACACGGTCGCGTCCTGCGATCAGGTGTGCGAGTGCGTGTTTGGCGGGGCCTCGATCGCGGCGCGGTGGTCGCGCGGGCTGGCGCCACCGGCGGGCTACGCCTGGTCGGACAACGCGCTGGCGGTGGAGGGCGGGGAGCGGCCGCTGAACGCGGGGGCGTCGGGGCTCGTCGAGGTCGAGGGGACGGGGAAGATCCAGGTGCTGCGGTTCTCGACCACGCCGTCGGCGGCGCTGCTGGACAGGATCGGGGCGGAGCGGCGGGTGCTGCCGACCTTCCGGGACGGGGCCGGGCGCTTCGCGGCGGCGACGGGGGTGGTGCACGTGCGGGCCTCGGGGGCGCAGGCGCGGGCGAAGGCGGACGCGGTGCTGGCGTCCCACGGGCTGGGGGCGCTGGCGCCGGCGTTCCCCGGGGGGCGGGTGCTGCGCTCCGCGGGGGATCCGTGGGCGGCGCTGGCGGCGCTGGCGGCGCTCCAGGGGCTCGACGGCGTCCACGCAGAGCTGGACATGCTGCGGCGTTACGAGCGCCGGAGCGTGCCCAACGACCCGCTCTTCTCCGGCCAGTGGCACCTGAAGAACACGGGGCAAAACGGGGCGACGGTGGGGGTCGACGGGCGCGTCGACGAGGCCTGGGATCTGACCCAGGGGGACCCGCAGGTCGTGATCGCGGTCAACGACGATGGAGTCGACCTCGATCACCCTGAGTTCAAGGATCGGCTGCTGCCGGCGATGAATTTCCCCGAGGACTGGAAGGTGCGGCTGCAGAACGGCACCTTCGGCGGCCACGGGACGCCCTGCGCCGGCGTCGCCGCGGCGGCCTCCGACAACGACCTGGGCGGCGCCGGGGTCTGCCCCCGCTGCCGGATCTTGCCTCACCTCCTCGGAGAGACCCAGGGCATCGGCTTCTCGGTGACCGACGAGTCGGTGGCCCAGGGGTTCGTGGCGATGGTGGACGCGGGGGCGTGGGTGATCTCGAACAGCTGGGGGCTCGAGTCCGGCGACCCCAACTTCGCCTCGACCGGCGTGCTCCCGCTGATCTCGGACGTGGTGAAGGATGCCTTTGACTACGCCGAGACCAAGGGGCGCGGCGGCAAGGGCACGCTCATCCTCTTCGCCGCGGGCAACTCCAACGACGATATCGACGCCTACGCGGGCCACGAGAACAACCTCGCCATCGGCTCCGTCGACGACACCGGGCTCAAGTC
>JALOQB010000558.1 GCA_025453595.1 Polyangiaceae bacterium
GAGTCCTTTGGCAAGGATTTCTCCCGCACCATCCCCAAGGGCGCCACCATCCCGGAGGGCAAGGGCCTGCGGGCCCCGTCCGCGATCGAGGTGGGCTACTTCAAGCCCAAGAACGGCGGCGCCAAGGTCATCACGCTCGCGGACGCGGCCGGCAATCCCTCCTCTGAATCCGGCGTCTTCGGCTGGAAGAGCCGCACCGGTAACTTCGCCTGGAACGAGCTATCGTACCCCTCCTCCTCCTCCAGCCGTCGCTCCTTCCAGATCCGCGCCCAGAAGGCGATGCACCTGCGGCGCCCCCTGATCTTCACCTGGTTCGTCGATTTCAACGCGATGGACCGCTCGTCCGGTACCTTCGCCAAGATCCCCGACACCATCGGTCGTCAGGGTGGTAACATGAGCGTGATCGAGGATTACGAGGTCTCCAACGTTCCCGGGTTCGGTCGCCTGGCGGCGGGCACCGTCGTCACCGATCCAGAGGCCCTCGATGCCGCCCTCGACCCCTCGGCGACCGTCGATTTCTGGCGCATCAAGAACTCCTGGGGCGACAACTTCGGCCCCCCCGCCGGCTCGGATCTCAAGGGGTACCACGACCTCTACTCCGCCTACCTCGACGGCCAGATCCCCGTCTGCGATCAGAAAGATGCCGCCGGCAAGTGCCTCCGCCCCAGCTCCCGCACGGGCCTCACCGCCATGGTGCTTCCCCCCTCCACCTGGGACGACGTCACCTCCGCCCCGGCCCCGGAGCCTGAGCCCAACCCCGAGCCCAACCCCGAGCCCTCCTCCTGCGCTCACCCCCTCTGCTCCACCGGCGACAAGCTCACCAAGGACTGCGACCCCTGCGCCAAGCAGATCTGCGACAAGGACCCCTTCTGCTGCAACAGCTCCTGGGATGGCCTCTGCGTGAAGCAGGTCGAGTCGGTCTGCAACCTGTCCTGCGAGTGAACAAGGGGAGGTGCGCCCGGGTCTCGCCGTAGCTGCCCTCGGATGTACCTCCTCGCGCTCCTCCTGCTCCTCTCCGCCGGCTGCGCGCAACCCTCCGGAAGTTCTCTACAAAATCCACCTGAAGCCGGAAGTTCTCTACAAGAACCCGGGCCTGGCGCCCCGGAGCACGCCCCCTGGGTGGGGGAGGCCCCCGTGGCCTCCGTCGCCCCCCCGGGCCGCGCCATCCCTCCCCTGGAAGGGGTGTGCTCGGCGGACAGCGGCCTGCAGGTCCCCGGGCGACCTCGCGGCGTCATCTCCGTGGAACCGGCGGCGTCCGGGGAAGAGGTTGCGGTGATCCGCAAGGCGCACGGGCGCCTGGTCCGTTGCTACGCCGCGGCGCTGAGGCAGCGCCCCGCGCTGGAGGGGCGCGTGCGTTACCAGCTCCAGGTCAGCGCCGCCGGGGCGGTCGAACTGGCAGAGGTGACACCCGAGGACGAGGTGCCCGGCGTCGTCGCGCGCTGTCTGGAGGGGGTGCTCTGGGCGCTGCGCTTCCAGCCCAGCCTGGCCTCTCGACGCCTGACCGGGCACCTGCGGCTCACGCCCTGATCGAGGGCTTGCGCAGGGGTCGTGGGGGGTCAGCCCCGGGCGAGCTGCATGCCCTCGCCGAGGAGCTGCATGTAGTAATCGCCAGGGTACCCGATGCCGACCGTGTTGGCGAGGTACTGGAGCACCACGCCTTCTTTGTAGCCGATGCCGCCGGCCTTGGCCGCGATGGCGCTGGCGATCACGAAGCAAGCCGCCGCCACCGAGTCGTCGGCGATGTACTCGGAAGCCCAGTCGATGACGTCGTTCGGTCCCATCCCGTTGATGTTCTGGAGGACCGAGTTGATGACCTCCATGCTGGCTCCGCGGTCACAGCCGACGGTGCGGAGGTTCTGGATCAGCTCGTTGCGCTCGTTGGGATCGAAGCGGCCGTCTGCGATCCCCACGGCGATGGCGCAGGCGACCATGGCCCAGAGGCCGTTCTCATCCATGCTGTAGATGGCGTCACGAATCGTCGACATGTTGTCTCCTGGTTTCTCTCCAGAGGTATCAGCCAAGGATGAGTCTGTCACGACCAAAGATGGCCCCTTTGTCCTGCAGGATCGTGGGGGCGCCGGGGAGACAGGTAGATAATTTCTCTATATAGAGCTTGCCTACAAAAACCGTGCCGGGGAGAGGTCTCAGGAGAAGAGCCTGGGGAAGGCGCCCTGGAGGCCGTCGATGACGAACTGGACGGCGACCGCGGCGAGGATCAGGCCCATGATGCGGCCGATGAGGTTCATGCCGGATTTGCCGAGGAGGCGGGCGACGCGGCTGGCGAAGCGCAGCAGGAGCCAGGCGATGGCGGCGACGAGGGCGATGGCGGCGAAGAGGGTGGCATGCTGGACGGTGCCCTCGGCGGTGCCGGAGTGCATCATGACGCTGGCGATGGCGCCGGGGCCCGAGAGGAGGGGGATCCCGACGGGGATGAGCCCCACGTCCTCGCGCCCTGCGGCGTCCGCGGTCTCTTCCGAGGTGGTCTTGGTCTCGGATACCTTGGCGTGCATCATCTCGATGGCGACCCCGAACAGGAGCAGGCCCCCGGCGATGCGGAACGCGGGGATGGTGATGAAGACCGGCAGCGCAGCGAAGGGGTCGACGATGGAGAAGATGGAGCCAAAGGCGGCCAGACCGAAGGACAGGGTGGGCATGGCGGCGCCTCTGCTAGCAGCTCCCCGTCAGGCTGTCGAACCCCGGCTCGCCTGTCGTCAGCTTGCTACCCGCGCTTCAAAGCCTGCATTCATCGTTCTTGCATACGAAGAGCAGCTCGAGGGCGCCGCATTTGGCCCCCTGGGGTAGCTTTCCGCATTGCCGGTTCCCGTTGCAATTCTTCGTCGATTTGCATCCGTTTTCCTGCTCGTTGCAGAAATTCTTCGGGTCCACACCGTCGGGGATCGGATCACAGCCATTCCCGCTTGAGTTCACGAATTCGCAGCCGTTGCAGCTCTTCTCCGCGCAGATCTTCCCGCTGGCGCTCTGCTCGCAGAACCCGTTGGCGCACTCGCTCGCCACGCCGCAAGGCTCCCCGTTGGGCTTGCCGCAGCCATCTTCCGCGCTGTTGCAGACGAGGCCGTCCTGGCAGCTCGTTGGATCTCCCTTGTTGCACGCGCTGATGCACTCGATGGTGTTCTTGTCATCTCCGGTGCAGGTGAACCCGTTGGGGCACTTCTTTTCTTCGAGCTTGCAGCCCATCGTCGGGTCGCAGCTGGGGTAAGAAGAGATGACACCGAGGGCGACATCGCAGGTGGGCTCCGGGCAGATAACGGGGTCAACGGAAGGCCCCTGGTTCGGGTCGCAGGATTGTATTGTGCAAGCATCGCCGTCGTCGAGGATGGGCA
>JALOQB010000028.1 GCA_025453595.1 Polyangiaceae bacterium
CCCCTCTGTCTCGGTCCAGCTCCGCGACGAGAAGCTGGTGTCCTTTGGCAAGGGCGTGCTGGCCCAGGGCTCCCTGGTCGGCAGCGGCTACCCGACCCGCTGCCTGGTCCGCGGGGTCTCTGCGGAGCGCTGCCAGTTCCTCCGGGTGGCCCCCTGGACCAAACCCCCTACCGACATGGGTTATTTCGGACCCATACCGGAGAGCATCGTGGGGGCCTGGTCGGCGCCGCTGCCCGCGGAGACCGCCTGGACCAGCCTCTCGCCGGGGCGCGAGGTGGTGTACGGGGTGCGCGGCGACGAGGGGTTGATCATCGACGTCATCAACGAGAAGGGGGAGGCGCGGAAGCTGGTCGAGCTGGGGGTCCGGGACATCGCCTCGACGCGGGTGCTGGAGCTACCGACGCAGCTCGCGGTGCTGGGCGTGGACGCCGGAGATCTCGAGATGCGGGTCATCGGGCTGAAGAGCGAGGGGGGGCAGCCCGAGGCGACGAGCGACAAGGGGATGGGCCTGCACATGCTGCCGCCCAACGCCAACGCGGCCTGGGCCCGGGAGGTGATCAAGCGCACCGGGAAGGTGGGGTACGGGGCCTGGACCGCCGCCCCCTCGCTGAACGCGAAGGGGGAGCCGGAGGATGCCTTCTACCTGGCCTGGACCCAGGTCATCCCGCCGGCCAAGTACACGCCAGCGGGGGTCGCCCCCCGCAAGCGTGGGGCGAAGAACGGCTGCGGCATGCCCAGCCGACCGCTCTTCGACGTCAGCGTCGAGAAGAAGGTGCACGTGAGCCGCTACAGCCTGGCGGGCAAGCGCCTCGACGACCGTGTGCTCCCCGATGTGACCTTTGCCGCGGACGACACCGAGCTGGCGCTGCACCTGGTGCCCACCAGCTACGGCTACGTGCTCAACGGCAGGCCCCGGGGCCGCGACGGGGCGCTGAAGAAGGATGCGCCCGCGGAGCTGCCGCCGGGCGACGGGCTGGCGCGGTCCCCGGGGATCCCGGCGGTGCCGTCCCAGAGCATCGAGACGGCCGTCTACGACCAGACCCGGGGCGAGGGGCTGGTGATGATCGGCGAGGAGAAGCGCGTCTTCTTCCAGCGCTTTGACGGGACCGGAGAGCCGGTGGGGGCGCCGATCTCCCCGGGGGATCAGCTGCTCCATCAGCACACGATCGGCACCGAGAACATGGCCCTCGCCGGTTCTTCCTGGGCCATCCTGGCGCGCAGCGACACGGTGCTGGCGCTGACCGGCCCCCTCGCCGGCAAGACCATCGAGCTCAAGGGCGAATCGGAGCAGGAGCTCACCGGGAGCCAGGCCTGGATGATCCCCGCGGACGACGAGCACGTCGAGGTGATCTTCCAGGCGCGGCTCCGCCCTGAAGACCAGAAGACCCTCGGCATCCCCCAGGACAAGCGCGTCTCGACGAGGGAGGCCCCCTTCCTGACCCGCGTCAACCTGAAGACCGGCCAGGCGAGCCCCTACAAGATCCTCCCCGGCTGGTTCGACGACGAGTGGAAGCCCAGGCTCCGGCGGCTCCAGTGGGTGGGCCGCGGCAAGAACGAGCAGGTGCTGTTCTTTGGCCTCCAGGATGGAAAGGCCCAGCTCCACCGCTTCGCCGGGCGCAGCTGGTCCGAGCCCACGCTCGTCTCCGATGCGCCCGCTTACCAGGGCTGGGTCGTCAGCAGCTGGAAGGACCGGGTCGTGCTGTTTGACGGCGACCAGAGCAAGGCCCACTGGCTCCTGCGGGAGCAGTCCTCCCCGATCGCGCAGCAGCTGAACCTCCACCGCCCCCCGCGGAACCCGGGCCCCTGGATCCCCTCCGCCAGCCTCGCCCTCGCCGAGGCCGTCGAGCCCCTCCCCTCGACCCCCAAGGGCCTCGCCGAGCAGTGCCCGGCCTCCTTCGCCACCGGCCCCAGGCGCGTGGTGCTCCTCTGCAGGGAGCCCCAGGACGCCAGGACCCCCGGCCTCCGCGCTGGCACCCGGGTGCTGAGGTTTTGAGTATGGAAAAAATCTACTGGGGCGTGGACGGCGGCGGGACGCGGACGCGGGTCCTGGCGGCGGACGGGCAAGGGCGCGTGCTCGCCTTCGCGGTCGGCGGGTCGACCAACTTCAACACCCTGCCGGCCGGGCAGGTGCAGCTTCACCTGCGCGAGACCTTCGAGGAGGCGGCCCGGCAGGCGGGGGTCGCCGTCGAGGGGGTCGCGGTGCTGGGCGTGGCCGGCGTGAACAACGAGGCAGACCGGCGCACCTTCGCCGCGCTCGTCGCCGGCGTTTCTGTATTGAATTTCTCTACGATCGAGGTGCACAACGACACGGTGACGGCGCTGGTCGGGGGGCTGGGCGGCAAGGAGGGTGCGGTTCTGATCGCGGGGACCGGCTCGAACTGCCTGGGGCGCCGGGAGGACGGGCGGACGTGGCAGGCGGGGGGCCTCGAATCGCTGATCGACGACGGGGGCAGCGGCTTCGACCTGGCGCGGCAGGCGATGGTGGCGGCGACGAGGGCGGCGGACCGGCGAGGGCCTGCGACGACGCTGCAGGCGCGGGTGTTCGAGGCGCTGCGGGTGGCGAGCGCCGGGGAGGTGCCGAGGCGGCTTCATTTCGAGGGCCCGGACGGCCCCGGGAGGCCGATGACCAAGGGGCAGATCGCGGCGCTGGCGCCGCTGGTGTTCGAGGAGGCGCTGCGGGACCCGGTGGCCGCGGCGATCCTGGAGCGCGGGGCGGAGGAGCTGGGGTTGATGGTGGAGACGGTGCTGCGCGAGCTGGCGTTCCCCGGGGCAGCGCCGGTCTGCCTGGTGGGGGGCGTGGCGCAGAACCCGCGCATGAGGGCCGCGCTGGAGGAGAGCCTGGCGCGGCGCCGGGTGGAGGCCCGGCTCCAGCTGCCGGAGCTACCGCCGGCGGCCGGGGCGGTGCTGCTGGCCTGCGGGGCGGCGGGGCTGGCGCCGGACGAGGGGCGGGCCCGTCGGCTCGCCGAGACGCTGGCGGGGCGCGCCTGAGCATGTCGGCGGTTCACCCGGCCCCGTAGTCGTTCTAGAAAGACAGGCATGACCGACCTCCTCGAACAACCGGTGCACCGAAGCATGGCGCGCGTCCTGAGCGCGCTCTCTCCCTCGACGAGCATCCCGGCGGCCCGGAAGCTCCTGGCCGAGCAGCACCTGAGCGGCGCGCCGGTGGTGGACAGCGAGGGGCGCCTGCTGGGCGTCGTGTCCCAGAAGGATCTGCTGAGGGATCTGCCGGAGACCGGCCCCAGCGTGGCGCGTTACCACGTGCTGCACGACGGGAAGATGCTGACCGAGACCGCGATCCCCGGGGTGGAGGCGGGCGGGGGGCGGGTCGAGGAGGTGATGACGCGGGAGGTGCTCACCATCACCGAGGAGACGCCGCTGCGGGAGGCGATGCGGCGTATGGTGGTCCACGAGATCCACCGGCTCCTGGTGGTGCGCGAGGGGCAGCTGGTGGGGCTGGTCAGCACCATGGATGTACTCCGCGCGCTGGTGCCAGACCGGCCCGCCGCCGCCGATCAGGGGTTCTGATCGGCGATCTCGGCCTCGAGGTGGGTCGCCTGGCTCACGTCGCCGAGGGGCATCGAGACCACGACGTGGGCGTGATCCGGGGTCGAGCTGGCAAAACCCAGGCTCTTGAGCTCGACGCGCTCGCGGGAACCATCCCGGAACACCACCTCGACGCGGGAGCCCACCAGGAGCCCGGGCAGGGGGTTGGGAGCGTCCAGTTCCAGCACGGCCAGCTGCCCTCGCCGCAGCGGCGCCGAGTCGAGGATGGTGAAAATACGGGGGTTCACGGCCATCTAGTTTGCTCAAAAAGATCCCCCCTGGCCACCCGGAAGCGCTGCTCTTTCCCGGTTCTCGGGGCAAGGGAGCTATGCTACGCGCCTCGCGGGGAGACGGTCGGCTCGCGCCCTCTCCTTTGCTTGAAGCAATCCCGCGGGCCCATCGTCTCATTGCGGCGCGACCCCCCCCTGTGGGTCCCCCTTTACACCAGGTAGAAATTCCATGAAGCGATCCATTCTCTCCTCTCTGCTCCTCGCCACGGTCCTTGGCGGCGCGGGAATGCTCACCGTCCTCCCCGGCTGCAAGGCCCAGGGCGGCGCCAACCTGGCCATCGGCAACCCCGAGCCCCCGCCGCCCCCGAAGGCCGTGGACACGGACGGCGATGGCGTCGATGACGGCAACGACAAGTGCGCCGACAAGAAGGAAGACGGCCTGGCTCCCGAGCCCAAGGACGGCTGCCCCACCACCGACGCGGACCAGGACGGCGTGCTGGGCGAGGCCGACAAGTGCCCCGACAAGCCCGAGACCAAGAACGGCTTCCAGGACGACGACGGTTGCCCCGACGAGAAGCCCGCCGATAGCGCCGTCAAGGTGACCGGCACCCAGATCGAGATCTCCGAGGAGATCAAGTTCGTGACCGGCTCCGCCGAGATCGACCACGCCTCCGACAAGCTGATCGCCGACATCGCCAAGGCCATCAAGGATAACCCGGACATCGACTTCATCGAGGTCGCTGGCCACACCGATGCGCGCGGCGCCGCCGCCGCCAACAAGACCCTCTCCCAGAAGCGCGCCGAGGCCGTCATCGCCGAGCTGGTCAAGGATGGCGTCGACAAGAACAAGCTCCGCGCCGCTGGCTACGGCCCCTACTGCCTCAAGGACAAGGCCGAGACCGACGAGGCCCACGCCAAGAACCGCCGCGTCGAGTTCGACATCCTCCGTCGTGGCGGCAAGGACCTCGACATCAAGTGGGGCGGCTGCCCCGAGGCCGAGAAGAAGGGCATGAAGCCCCAGCCCCTCCCCAAGCCCGCGGCCGCCGCGCCTGCCAAGGCCGAACCCGCCAAGGCCGAACCCGCCAAGAAGTTATCGGGCTCTCGAGGCAGGTTCTCCGCGGAAACCAGCGTTCCGCGGGCCCTGCCTCTCGCTTTTTGTAGCTCCTCGCTCCGGGCGGGGCGGACAGAGAATGTCCGAGGGGGGCATTGCCGCGGCCGGTCGCCCGTCGCTAGCCTGTGCGCGAGCACGCAAGGAGCGATGAAAGCGATGAAGAACGGGACGCAGGTGACGGTGATCTCGGGGCTGGGCCCGGGCGACGAGAAGCGCAACGGCGAGTGGCGCTACGCCGAGGCGGTCTACGAGATGAACGGCGAGCGGGCCGAGAAGCGGCCGCTGATGGCGCAGGCGCTGTGCGAGCTGCTGCCGAGGATCCGGCACGATGGGGTCGCGGTGTCCCGGGTGGTGTTCGTGGGGGCGCCCAAGATCGAGGAGATCTGGTGGAAGTCGGGGCTGTTGCCGCGGGGGTTCCCGGGGGTCGACGTCGATTTTGTGACGACCCCGGAGGGCAAGACCCGGGAAGAGTTCTGGGAGATCGCCGGCGCCATCGCCGCCTTGCTGGAGGCCGACCAGCGCGAGGACCCGGAGGCGCAGCGCCACTACTACCTGGACGTGACCCCCCTGGGCTACCGGGTGATGCCGCTGTTCACCGCGGCGGCGCTGCAGCAGGCGCTGGCCGGCTGGGCCCGCAAGCATCGCCGCCGCCCCCCGCAGGTGACGATGCTCTACGGCGCCTGGGAGGGGAAGAACAGCGACGGATCCATGCCCATCTGGGACGTCACCGATCTGGTGGCCTCGGGCAACTGGAGCAGCGCCCTCACCCAGGTCGCCCAGCACGGGCGCGCCGACGAGCTGGCGCTGCTGGCCAGCACCCTCGGCGGCGACGCCGCGGGGGATACCCCGGAGCAGGATGCCCCGGCGCGCGCCCTCGCCGACGCGGCCCAGGCCATGGCCCGGGACCTCGCCTTCGGTCGCCTGCGTGACCTCTTCGCCCGCTCGGTCCCTGCGCTTCTGGAGCAGCTGGGCAGCGACGCCAGCCAGGCCCTCACCGCCCGGATCCGCACGCTGTCCTCCACGATCGAGGAGGTCAAGGCCAGCCTGAGCCCCCTCCAGGCCTCCGACATCGTGGGCCCCGAGGGCCTCCGCGCCACCGTCGCCTTCGCCCGGGCCAGCGCCGCGCAAGGTCGCTACGCCGACGGCGCCGCCGCCCTCCGCGAGGCCATCGTGACGCACTATGGACGTTCCACACGCCGTGTCCCGATGATCGAGCCCGGGGCCCGGGGGTTTGCGAAGCAGCGGGAGCGCATCACCAACGAGCTCAACGATCTGTGGCGCCGGGCCTCGGGGGGCACGGACGAGGAGCGCGCGGCCTTCCTGCAGGGGCTCCCGGCGGCGCTGCGGGAGCCGCTGGAGCACCTGAAGCCGCTGGAGCGGCTGAGGGCGGATCTGGGCAGGCTGGGCTTTGCCGAGGGGTCCTCGACCACGAACCAGCTCCGGAGCAGCTTCGAGGCCCGGATGAGCCAGCTCGGGGCGCTGCTGGAGGGGCCGCAGCCCGCGGCGATCTTCCTGAACCTCTCGGACACGCCGGTCGCCCAGTGGACCGAGGAGCAGGTGGCGGCGACGGCGGCGCTGGGGTGCGGCGAGGCCGCCGAGCTGCTGGGCGGCCTGCCCGAGCTGGACCCGGACGCCGACGAGGAGGTCATCGAGCAGCTCGCCCGGGACCTCGCCTCCCGCGCGGTGGCCCAGGGGGCCGAGGGCGCCTGCATCGACACCGATCCGTCCCTCACCTTCGCGCTGGTCGCCGAGCTGCAGGCGCGGGGCATCAAGTGCTACGCCCCCACCACGCGCAAGGTCACGGAAGAGCGCGAGGTCGACGGGGTGGTCCAGAAGAAGACCGCGCTGCGCTTCGCTCGCTGGCGCCCCTTCGCTCGCCCGGGCGCCGAGGACGACTGAGCCGCCGAAACCGTGGCCCCTGGCGCGCGCGAGGCATAGATTGGTCGCTCGCCAATGCACGCGCCGCTCCGACGCTCGCTCTCGCTCGCCTGGGCTTCCCTGCTGCTCCCCCTCGCGGCCTCTGGCCAGAAACCGGCGCCCTCCGCCGCGCCCGCCCCCTCCCCTGCGGCCTCCGCATCGGCCGCCCCCGCGGACACGAAGGCCGAGGCCAGGCAGCGCTTCGAGCGAGGGCTGGCGCTCTTCGAGCAGGGGGAGCTTGACGCCGCGCTCGCGGAGTTTCTCCGCTCCCGCGAGCTGTACCCGACCAAGTCCGCGGCCATCAACGCGGCCCGGGTGCTCCAGAAGCTGAAACGCTACCACGAGGCGCAGGAGAAGCTGGAGGCGCTCCTCGCCGAGACGTCGCAGCTCAAGGACGAGGAGCGCACCACCATCAACCAGATCATCACCGAGCTGAGGCCCCGGGTGGCCACGCTGGACATCCGGGTCTCGGAGGCCGGGGCCACGGTGCTCATCGACGGTGAAACACGGGGGCTGACCCCGGTGGGCCCCCTGCGGGTGAATGCAGGCTCGCACCTGCTCCGGGTGGTGAAGGAAGGGTACGTGACCCTCGAACAGCGCGTCGACGCCGCAGGCGACACGGTGAACCCGATCGAGGTCAAGCTGGCGCCGATCGCGCGGGGGGGGAAGGCCCGTATCAGCGAGAGCAACGGGGCCGCCGTCGAGGTGCTGATCGACGGGGTGCTGGTGGGCAAGACCCCCTGGGAAGGCACGCTGCCGGAAGGCCGCCACGTGGTGCTGCTCCGGGGAGAGGGTGACCTGGGGACCGCGCCCGCCTCCTTTGACGTGCGTCTCGACGACACCACCGCGCTCAGCCTGACCCTGGCGCGGCTGTCCTGTCCTGTCTCCATCGAGCCGACCCCCATCACCGCCCGCATCGCCATCGACGGCATCGACGTGGAACGCGGTGCCTGGCGTGGGCGCCTCGCCTGCGGCCCCCACCGCATCGAGGTGGCCGCGGAAGGGTTCTTCCCCCAGTCCCGGGTCGAGAACCTCTTCGAGGGGAAACCCACGGAGCTCTCGGTCTCCCTGGAGCGTGACCTCTCCTCTCCCCTCTGGCGGGCCGCCTTCCCGTCGCGCATCGTGGTGGGCCTGCGCGCCACCGGCGGCCTGCTCCCTTCCCTCGGCGGCGACGTGGCCGGCTGCAACGACTGCTCCCCGGGCCTCGCGCTCGCCGGCTCCCTCCAGCTCGAGCTGGGCTATCGCCTGGGCAGTGGCCTCGGTTTTTACCTGGAGGGCGGGTACCTGAGCGCCGCCCAGACCCTCCAGGATCGCCAGGAGTCCCTCACCCCCGTGGGCCTCCCCGCTCACCCGGGGCGCGCCGACGATACCCTCTCGCTCCGTGGCCTCTCCCTCGGGGCAGCGCTGGGTTACCAGCGCGGCAGCTCCTGGCAGCTGGGCGGGCGCCTCGCCTTCGGGCTCTGGCTCGCCAGCCTCTCCGATCGGCGCACCTTCGACGCTCCCGCCCGCAGCCCGAGCCCCGCCGTCGCTTACCAGGCAGGGCCCGTCACCAGCAGCGGGGACGCCCTGTTTCTGCGCATCGAACCCATGCTCCAGCTCGGCCGCGCCCTCGGGGAGCGCTGGCGGGTGAGCGCCGGCGCTGGCCTCCAGATGCTGGCCGCGCTGAGCAAGCCGACCTGGGAGCCCCTCCAGGTGCAGGCCGGCCGCTGCCCGGACCCGGACGTCAACGTCTGCGCCGGACGCGCCCTCTTCCCCCAGGCCACCCTCGTCGGCGGGTTCTTGCTCTTGCCCCAGCTCACCCTCAGCTTGCAGCGCGACTTCTGATCACTCGAAGTCTTTGATCAAAGCACCTTGGGGGCTTGCAGGGGGGCTGGCTGCGGTGGGCTTTGCGGCGGGATTCCGGGCCTTGGGGAAGAAGGTGGGCAGCGGGGCAGGCTGGGCGGCAGGGGCGACGCTGGCGGAAGCCGGCGGCTCGGGGGCCTTGAGCACGAGCCTGGGAGGCACGGCGCCCTGCGAGGAGATGGCCACGGTGAAGAGCGCCTCGTGGTCGCCTTGCCGGAGGCGGAGGTGGCGAGTGGAGCCGAGAGGACCGCGAAGGATCACCCCACCGTCATCCCCCACGGGAGAGGGCTGGCCCTCGACCTCGACGGTGACCCCGGCGGGGGCGACCAGCACCACGACCTGCCGGTCCTCGCTGGAGCTGGCGGCCGCGGGGGCAGCGCTCGCGGAGGGGATACGCGCGCCGGAGGAGTGGCGGGAGGCCAGACCAAAGCCGACGCCGAAGCAGAGGATCAGGATCAAGCCGAGGGCCGCGAGGAAGGGGGCCTGGCGGCCCGGAGCGGGCCGCTGCAGCACCTGCGCCACCGACGGCATGGCGGACTCGGAGGGGAGGTCAAGGGAGCGGGGGGACAGCCCGAGGGACTGGCTGCGGGGGGCGGCGAGGGACTGCTCCTCGGAGGAGATCCCCCGGAGCTCCTCGGTGCGGATGAGGGTGCCCTGGGGGAGCAAGGAGAGCAGGGCCTGGTGCAGCTCGCCGGCGCTGGAAAAGCGCTCGGCCGGCGGGATCTTGAGGGTGCGGTGGACCAGCTCGGCGGCCGCCGGAGGGACCCAGGGGGCCGCGTCCTGCAGCGGCGGGGCAGGCTGGACGCAGATGGCGATGAGCAGATCGCCGAGGCCGCTGTCCTGGCTCTGCTGGTGCGGGATGTGGCCGCAAAGCATCCGGTAGAGCACCACGCCGAGGGACCAGACGTCGGCCCGAGGGTCGAGCTCTTTCAGGCCACGGGCCTGCTCCGGCGACATGTACTGGGGCGAGCCCATCATCACGCCGGTCTGGGTGAGCTGGGTGAGGGGTTCGTCGTCCGTGGCGCCGCTCGGATCGACCGTGGGCTGGGTGCGAGCGATGCCAAAATCAAGGATCTTGACCCGCACCAGGCCGTCTTGCGTCTCGTGGAGGAAGATGTTGGCGGGCTTGATGTCGCGGTGAATGATGCCGCGGGCGTGGGCCTGAGCGAGCCCGGCGCTGGCCTGGGCCATGATCTTCAGGGCCAGGTCGACCGGCAAGGGGCCCTCCTTGCGCAGGAGCTGGCTGAGGTCGCGGCCCCGGAGGTACTCCATGACCATGAAGTGCCCGAGCTGATCGTCGCGCCCCGCGTCGAGGATCTGCACCACGTTCTCCGAGTGGAGCGCCGCCATGGCCCGCGCCTCCCGCTCGAAGCGCGCCGTGAGCTTGTTCGCCTCGCTGTCTTCCCCCCCGAGAAACCTGGGGTTGAGCAGCTTGAGCGCCACGTGGCGCCCGGTGGACTCCTGGACCGCCTCGTGGACGCTGCCCATCCCCCCCTGGCCGAGCAGGCGCAGCAACCGGTACTTGCCTGCGACGGAGGTGTTCGGCTCTTGCGTCATCGTGTCATCGCCCAGGATACGTGCTCCCGCCCCCCCGCCACAACCGCAACCACCGCCGGCGCCCCTCCCTGCGACGGGTCTGGTGCGAAGGTCCAGCCCCCCCTTGGGGCGCCCGCGCGGATCCTCTAGCATCGGATCGATGCGCTTCTCTCGACTTGTCTCCTCGGTCTCGCTGGCGTGCCTGGGGGTTCTGGCGCCGCAGCAAGGTCAGGCCCTCGAGCCCACGGCCAGGGGCATCTGGCAACGACAGAGCATCCCTTTCGAGGGCAAGAGCGGCCACGCCATGGCCTTCGACGAGGAGCGGCAACAGATCCTGCTCTTCGGCGGGTGCCTCCGCGGCACCTGCACCGCCACCTCCTTCACCCGCGAGACCTGGCTCTGGGACGGCAAGACCTGGGCCTTCCGCGATGTCCCGGGCCCCTCCGTGCGGGCAGGTCATGCGCTCGCTTACACCGCAACCCAGAAGCGCACCCTCCTCTTCGGCGGCGTCAACCCCGGGGGCCTGTTCCTCGACGACACCTGGGCCTGGGACGGCGAGCGGTGGACCGCTCTCACCAAGGGCAGCATCACGGGTCGCCAGGGCGCTCTGCTGGTCCACGACCCCGTCGCCAAGCGCACCCTCCTCGCCGGCGGTAACACCGGCGCGGAACCCATCCAGGAGACCTGGGAGTGGAACGACGCAACCTCTTCCTGGCAGCAGCTCTCCAGCACCAGCCCCCCCTGCTCTCGCGCCTTTTTTCACGCCGCCAAGGCCCAGATCCAGTGCGCCGGCGAGGGCAAGCTCTGGGGCTGGAGCTGGACCCAGACTGGCTGGAGCGAGCTGGGCAGCGCCCCGGATGGTGCCATCCTGGACGCCGTCTACCGGCAGCACAACCAGCGGCTCTTGATCTCCACCACCGAAGGCCTCTTCCGGCAGCAGATCGAGGACGGTCAAGAATCCTGGCAACAGGTCCCCGCCCCTGTTTTCGACCTCAAACAGAAGAAGCTGGTGGTCGATGAGGCACGACAGGAGCTCGTGACCTTCGGCGAGACCAGGGAAATCTGGGCGCTGGACGCCGCAGGCCAGTGGCTCCCCAGGGCCATGATATCACCCCCCAACTACACCGCCCCAGGCATGGTGTACGACACCCTCCGCAAGCGCATCGTGATCTTCGGTGGGCAGCTCCCCTCCCCTGTCGGCCAGGGCGCTCGCTCCCGTCTGGTGTGGGAGCGCGGGGACCCCGGGTGGACCCCCATCAACCCCACCACGGGCCCCGAGGCCCGCGCCGAACACGCCATGCTCTTCGACAAGAAGCGGGGCCTCACCGTGGTCTATGGAGGTTCCACACAGGCAGGCGTCGTGGACGACCTCTGGACCTGGGACGGCGCCCAGTGGGCAGAGCTGAAACCCGCAGGGAACAAGCCCCCGCCGCTGAAGCTGGCGAGCCTGGTCTACGACGAACAGACGGACCAGTACCTGCTCTACGGCGGTATCTCCTCGGACGACCCCCAGAGCGCCTCCTCCACCCTCTGGGCCTACAACCCTACCACGGCGGCGTGGACGTCGAGCGTCAGCCCCGCCGGCAAGCGCTTCGCTCATGCAGCCGCCTACGACGCCCTCAAGGGCCGGATGCTGCTGCAAGGGGGTCGCGGCACGAGCAACGCCATCGTCGGTTCGACCTGGGAGTACAAGGCCGGCGCATGGAAACAGTTCACCGGGGCGAGCAGCGGACGCAGCCACCACGGGATGGCCTTCGTCGACGGGGCCTCCTCGTTCCGTGGGATCTACCTCGTTGGTGGTCAAAGTACAGCACCGCTCTCCTCGGTCGCACGCCTGGACGAGGAGGTGGCGGGGCAGGAGAAGTGGAACAGCGTCTCGGGAAGCCTGAACCTCTCGACGACGATGGCGACGGCGAGGCTGGTCTACGACGAGAAGACCTTCCGGGCGTTCGCCACGGGGGGGAGCGGGGATGCCCAGCGGATCGGGATCGAGTTTTCCTCCAACCGCCGCCGGGTCGCGGTGCCGGTGGGGTCCGGGCCTGCGCCGCGGACCGACATGGCGGTCGCCCACGCTCCCTCCAAGGGGTTGACGTACCTGCTCGGGGGCTGCGTGGCGACGCCCACCCAGGATTGCTTCGCCGAGAACGACCTGTGGGCCTGGGACGGCCGCGCCTGGGAGGAGCTACCGAGGGCCGCCTTCCGCCCCACCTCGGGCCACAGCATGATCCACGACGACCAGACGGGGCGGCTGATCGTGTGCGCCCCCGCAGCGATGAGCCTGTGGGCCTGGGATGGCGCCGCCTGGTCCGTGCTCCCCACCGGGGACCTTGCCTGCCTCAAGGAGGGCGCCCGCTCCACGATGGTCCTCGATGCCAAGAGCCGGACGGTCTTTGGCCGCTCCTACATTGGCTCGAACTGCCAGCTCGAGAGCTGGAGCCTCGACGACCCTTCCAAGGTGACCGGCGGCTCCTGCGGGGAGCTGGCCCTCGAAGCCTCCAGCGTGCTCCAGTTCCCGCTCGCGTATTACCCGCCAGGGAACGTCGCCTTCGCCATCAACAGCTTCAACGACAAGGTCTACACCCACAAGGCGGAGAACCTCTCCCCGGGCCTCCTCCCCCTCCAGGGGCAGGCCTTCGACAGCACGCTGCTGCGCCGCAGCTCGGCCGTGGCCTTTGACCCCATCCTGCAGGGGGTGCTGGTGCTCAACGGCAGGAGCAAGAGCAGCGTGCTCTCGGATGTCTGGGCCTGGGACGGCAGCTCCTGGGCGGAAGTACCCGGATCCAAGCAAGGCACCGCCTCCCCCGAGCTGTTCCTCGCGTCCGCGGTCTTCGACGAGGCCCGCGCCATGACCTTGCTGGTCGGCGGCAAGGAGGATTTCGGGACCAACCACGAGCAATCCCTCGGCGACGCCACCTGGGGCTACCGCGTCTACGGTCAATCCTGCCAGGCCAATGCCGACTGCCACACCGGCAACTGCGTCGATGGCTTCTGCTGCCTCACCTCGTCCTGCGGCTTCTGCGAGTCCTGCGGGCTGCCGGGCTCCGAGGGCGAGTGCGCCAAGGTCTTCAACGCGCCGGACCCGGATACCTGCGCCGAACCCTTCTCGTGTGACAGCGCCGGGGCCTGCAAGGTCGCCATCGGTCAGAACTGCGTGGGCCCCGCCAACTGCGCCAGCGGGTTCTGCGTCGACGGCGTCTGCTGCGACAGCAAGTGCGACGGCACCTGCCAGGCCTGCCGCGCCGACCTCAAGGCCGATGGCCCCAGCGGCACCTGCGGCAACGCCAAGGAGGGCCTGGACCCCCACGAGGACTGCCCCACGGACGAGCCAAGCACCTGCCTCAAGGACGGGACCTGCGACGGCGCCGGGGCTTGCCGGCGCTACCTCTCCGGCACCGCCTGCGGCGAGACGACCTGCAAGACCGAGCCGGACGGCAGCAAGAGCCAGTTCGGCTTCGCCTGCGACGGCCAGGGCACATGCGACCCCGGAGTCACCACCGGCTGCGGGCTCTTCGAGTGCAACCTGGGCGTCTGCCAGAACCCATGCGAGGCCGACCTCGACTGCATCGAAGGGGCCTTCTGCAACCAGGGGGTCTGCACCCAGCAGGGCTCTCCCGGTGTCTCTTGCTCCTCCGGCGAGGAATGCCTCAGCGGGTTCTGCGTCGATGGCGTCTGCTGCACCACCCCCTGCAGCGGCCAGTGCGAGGCCTGCAACGCCGACGGAGCCGTCGGCACCTGCATCCCGGTCGTCGGCGCCCCCCGCGGCGACCGCACCCCCTGCAACCCAGGCTCCGCCGAGGCGCCCTGTCAGGCCGCTTCCTGCGATGGCATCGATCGCTTTGCATGCAAAGGATTCGTGGGGACCGACACCGTCGTGTCGCCTGCCACCTGCAAGGACGGCGTCGCCACCCCTCTGGTCAGCTGCAACGGCAAGGGCTCCCCTCAGGAGGTCGTCCCCTCCAACTGCGGCGCCTACGTCTGCGGCCCCGACGCCTGCCTCGAAGCCTGCTCCTCCGACGCGGACTGCTCCTCCCAGTTCCGCTGCAAGGAGGGCGCCTGCGTCGCCAGCGAGGGCGCCTCCTGCGAGGACCAGCGCACCCTCGTGGACCCCAGGGGCAACCGCATCGACTGCGCCCCCTACCGCTGCGAGGGCAGCGCCTGCCTGGCCTCCTGCCGCTCCCGGGCCGACTGCGCGGTCGGCGACTGCACCCCCGAGGGGACCTGCGTCGAGGGCGGCGCCGGCCTCGCCCCGATCAGCCCCGAGGAGGGCGGCTGCGCCTGCTCCCTCGCCGGCGCCGCCGCACCGCACCGCTCCCCCGGGCTCCTCGCCCTCGCCCTCGCCCTCGCCCCTCTCGCGCGACGCCGTCGCTCCCCTCGCTCCCTGCGCTAACCTCCCCTCATGGAGCCGCTGTCCTCCTCCCCCAGGGCCCTGGTGCGAGGCCCCCGGGGGGCCCTCCTTCGCGCCACGGAGCCCCGACCTCTCGGCCCCGGGCAGGCCCGCGTCCGCGTCCTGCTCGCCGGCATCTGCCGCACCGACCTCCACGCCGCCGAGGGCCTCCTCCCGGTCCCCGAGGGGCGGGCCCTCGGCCATGAATTTGTCGGCGAAATCAGCGAGATAGCAGAAGAGTCAAATATGACCCTCGGGCAGCGGGTGACGGCGACGCCGCTGCTGCCCTGCGGGGCCTGCGGGGGGTGCGAAGGCGACGGAGGGTGCTGGGCCCCCCGCATGCTGGGGGTCGATCACGACGGGGCGTTTGCGAGCAGCGTGGTGGTGCCGTGGCGAGCGCTCTTCGAGGTGCCCCGGTCGCTGCCGCTACGCCGCGCCGCCTACACCGAGCCGATGGCGGCCTCGCTGGCGGTGCTGAAGGCGCCGATCGCGCCGGACCAGCGCGGGTTGTTGCTGGGGGTGAACCGGATCGCCGAGCTGACCCGGCGGGTGCTTGAATCCCGGGGGTTCCACCGGCTCAAGCAGCTGCCCGCGGGGGCCCCGTTGCCGCGGGACACCTACGATTTTGCCATCGAGACCGTGGCCACCGACGCGACGCTGGACGGACTGCTGCGGGCGGTGCGCCCCGGCGGGTGCCTGGTGCTCAAAAGCCGCCCCCCGGCCCCGGTGGCCCTGGACGTGGCGCTGGCGGTGCGCCGCGACCTGCGGCTCCACGCGGTGGGCTACGGCTCGTTCCGGGAGGCGCTGCGGTTGCTCCACGAGTTCCCGGTGGAGGACCTGCTGGGCGAGGTGCTCCCGCTCGATCGCTTCGAGCACGCCTTTGCGCTGGCGCGCGGCTCCGAGGCCGCCAAGATCTTCCTCGAGCCGACCTGATGTGCGGCATCCTCGCGGCCCTCACCCCCGAGGCCACGCCCCTCGATCTGGGGCCGGGCCTCCGCGCCCTGGCGCACCGGGGCCCCGACGGTCAGGGCCAGTTCTCCTCCCCCTGCGGGCGCCTGCACCTGGGCCACACCCGGCTCGCGCTCGTCGATCTGGCCGGCGGTCAGCAGCCATTCCACAGCGAGGATGGCCAGGTCTCCGCCGTCGTGAACGGCGAGTTCTACGGCGACCAGGGCCTGCGCCGCGCGCTGCTGGGCCGGGGCCATGCGCTCCGTTCGCGCTGCGACAGCGAGCTGCTGGTCCACCTCTACGAGGACCACGGGCTCGACGCGCTCCGCCTGCTGCGGGGCGAGTTCGCCTTCGTGCTCTGGGACCAGCGCCGCCGCCTGCTCTGGGCCGCTCGCGATCGCTTCGGCATCAAGCCCCTGGTCTACACCGAGCACCGCGGGACGCTGCTGCTGGCCTCCGAGGCCAAGGCGCTGCTGGCCCTCGGCGCCCCGGCCGCCTGGGACGTCGAGGCCTTCTTCCAGGCCGCCAGCCTCCAGTACCTGCCCCCGGATCGGACCCTCTTTGACCGGATCCGCACCCTCCCCCCCGGCCACCAGCTCCTCGCCGGAACCGGGCCCCTCCGCTTCGCGCCCTACTGGGATATGGATTATCCCTACAGCAACGAGGAGGGCGACGACGAGGGGCTGAGCGCGGAGCTGGGGCGCCGGCTGGACGAGGCGGTCGAGCTGCGGCTGCGGGGGGACGAGGCGGTGGCCTGCCAGCTGAGCGGGGGCATCGACTCGGCGGCGGTGCTGGCGGCGGCGGCGCGGGCCTCTTCCCGGCCTGTGCCGGCCTTCACGCTCTCCTTCGAGGGCGGCTACGACGAGGCGGATCGGGCCGAGGAGATCGCGCGCTTCGTGGGCGCAGCGCACCACCGGGTCGACGCGAGCGCCGGGGCGCTTGCGGGGGCCTTCGAGGCCGCGGTGCTGGCCGGCGAGGGCCTGGCGATCAACGGCCACATCGCGGCCAAGCACCTGCTGCTGCGGGCGATCCGCGAGGCCGGCTACAAGGTGGCGCTGACGGGGGAAGGCGCCGACGAGGTGCTGGCCGGGTACGCCCACCTGCGGGCCGACCTCGCGGGCACCACCAGGGCGCTGGAGGCCAGCAACCAGGCGTCCGCGGGGCTGATGCTGCCCTCCGGCGCGACGCTGCCCCTGGGGGCCATCGAAGGGGCGCTGGGCTTCGTGCCGACCTGGCTCCAGGCCAAGGGCTCCCTGGGGTTCCGGCTCCACGGCCTGCTCCGGGACGAAGTACGGGGCCAGCTGCGAGGCCATGACCCGGCGGCGACGCTCCTGGCCAGCTTCGACGTCGAGGGCCAGCTCCGGGGGCGAGGTCGGGTGGAGCAGGCGCTCTACCTCTGGACCAGGCTTGCGCTGGGGGGCTACATCCTGCGGACCCTCGGCGACGCGCAGGAGATGGCTCATGGCGTGGAGGGTCGCGTCCCTTTCCTGGATCACGAGCTGTTCGCGTGGCTGCGGCAGGTGGCGATGGGGCACAAGATCCGGGACGGCGTCGAGAAGCACCTGCTACGGCGCTCCCAGCGCGGGCGCCTGCCCCCCTCGGTCCTGACCCGCGAGAAGCACCCGCTGGTGGCGCCTCCCCTCGACGGTCCTCTGCTGTCCCTGGCCAACGATCTGCTCCGGGGGCCTGCGCTACGAGCTTCCCCGCTCTTCGACCCGCCCCGCGTCCTCGCCCTCCTGGACGCGCTCCCCCGGCAACCCCTGGAGCACCGCAAGCTGCTGGACCCGGTGCTCTACCTGATCCTGTCCTCCACCGTCCTGACCCGCGGCTACGCCCTCTCCTGAACGCCCCCCCGAGGCCCCGGAACCCCTGCGCCAGGCCCCCTTTTCACCCGCCTGGAACGGTCCTCACCTCGCTGCTGCCATCAAGTGCTGTGGATGCTCCTGCCCTACGGCCTACGGCTTCCTCGGGGGTTTCCCTGGGGTCTCTGCGCTGGCTTCCTTGCCCCGGCAGAGCGCGGGCGATCTTCTCTCTTTGCTGATGCCATGGAGGAATCCCTCTCGCAGCACGACCACGACCCCACCGTTTACCCTGTTACCGACGACATGGGCACCTCCTCCTTCGAGATTACGCGGTGGCGCCACGAAAGTACGAGGAATTGGGGGCGCAGGAGCTGGTGGTGTACGACCCGCAGTTCGAGCACCGCGAGGGGGTCAAGCGACGCAAGGCCTGGCCTCCCTGACGAAGCCGGCGCTGACTTTGTCACTTCTATCCCGAGATCGCTACATCGCCTTCGTCGAAAACACAAGCCGCTGAAGCGCCCGCTCCGAACCGTTGTTTGTAAGGATCTTGATGGCGTCAACAGGGCCCTTTTCGATGGTGAAGTGCACATGATAGGTCTCTGTCTCCGGGTGCCAGGTGGCGTAGGTATTCGCCAGTTCCCAGTACCAGACACCGTTCATGCGATACCCGTAACACATCGTATAGTACTCGTTCGGTTCGGGCTCAGAACCGTCCGATGGCGTTGCAGTGAAGCTAGAAAGAGTCAGGTCCACGGATTTGACCCAGGCCGGGTCTCCCGCCGGGAGTTCAACAGGGCCAAGGTGTTTCACATCCAGCCCGCAAGCACCTCCAAGTTCATAGGAACGGATCGTTTTGGCGTTCAACTTACCTTCATGCATACTCCAGCCCTGAGAAGGCTTTTTGAATATCTGCACCTTGCTCTGAAGATCCAGGGCAAATCGAAGATTCAGAGCGTTGCCAATGTCCAAACCTTCCTTCACCGTAAAATCCTGGAAGAGCATGGTGAACTCTCCTTCGGGAGAAGGTTGAGGGGAGGTGGTGGCCGAGGCGGTGGGGATCGTGGTGGTGGCCGAGGCGGTGGGAGTCGTGGTGGCAGTGGTGGTGGCGGAGGGGTTCGAGGAAGCAGAAGGTTGAGGTGAAGGGTCGCTTCCTCGCGCGTCCGTCCCTTCCAGGGAAGAGCCTGAACAGGCCCCCACGACCGCCATGAGGACCACCATGCGCAGAGGTTTCATCTTCATCAGCTTGATCTCCTTGAACATGTTCGAACCAATCTTCTTGCTCATGGGTCCACCTTCAGGCAGGAAGCAGAGGCCGAGATGGGAACGGCCGTGCCCCCCGGAGCAAAGGTCTTGAGGCGAATATCGCTGGATGGACCCACATAAATTTGCGCATAAGCCTGGATGGCCTCCCGTCTAACCCCGACAGCGGAGCCTGGCACGTCCACGAAACCCGTCCACGTCCACGAAACCCGTCCACGTCCACGAAACCCGTCCACGTCCACGGAACCCGTCCACGTGGCCGTGGCCGTGGCCGTGGACGTGAACGGTGAGATGGGGAACGCCTCTCCTGTCGGGGTTCGACGAGAGGCCGGCGGGCGAAATCCAGGGATAATAGTTGCTGGCTGCAGGGTTGTTTTGCGTGGAAATCCTGGGTGCGATCACGCTCCCCGAAAGGGTACCCAGTGCCTGGAAAAAGCAGGTGGCGCCCGTGTTCTTGTTGTGCGCAATCATGGCAATATCGCCAAACTGGTTGGGACCATTTCCTTGCTTGCGACAATGTGCAACGATGTAGATCCCATCCGGGGCACCGGAAACGGGGTTGATGCCACGACGTAGAACCCTGAACTTGCTCCCCGGGTCACACTTTCCATTCAGTACATTGGGAGCGTCGCAAAAAACTCCGTCATCTTCATCTCCATAAACGGTGCCTTCATTCCCCGGGATAGAGCCACTTTCGCATTCAAAACCTGGAATTTCGACCCCTCCCATGGCGTCCTTGCATCGATCTGCTTGTTGCCAGAGGGTTTCTTCTGCAACAAGGCATGCAGCACGCAGCGAAGAGACCGCACTCTTGACCGTGCTCAGTTCTTCTTCTTGCTCGGGGGGTGTGACGGGTGCTCCCTCAGAAGAACACGAAGCCCCGAGCAGGGTCATCACACTAAGAGCGAGGAGCGAGGAGCGAGGAGCGAGGAGCGAGGAGCTTCCGACTTTGTATCATCCTCCACACCTACCGGGTCAAACCAGCATGGGTCAAGAAACTTTGTCTCGGTATGGAACAAAAGGAAAAGGCAAACCGCCTGATGCTTGCTTGTAATCCTACAAATCAAGAGGGGTATCGATGGCGAAGCAGAAAATAGATGTTTCGTAAAGAAACAACTTTGCCACAGAGGTCACCCTGGAAGGTCAAAAAGAACCTTGACAGGGGGTGATGACATTCTGAGCCCCGGGGGAAGGCGGGGGTGGAAACACTGAACAGAGGCATAGTAACGAGAGGGGATGGAGAAGGCGGCAACGAGGGCGCAGGAGCCGGCGAGCATCGAGATCACGGGGGCGCGGGAGCACAACCTGGACGTGCCGAGGCTGTCGGTGCCCAAGAACCGGCTGGTGGTGTTCACGGGGCCGAGCGGCTCGGGGAAGTCGTCGCTGGCGTTTGACACGCTCTACGCGGAGGGGCAGCGGCGCTACGTCGAGAGCCTGAGCGCCTATGCGCGGCAGTTTTTGGGGCAGCTGGAGCGGCCGAGCGTGGAGCGGCTGCAGGGGCTGTCGCCGACGATCGCGATCGAGCAGAAGAGCGCGTCGGGGAACCCGCGGTCGACGGTGGGGACGATCACCGAGATCTACGATTACATGAGGGTGCTGTGGGCGCGGGTGGGGGTGCAGCACTGCCCGAGCTGCGGCAAGGTGGTGCAGGCGCAGACGGCGGAGCGCATCTGCGAGCAGATCCTGGCGATGCCGGCGGGGGCGAAGGCGACGGTGGTGGCGCCGCTGATGGAGCACCGCAAGGGGGAGCATGCGCGGCTGTGGGAAGAGCTCAGGGAGCGAGGGTTCGCCCGGGTGATGGTCGACGGGGCCGTGCACAGCCTGGAGAGCCCGCCGAAGCTGGACAAGAAGAAGAAGCACTCGATCGGCATCGCGGTGGACCGGCTGACGCTGGGCAAGGCCGAGCGGGGGCGGCTCACCGACAGCGTGGAGACGGCGCTGCGGGAGGGCGGGGGCGAGCTGCTGCTGCACGTCGAGGGGGAGCCGGAGCCGCGGCGCTTCAGCCAGGCCAGGGCCTGCTGTGGGATGGCGTTCCCGCGGGTTGGTCCCCAGCACTTTTCCTTCAACGGGCCGCTGGGCATGTGCCCCTCGTGCCATGGCCTGGGCGAGAACGTGGAGCCCGATCCGGAGCTGATCATCCCGGATCCATCGCGGACGATCCGGGACGGGGCCATCGCCCCCTGGGCCTCGGCCATGGAGCGAGGGGAGGGCTGGACCTTCCGCATCATCGACACGATGGCGCAGGCCTGCGATGTCGACCTCGATGTGCCCTGGAACAAGCTGCCGAAGAAGAAGCGCGAGATCGTGCTGTTCGGGCTTGGTGGCGAGAAGCTGCAGGTGAGCTGGGGGTCGGCGAAGAGCGGCAACCACGGGACCTTCGGGGTGCGCTTCGAGGGCGTGATCCCGTCGATGGAGCGGCGCTACCACGAGACGACCTCGGAGCTGGCCCGGGAGCATTACCGGAAGTTCTGCCGTCAGGTCCGCTGCGCGGCCTGCGGGGGCCAGCGGCTCCGCCCCGAGAGCCTGGCGGTCCGGGTCAGCGGCGCCGGCATCGCCGAGGTGACCCGCCGCTCGGTGGACGAGGCCGTCACGTTCTTCCAGGGCCTCTCCCTCGCCGGCAACGACGCGCTGATCGCGGAGGGGGTCCTGCGGGAGATCAACGCGCGCCTCGGCTTCCTGGTCAACGTGGGGCTGGGGTACCTGACCCTCGACCGCGCGGGCCCCACCCTCAGCGGCGGCGAGGCCCAGCGGATCCGCCTCGCCAGCCAGCTCGGCAGCGAGCTCTCCGGCGTCATGTACGTGCTCGACGAGCCCAGCATCGGCCTCCACCCGCGGGACAACCGGCGCCTGATCTCCACGCTGGAGCGCCTCCGCGACCTGGGCAACACGGTCCTGGTGGTCGAGCACGACGAGGAGACCATGCTCGCCTCCGACTGGATCATCGACTTTGGCCCCGGCGCCGGCGCCGAGGGCGGCAAGGTGCTCTTCAGCGGCACCCCGGCCCAGATCCTCGCCGCCGAGGGGAGCGTCACCGGCGACTACCTGGCAGGGCGCCGCCGCATCGACATCCCCTCCGCGCGGCGCAAGCCCCGGGACTGGCTCTGGATCCGGGGCGCCCGGGAGCACAACCTCAGGGGGATCGACGTCAAGATCCCCCTCGGGGTCCTCTGCGCGGTGACCGGGGTGAGCGGCGCCGGCAAGAGCTCCCTGGTGAACGGGATCCTGCTGCCCGCCCTGGGCAAGCTGCTGCACCGCGCCACCGAGCCCGTCGGCGCCCACGACCGCATCGAGAACCTGGAGGCCATCGACCGGTGCATCGCCATCGACCAGCAGCCCATCGGCCGCATGCCTCGCTCCAACCCGGCGACGTACACCAAGGCCTTCGACCTGATCCGCGAATTCTTCGCCCAGCTCCCGGAGGCCCGGGCCCGCGGCTTCGACGCCGGGCGCTTCTCCTTCAACGTCAAGGGCGGGCGCTGCGAGGGGTGCCAGGGCGGCGGCGTCGTCCGCGTCGAGATGCACTTCCTCGCCGACGTCTTCATCACCTGCGAGACCTGCGGCGGCGGCCGCTACAACGCCCAGACCCTCTCGGTCCGCTACAGGGGGCACAGCATCGCCGACGTGCTCCAGATGCGGGTCTCCGACGCGCTCCAGCTCTTCGAGAAGCACCCCCAGCTCTCCCGGATCCTCCATACACTCCAGGACGTGGGCCTGGGCTACATGCAGCTAGGTCAAACAGCACCCACCCTGAGCGGCGGGGAAGCGCAGCGGGTGAAGCTGAGCCGGGAGCTGAGCAAGTCGCAGACGGGGAACGCGCTGTACGTGCTGGACGAGCCGACGACGGGGCTTCATTTCGAGGACGTGAGGCGGCTGCTGGGGGTGCTGGAGCGGCTGGTGGAGGCGGGGAACACGGTGCTGGTGGTGGAGCACAACCTGGACGTGATCAAGCGAGCGGACTGGGTGATCGATCTGGGCCCGGAGGGGGGCTCGGGGGGGGGCGAGCTGATCGCGCAGGGGACGCCGGAGCAGGTGGCGCGGAGCAAGCGATCGTACACGGGGCAGGCGCTGAGGCCGCTGCTGGACCGAGGGGTCTAGACGCGGCCGACGGCGAGGACCTCGCCGGTGGCGAGGCGAGAGACGCGGGCGATGATGGGGGGGTTGTCGACGATGCTGGTGGCGCGGGTCTCGATCTCGGCGATGCGGACGGAGATGCCGGCGAGGGAGAGCGAACGAGGGGTCTCGGGCCAGCCCAGCAGGTGACCGTCGCGGTTGATCAGGTTGGCCCGGGTCGTCTCGTAGAGGACCACGCTGACGCCGGCCTTCGCCAGGTGGCGCGTGAGGATGGCCAGGTTGTGCAGCCAGGTGGTGGGCTCGGTGAAGGTGGCGAGGGCGCGCAGGTCACCGAAGGCCACGGACCGGGGGAGGTTGCGCTCGAGGCGACCCCAGACCTGGGCCATCCAGGCGTCGCTGGAGAGGGGCGTCCCGCGGGCCTCATCGATCGAGGAAAGGGGGAGATGCAGCGGCCGCTCGCCCAGCTCGTGGCTGACGCGGAGCGCGGTGCGCACGACGGTCGCAGGGTCAGAGCCGTGGACGAAGGTGACCACGTCGCTGGAGGCCGTCCAGGAGAAGGGGCGGATCTCGCTCCAGCTACGGAAGCCGTGCAGCGTCCAGGAGGCATCTTGCACCGGGTAGGCGGACGAGAAGCCAGAGGTGTAGCTGCTGCCGGTGGGGTACACCCGCAGCCCGTCGTGCTCGATCTCGAACAGGTGAGGCCCGGGGAAGGAGCGCCCGAAGCGGTGCTTGGAGGGGTGGATCGTGCGCAGGGCAGACGAGCGCAGGTCGAGGCGAGAGGACTCGAAGCCCAGCTCGAGGACCGTGTCGACGGCGAAGCACCAGGGGGAAGGCTCCGACGAGGAGGTCTCTTCCAGGAAGATCACGCACCAGCCCATGCCTGCGGCGAGCTTGCACAGGCCATCGACGAGGGGTCGCGGCACCTCGCGGCCCAGCCGGTAGCCGCTGGTGAGGGAGTCGAGGACCAGCACGCGGGGGTGCCCGTCGAGGCGCTCGACCTCCAGGCGAAGCACCTCGAGGGAATCCCAGAGGTGCGCCGCCGGGTCCTCCGGATCGAGGGCCAGGGAGCCGCAGAACAACCGGCGCCCCCCGGCGTCTCCCTCGGGTCGCCGCAGATCCACGAAGCGAGGGGCCCCCTGGGGCCACGCGATCGAGGCGAGCTGGGCCTGGAGCTCGGTGGGGAGCAGCTCGATGCAGGCATAAAACACGTCGCCCTCCAGCGCGCGGGCCAGCGCGGAGGCGATCTGCAGCGCCATCAGGCTCTTGCCGGCCCCGGGAGGCCCCCGCAGCACCACCGCCCCGGATGGAGGCGCGCCAGGGGCCCTGGAGAACAGGCGAAGCCCCCCGCCCAGCACCTGATCCAAGCCATGAATTCCTGTTGAACAGATCGTCATGCGGCCCGACCAAGCACAGCACCCCTCGCCCCTGGCGTCGACCCCCTCGACCCACCAGGGCCCCCAAGCACGGCCCTTGCAGGGTCCGGTGGCAGGAGGTGCTCCGTGGATCTTTCTTCCGGCTTTTCCCTTGAATCCCCGCTGTCTTCTCGCTGCCCTGCGCCCGGCGTGGCGGAGGCACAGGGAGACGGTGTCGGCGAAAGCGCAAGCCTGGTGGCGGGGTTGACGGACAAGGCAAGGGACACCGGGGAAGGCTCCTGCGCCATGGCGCTGCACGAGCCCTTTTCCGGGGAGGTAGCCATCCCGTGGCCCGAAGAGGCGGACACCTCGGATTTCCGGTGGTCCGACGAGGAACCACCGACGCTGCGCTACGGGGAAGATTGAGCCCAGAGGGTGGCCTGGTTCAGTGGAAAAACCAGCCAATCTCGCCCACAGCAGCCATCTTGTTGGCCCCGAATTCAGGGCCACTCGTCGGGATCTTGTGACCGACCACGAAGATCCAGGAGTGGTTCGGATGGTAAGCGAGACCGTAGATAAAATTCCCCAGGTCATGCTTCCCGGAGAACCACTCGGCGACGAGGTTGAGCTTGTCGCCCATCAGAGGCTGCTCCGCGGCGGCCATGATGACCGTGAGCTCTCGTTCAAAGAGGAGCTGAGAGGCCTGGCTTGCCCCCAGGCTCAACCGCGTGCGGACCCGCGGGAGGCGGCCGCTGAGGTGCGAGTAAAACCAGTACCCGTACCCCCTATCCTGAAGGGAAAAGAGGGCCATGGTGCCGGTGGTGATCTTGATCTCGGCCCGGGGTAGCTCGTCGGTGAGGATCGGGAGCGCCACCTTGAAGCCGTTAGCGAGGCTAGCGGAGGGGTTGCTGGGCACCCCGACGTTGAGCATCGTGACGGCCAGCTCTGCGTGGTACCCGAGCCCGAAGCACCAGAAGTGGGTCGTGTTCCAGTAAGGCTTGGGGGACCAGGCGCGCACCTGGGATTCTTGCATCACAAAGAATTCTCCCCTGGGGGTCACATCAGCCGACGGCAGGGAGACGATGGCTTGCTGGCCAAACGCCGTGACAGGGGACAGAAGGGAGACCAAGCACCATGGGTAGACGCGCACCTGGGTCAGTCTAGTCGAGACTCTCCAGGAAAAGGGAGACATCAAGACCCCACGATCACGACGGTGGCTCCCGGGCGACGACCATGGCGTGGTCGCCGTCGCGGAGCACGAGGGTACCGTCCGGGTTGAGCTCGCGGGAGCCGTCGCGGTCGAGGCCGATCACGGAGCAATCACGGTCGAGCATCTGATGGGCGTACTCGCGGAAGGATTTCCCGAAAAACTCGCTGGTGACCGGGATGTGGTACAGCTCGGAGCCGCCCTTGTTGGTCAGCAGATCTTCCATGACGTGGAGGGTGCCGAGGTCCTGGAGGCAGCGGACGAGGAGCATGGCGCCGAAGGCCGACACATCGATCACGGCGTCGCAGCCGACCTCGGTGAGGTAGTCATGGTTCTCTGACGAGACCAGCTCGGCGCCGATGCGGACCCTGGGGTTGAGCCGGCGCAGGGTCAGCACCGTGAGGGCGGTCTGCAGATCGCTCTGGGGATCGGTGATGTTCCGGGGGAACACCATGGCCAGGACCGCCTTCGAGGCGCTGGCGCGCTCGAGCACCTCGCGGCGCCCCGGGTTGCCGCGGACGAAGAGCACGCGGGGGTCGTCGTACGGGGTCCGCTCCAGGTCCGCCACGATGATGGCGCGGAGCCCGGCGTACCGCGGATCGAGGAAGAAATCTTCGAGGGCCGCCGGGGAACGAGGCCCCCAGCCCAGGATCAGCAGGTGGTCTTGCATCTTGTAATTTCGTAGCCCTTTCTGCCCCATCTCCCGGAACTCGAGGAGCATGGTCGCCATCGTCGCCGCGAGGCCCCCCAGCAGCCCGACCCCGAGCACCATCGTCATCATGCCGACCAGGCGCCCCGCCGGCGTCACCGGCGAGATGTCGCCGTAGCCCACGGTCGAGAGCGTGGTCATGCTCCACCAGAGGGCGTCGGAGAGCGTCTTGATGTTCGAGTTGGAGCCGTGCTCCAGCTCGTAGATCAGCAGCGCGGCGGTGGCCCAGACCAGCAAGGTGGCCTGGCCCAGCTTGCCGAGGGCCTCGGGGAACACGATCTGACGCCCCCGCCGCAGCAGGCGCCCGAGGCGCCAGAGGCGCAGGAGCCTCAGGAAGCGGACCAGGCGCAGCGTGCTGAGGGGCTCGACCAGCGGGATGGAGGCCAGCAGATCGACCCAGTTTTGCTGAAAAAAAAGCCAGCGACGGGGGGATCGCGCGAGGCGCACCAGGAAGTCGGTCAGGAAGAAGAAGGAGATCCCGAGGTCGGTGAGGAGGATCCACCGCGGGGTGGGGTGGGGCAGGATCCACTCGAACAGGAAGAGCACGACGGACAGCAGCGCGAGGGAGATGACGCCGGCTTCCCAGAGCCAGGGGAGCCTCGGGTCGACCTCCCTGGGGATCTCGAACAGATCGGATTTTTTCTTGCTCTGCGCCACCGCTTCCCTCTCCTGCGCCAGGCCCACCCTAGCAGCCCGAAGGCCGCCGCCGCCCACGAATCTTGCGCTCCCTTGCCTGCCACGTCGCACCCGCAGCCCCGCGCCCGAGGGGGCCCCGCGATCGGCGCTGGCGGGGGCGGCTCGACGGAGGGGGCGGGGGGCTCGACGGGGGGCGGTTCAGCGCTCGGGGCCGAGGGGAGCTCGTCGCAGCGCAGGCGGTGCGCATGCAGCTCGAGCCACTGGAGGATCACCCCGGCGCGCTTGCTGTCGAGGGCCGCGAGCTCGCCCGCGTGATCCTTGCCCGGGAGCAGGGACCACTCGAGGGCGCCGCCGCAGCGGGCGATGCCGTCGCGGGCCTCGACGGCGAGCTCGTGGAGCGGGTTGCGGTCGCCGACCAGGAAGTAGGTCGGGAGGGGGCACCGAGGGCAGACCTCGCCCCGCGGGGCGAGGCCGCCGCCGTGGAGGTGGAGGCCGGTGAACCCCTGGAGCTGGAGCGCCACCCGGGCCAGGTACGAGGCCCCCCCGGACCAGCCCGAGAGGAAGATGCGGCGTCGGTCCAGCGGGGTGCGCTCGGCGACGGCGGCGACCTGCGCCGAGATCCAGGCTGGATCGCCGTCCCAGCGCCACCAGCTCCCCTGGGTGCAGCCCAGGGCCCGGGGGCACTGGAGCGCCAGCAGCGCGTATCCGCGCGCCTCGGCGGCCCTGGACCACCGCGGGAACACCGTCGATGGATTGCCCTCGTCCCCGTGGAGCAGCACCAGCAGCGGCACTGGTTCCCGGGGTTCCCCCGCGGGGAGCTGGAGCAAGCACCCCTGGCAGGGCACATCGCGCAGGGGCTTCGGCGCCGCCATGGCCCCCGGGGGGCCGAGGGCCAGCAGCGCCAACAGCGGCGGAAAAAACCGGCGCATCAGCGGGCGGATCGCAGCAGCTCGCGCTCGACAAAGTGAAGCCGATCCTGCCCCCAGAACAGCTCGCGCTCGTCCACGATGCAGGCCGGCGCGCCGAAGATGCCCAGGGAAATCGCCTCATCGGTGCGGCGGCGCAGCTCCTCCTTGATGGCAGCGTCGTCGAGCCTGGGCAGGATCTCGTCGGCGTCGTGCCCCGCGGCGGCCAGCACCGAGCGCAGCACGGCGGGGGTCGAAGGGGCCAGCCCGTCCACCCAGTAGGCCCGGTAAAAACCGTGGATCACCGCCGGATCGACCCCGGTCAGCAAGGTCGCGCGCAGGGCCTCGACGGTGCGCATCGGGTGCCCCTCCGGCATGCGGAGCGGCACGCCGAACAGCTCGGCCCAGCGCTGCATGTCGAGGAGGTTGTGCCGCGCCTTCGCCGGGGACAGCACGCTGGAGAGGTTCTGGGGCGTCCCGCTGGCCTTGAAGACCCCGCCCAGCAGCATGGGACGCCAGCGCAAGGTCGCCCCGGTACGCGCCGCCAGCGCCTCGATCTGGGTGCTCCCCAGGTAGGCGTAAGGGCACGAGTAATCGAACCAGAAATCGAGGAGCGCCATCGCGCCCAAGGTACACCCTCCGCAGGCCCTGGATCGACCGCAGAACGGCGAGGTCCGGGGCCAGGGCTCGCGCGGGGCCATGAAAAAAACACCCCCCCTCGGCGCCGCGGTAAAGTGGGAGGCCATGCAAGGAGACGTGTTCGGGCTCGTCGGGGCCACGCTGGAGGCCCGTTACCGTATCGACGCCCAGATCGGCGAGGGGGGCTTCGGCGTGGTGTACCGGGGCCTCCATCTCAGCTTGCAGCGCCCCATCGCGGTCAAGTGCCTCAAGGTGCCCCCGCACTTCTCCCCCCAGGCACGCGAGGCCTTCTTCGCCAAATTCCGCGAAGAAGGCCTGCTGCTCTCTCGCCTCCACGACTGCCCTGGCATCGTCCATGTCTACGACTCCGGTGTCACCTCCACCCACACTGGCCTCTCCGCGCCCTACCTGGTCCTCGAATGGCTCGAAGGCCAGACCCTGGAGGCTCACCTCGCCCAGCGCCGCGCCCAGGGCCTCGGGCTCCTCTCCATCCAGGACGCCCTCGCCCTCCTCGCCCCAGCCTTCGACGCCCTCGCCTTCGCTCACCGCATGAAGGTCGCTCACCGCGACATCAAGCCCGCCAACCTCTTCCTCGCCAGCACCGCCCGCGGCCTCGCCCTCAAGGTCCTCGACTTCGGTATCGCCAAGGCCATGCAGGAGGGCGACAGCGCCCAGCAGGCCGCCACCGGCACCGGCAGCGGCTTCCAGGCCTTCTCCCCCCAGTACGGAGCCCCCGAGCAGTTCTTCTCCCGGAAGTATGGAGCTTCCGGACCATGGACCGACGTCCACGCCCTCGCCCTGGTGCTGGTCGAGATGGTCACGGGGCGCCACGCGCTCCAGGGGGCGGACATGGCCGAGCTCCTGACCGCCGCCACCGCGGCCGAGCGCCCGACCCCCCGCCGCTGCGGTCTCTGGGCTCCGGATCCGATCGAGGCGGTCTTCGAGCGGGCCCTCGCGATCTCCGCCGTCCAGCGGTACCAGGACGCAGAGCAGCTGTACGAGGCCTTCCGGGCCTCCCTTTTCGCCTGCGGTCTGCCTGCCCCCGGGCCCCTCCCCTCGCTCCAGTCCACCTACGGCCCTCCCCCGGGGACCGCGCCGATCCAGCCTCGCCCCACCTCGCCCAGCACCCCGGCCCCGACCCCGGTCGCCGTCGGGGTCTGGCAGCAACCTGCGCTCACCCCGACCTCCCAGACCGCGCCCGGCCCAGGCTTCCACGGAGGTACCGCGCAGCCAGGCCACGGCACCACGCCCCACCCCACCCCACCGCACCAAGGGGCCACCGCGCTGCCGGTCGGGCCCGGGTACACCGCCCTGCCAGGAGGCCCCCCCGCAGCCACCCAGCTGGCCCCCCCGCAGCCCCCTCCCCCTCCTGCCGCCAAAGCGCCCCCGCTCGCCCTGATCGCCGGGGGCCTGGCGCTGGCGCTGGGAGGCCTCGGCGTCCTCGGCGCCGGGGCCTGGTGGGTGGTCCAACGCCGCGCCGCCCCCGGAGCCACGTCCGGGGCCTCCATCGCCGCCCCTGCCCCGGCGGTCGAGCTGGGACGCTGGGTCGAGCTGGGGCGCGAGCCGTTCCTCCGCGTCCCGCTCCCCGAGGGAGAACGCGCCGGTCGCTGGCATTTCCGCCTCACCCGCGAGCAAGGGCGCCCCGTTCGCCTCGAGAAAATCCGGCCCGACGGCCAGATCGCAGAGGAGATCCGCTTCCGGCAGGAGGGGCAGACCCTCACCCGCTCCACCCTCAGGTACGGCGTCGAGAGCGAGCGCACCTCGATCCAGCCCGGGGACCTCTCGATCACCACCCTGCGCTCCGGGGAGGTGATCGACCAGGGGTGCAGCAAGGTCCAGCTTGTCTATGGAAGTTCCGGAGACATCCAGGAGCGCCGGTGCCTCTCCCCGACGGGGGTGCTGATCACGGACGCGGAGGGCTGCCCGGTGTGGCGCTTCACCCAGGACGGGGACCACCGGCGGACCAGCATGGCGTGCTTTCAGGCAGAGGAAGGCGCAGCGCCGAGGCCCTCGGACAGCCGGGAGGGGTACCACCTGGTCCGGTACCAGCATGACGGCGCCGGGGCCCGGGTGAAGGAGCAGTATTTTGACTGGACCGGGGCGCCCTCGGCGCGGCTGACGGACGGCTGCTACGGCCTGGCGCTCCACCACGACGCCGCGGGCAACCTGGAGAGCGAGACCTGCCTGGACTCCACCGGGGCCCCGCGCGCCCGGAGGGGCCAGCAGGCAGCGACGATCCGCAACGAGTACAACGGCAGCGGGTGCGTGGTGCGGCAGACCTTCCTGGATGTGACCGGAGCGCCCACGCGCAAGGGGGAGATCAGCGAGTTCCGCGTCGTCCCCGACCCTTCCTGCCGCCCGCTGCGGATCACGCTCCACAACGCCGCCGGCGCCCTCACCCAGGACCCGGCCCAGGGCGAGTACGCGGCACAGATCGAGCGCGAGTTCGACGCGCGAGGCGACGAGGCCTCGATCCGATGCCGGAACAACCAGCTCAGGCCGGTCAACTGCAACGGTAGCGCCGGGGAGGCGGGCTCGCTCCAGCGGTGGCAGCGCGACGACCGGGGCCGCCCGGTCTCCTGGAAGGGCTTCCTCCAGGATGGACGCCCCACCGCGCTGATCCAGGGCTCGTACCCCCACGAGATGCGCATGACCTACGGCGAGGACGGGCGCGTCGCGACCCGGAGCTTCCTCGATGAACAGGGAAACGCCGCCACCGCGCTGGGCCCGGTGGGCCGCATGAACCTGCGCTACGACGCCCTCGGGGGCCTGGTCAGCGAGTCTTTCTTCGGCGTCACCGGTCGCCCCGTCGAGGCCACCATCGGGTGCCACGACGTGCGTTACCTCTACGACGCTCGTCATCGCCTCACCACCGTCGAGTGCCGCTCCACCTCCGGCGATCTCCAGGCCCACAAGGGCTGGATCAACCAGGGGGTCACCTGGCCCACCGGCGCCGCCCGCATGACCGTGGAGCGCGGAGAACCCCTCGTCAACCACTACACCTCCCCCGAAGGACGCACCATCAAGCGCGTCGAGTGCAGAAAAGCCGAGCAGCTCTGCTATAGATAGGTTCTCTACAGCCACGGACTTCTCCCCCGGAGGCCCCCCGTGGCACCATGAGCCCCTCATGAGCGAACGAAAGATCACCGAGCTGCTCCGGGCCTGCGCCGCCGGCCTGGGCGCCGTCGGGGCCCGCAAGGCCGCCGAGACCGCCTTCCAGGCCGGAGGTCGCCACCTGCTCGACGAATCCGCCCGCGCCGCCGCTCGCCACGCGGTCGACTGGGCCGCCCGCTCCGCCCTCGGCGCCCTCCTCCCGGGGGGCGTCGGCGCGCTCGCCGGCCAGGGACTCCAGAAGGCCTTCGGCGCCGTGCAGCTCGCAGCGGGCCCCAGGCTCGCCGGGGTCGCCGGCAAGGTCCTCGCCAGCGCCCCCCTCCAGGGCGCCATCGATCGCCTCTCCCACGCGGCCGAAGGGGCCGCCGGTCAGGCCGTCGAGCAAGCCGCCCAGGCCCTCCAGCCCGGCCTCCGCACCACCGCTGGCGCCGTCGTTCGCGTGGTCTCCGGCAGCGCCACCGATCAGTTCTACGGCGCCGCCCGCCGCGCAGCGGGCGTGGGCGCCCTCCTCGACGGTGTATCCAGCGGCATCGACGCCTCCCGCGCCTACCAGCAAGGCGAGATCTCCGCACGGCAGGCCCTTGTCCGCGTCGCCCTCGATGCCTCCACCGGCGCCATCGCCGCAGGGGCCGGCGTCGCCGTCGGGGCCGGCGCCATCGCCGTGCTGGGCGGCCTCAGCGCACCTGCCCTGTTCGTGGTCGGGGCCGCAGGGGCGACCGGAGCCAAGCGAGGGCTCCGCTGGCTCTTCGAGTGAGGTACCACACCCCAGGTGCTTCATGGGAACGGTGGGCTTGCGCAGCCCACGCCCGCGGCAAGGGGGTGGAGGGGGCTGCGCCCCGGGCGCTTCGCGGGAACGGTGGGCTGCCCGCCCACCCCCGGGCAAGGGGGCCGATGGGGCTGCGCCCCGCGCGGCCCCCTTGCATC
>JALOQB010000559.1 GCA_025453595.1 Polyangiaceae bacterium
GGCCCTGCTCGCGGACCGCGTCTACATGCTCAACGACCCGGCGCGTCCGGTCCACGTGGCCCTCTCGGCGGCCAACCGGGGGGCGATGCCCATGGCCCATGGCCTCTCCCGCCTCCAGGTGCGCTTCGCCGGCGAACCCGCGCGCCTCGAGGCGCTGCTCACGCAGGACAAGCCCCTCGACACCGAGGCCGCGGACGAGGCCGGCCTGGTGACCCTCGCCCCGGACGACCTCGACTGGGACGACGAGCTGCGCGTGGCCATCGAGGAGCGCGCCAGCCTCTCGCCGGACGCCCTCACCGGCATGGAGGCCAGCCTCCGGTTTGCGGGCCAGGAGACCTGCGATAGCAAGATCTTCGGCCGCCTCTCGGCCTGGCAAAACTGGATCTTCCAGCGCCCCAACGCGGTGGGCGAGGCCGGCGCCCTCTCGATGTACGGCAAGCCCACCCGCCCCTCCTTTGACTACCGCCGCTGCTGACCCCAAGGAGCCACGACCATGAGCCTCTTCGACAAGATCCCGAACAACGTCAACCTCTCCGACGACAAGCGGCTCCAGCGGGCCCTCGAGACCTGGCAGCCTGATTTTCTCAGCTGGTGGCGCGAGATGGGGCCCTGCGGCTTCCAGGAGGACCAGGTGTTCCTCCGCACCGCCATCTCGGTCAACAACGACGGCTGGGCCCACTACGACTACGTCAAGATGCCCGACTACCGCTGGGGCATCTTCCTGACCCCGCCCGAGAAGGAGCGCACCATCCACTTCGGCGACAACGCGGGGCAGCCCGTCTGGAACGAGGTCCCCGGCGAGCTACGCAACGTGCTCCGTCGCATCATCGTCACCCAGGCCGACACCGAGCCGGCCAGCGTCGAGCAGCAGCGCAAGCTGGGCCACACGGCCCCCTCCCTCTACGACATGCGCAACCTCTTCCAGGTGAACGTCGAGGAGGGGCGCCACCTCTGGGCCATGGTCCACCTGCTCCACCAGTTCTTCGGCCGCGACGGCCGCGAGGAGGCCGAGCAGCTCCTCCAGCGCCGCGCCGGCAACCCGGACACCCCGCGCATCCTGTCCACCTTCAACGAGTCCACCGACGAGTGGCTCTCGTTCTTCTGCTTCACCATGTTCACCGACCGGGACGGCAAGTACCAGCTCGCCTCCCTCGCCGAGTCGGGCTTCGACCCCCTCGCCCGCGCCACCCGCTTCATGCTCACCGAGGAGGCCTTCCACCTCTTCGTCGGTGAGACCGGCATCGACCGCATCGTCCGCCGCGCCGCCCAGCTCTCGAAGCTCGACCCCAACGGCGACACCCGGCGCCAGGGCGGCATCGACCTGGTCACCATCCAGAAGTACATCAACTACTGGTTCTCCAGCGCCGTCGAGCTCTTCGGCGGCGAGATCTCCACCAACGCCGCCGACTTCTTCAGCACCGGCCTCAAGGGCCGCTTCCGCGAGAAGGACAAGTACCAGGAGCACGGCGCCCTCGACAGCATCTACACCATGGACGTCGTCGAGGACGGCCAGCTACGCCGCAAGGAGGTCCCCCTCCGCAACGCCCTCAACGAGGTGCTCCGCGACGAGTACGTCAACGACTGCGAGCGCGCCGTGCGCAAGTGGAACCGCACCATCGCCGCCGAGGGCGTCTCCTTCGAGCTCTCCCTCCCCAGCCGCAAGTTCAACCGCAAGATGGGCATCTACGCCGGCTTCCACTTCGCCCCGGACGGCTCGCCCCTCTCACGCGAGGCCTTCGAGGCTCGCACCTCCGAGTGGCTCCCGACCCCTGAAGACCGCGCCTACGTCCGCAGCCTCATGGTCCCGGTGGTCGAGCCCGGCAAGGTCGCCAACTGGATCGCTCCCCCGGCCAAGGGGGTCGAAGGGACCCCTCTCGACTTCGAGTACGTCCGCGGCGAAGGGGTCGACCGCTTCCGAGGGGTGGCCTGAGCATGGAGACGCTCCGTAGCTACCTCGCCGGGTCCTGGTACGAGGCGACCTCGAACCTGGAAGAGCTGGTCAACCCCACCACCGAGGAGGTCATCGCCCGCGCCGGCGCCGAGGGCGCAGCGCTGGGCGCGGCCCTCTCGTTTGCCCGCACCCGGGGCGGCCCGGCGCTGCGCGCGATGACCTTCGCGCAGCGCGCCGAGATGCTGAAGGGGCTGGCCAAGGCGATCCACGCGGCCCGCGAGGAGCTGCTCGATCTGGGCGTCAAGAACGGCGGCAACACCCGCGGCGACGCGAAGTTCGACGTCGACGGGGCCAGCGGTACCCTCGCGGCCTACGCCGAGCTGGGCGCGCCCCTGGGCGACGCCCGCTTCCTCGTCGATGGCGAGCCGATCCCCATGGGGCGCTCGTCGCGCATGGCAGCGCAGCACGTGTGGGTCCCGCGGCACGGCGTCGCGGTGCTGATCAACGCCTTCAATTTCCCCGCCTGGGGCCTCGCCGAGAAGGCCGCCTGCGCCTGGCTCGCCGGCATGCCCGTGCTCGTCAAGCCCGCCACGCCCACGGCGCTCCTCACGGTGCGCATGGTCGAGCGCATGCTGGCGGCCAACCTGCTCCCCGAGGGCGCGCTCCAGCT
>JALOQB010000263.1 GCA_025453595.1 Polyangiaceae bacterium
GGAAAGAAGATCAGCAGCCGGTCGGGGCCCAGCCGGTCCACCGTGGCCCCCATGGTCGATGCGGTCAGCGCCTGGGCGTGGAAGATGCGACCCACCCGCGTCAGCAACCAGTCGGCCGGTCGGTCCTGGGCCCACAGGGCATCCAGACCCCGGATCTCCAGGGCGCAGAAGGTGACCGGGGAGGGGAGGTCTTTGTTGACCTCGCCGGAAGAAGCTGCAGGTCCCGGGGAGGCAGGGGTGCCGAGGAGACGCCGGAGGCGGGTCTGGAGTGCCGGGAGGAAGCCCTCGCCGCCGAGGGCGACGAGGCGTGTATCGAGGCGAGCGACGAGGGCGTCGCGGACGGAGGGGGGGGCGTCGAGGGTGTCGCGAGCGGTCTGGAGGGTGCTGGCGGCCTTGCGGGTGTCGCCGCGGGCGGCGAGGGCATCGGCCCATTCGAGGGCGGCGTCGCAGGCCTGCTGGGGCATCTGGCGAGCGGCGAAGAGCTGGTACGACTCCTCGAAGCGGCGGGCGGCGAGGTCGAGGGAGTGACGGGAGCCCTCGGCGCGGAGGAGGCGTCCTTCAAGGAAGGGGAGCCAGGGGTCGAACTCGGCGAAGCGTTGCTTTGCGGTGGCCTCGCGGAGCTCGTCGATGGCCTTGCGGGCGTCGCGGGGGCGGCCCTCGCGGAGGGCGAGGAGGGTGACGTTCTTGAGGATGTAGAGGGCGGTGACGGAGTTTCGTGGGGCGAGGCGGTGGGCGCGATCGAGCTCGGCCCGCATGTCGGCCTCGCGGCCCGGGCACTGGCCCTCGATGGCCTGGGCGAGCTGGCTACGGACGTGGGCCTCGGTGGCGGGCTTTGGGTCGTGGAGGAGGATCAGCTCGAGGTCCTGCCGGAGCCAGCGTTCGGCCTCGGCGAAGCGGCCGCGGGTGAGCTCGAGGCGGCCGAGGTTGCCGTAGGTGAGGGCGAGGGAGTGGGGGTCCTTGCCGGCCGGGTCGCCGCACTTCAGCTCGACGGCGGCGGAGAACAGCTCGTGGGCGCCGTCGAGGTCACCGCGGCGGGAGAGGAGCATGCCGAGGGTATCGAAGGCACGGGCCCGGAGCCTGGGTCGCTCGGCGAGGAGGTCGGCGGCCTCCTGGAGGAGGGCGAGGGCGGCGTCGTCCTGGGCCTCGCGGAAGGCGATGTAGCCGCGGCTGAGGAGCAGGCGTCCGCGTGCGACGGGCCCCTGGGGTCGCAGGGCCTCGGCGCGGGAGAGGTAAGAGCGGGCCTCGGTCAGCCCGTGGGCCGAGCGTGCGCTGGCGATGTGCTGGGCGAGGAGGGCAAGGGCCTCGACCCGGTGGTCGGAGGGGTGGGAGGTGTCGTCGGCGGCGCGCTCGAGGATGGCCACCGCGGCGACAGGGCTGTGGGAGAGCTGGGTTTCGGCCTGCCGGAGCAGCTCGTCGAGGGGGGCTTCGCTCATGATGGCCTGGGGCAGAAGAGGGGGCGAGCCGGGTTGACAGGGGGGGGGCTTCCTGTATGCCTTGCGGTGGCCCTGGGGGCCCGGCGGCGAGAGTAGAGCAGATGAGCGAGCCTCGATGAAAGAGCGTCTGGAAGATCTGACCGCGGTGGTCGTCATCGGGACGGCGGTGGCGGTGGGGGCGAAGCGGCTGAACATCCCGTTCAACGTGGTGCTGGTGGTGGCGGGGCTGCTGGGGGCCCTGCTGCACCTGGTGCCCCACGTGACCATGGATCCGGAGCTGGTGCTGCTGGTCTTCCTGCCGATCCTGGTGTTCGAGGGGGCCCTCTTCGCGGACTCGAGCCACCTGGGGCGCGAGGTGAAGCCGATCTTTGCGCTGGCGATCCCCGGGGTCGCGATCTCATTGCTGACGACGGCGGCGGTCGCCACCTTCGAGCTGTCGATGCCCTTCGCGCTGGCGTTGCTGCTGGGGGCGCTCCTCTCGATCACCGACACGGTGAGCGTGCTGCTGGCGTTCCGGAGCGAGCGGGTGCCGCACCGCCTCGCCTCGATCATGGAGGGGGAGAGCCTCTTCAACGACGGCACCGCCCTGGTGCTGGTGAGCCTGACCTCGGCGGTGGTGGCCAGCGGCAAGTTCTCGGCGCTGGACGCGTCCCGGTCGCTGGTGCTGGCCACCGTGGGCGGGGCCGCCTTCGGGGGGGCCGCCGGGGCCCTCGGCGCCGTGGCGCTCCGCAACACCCCGGATCACCTCACCACGATCCTGGCCTCCCTCGGCCTCGCCTTCGCCACCTCGCTCGTGGCCGAGCATTTCCATGCCTCCCCGGTCATCGCGGTGGTGGTCGCCGGGATGATCATCGGCAACGCCGCCCGCGACAGCCTGGGCCCCTCCCGGGTGCTGGCGCTCCACAGCTTCTGGGAGACCGCGGGCTTCGTGGTCAACGTCTTCCTTTTTCTCCTCGTCGGCATGCAGCTCAACGCCCAGGTGCTGCTCCAGGAGTCCCTCTCGATCTTCCTCGCGCTCATCGCGCTCCATGCGGGCCGCGCCGTGGCGGTTTACGGCTGCTTTGGCCTGATGAACCTGGTGAGCCGCGAGCCTGTCCCCGCCAGGTTTCAGCACGTGATGGTCTTTGGCAACATCAAGGGCGCCCTCTCCATGGCGGCGGTGCTGGCGCTCCCGGCGGCCCTGCCTGGCCGGGACCGGCTCGTGGCCATCGTCTTCGGCGTCACCCTCATCACCTTGCTCACCCAGGCGCTGCCTTTCCGCTGGTTCCTGCGGAAGATGCGGGTGGTGCTCGAGGCCTCGGACCAGCAGCTCGACGACGCCAAGGCCAACCTGGTCCAGGCGCGCCGCGGCCAGGTCGAGCTGGACGAGCTGCTCCACGCGGGCCTGCTCTCTCGCATGGACCACGCCGAGCGCCACTCGTCCTTCCAGCGCAAGATCATCGAGGCCGAGAAGACCATCCGGGCCCTCTCCACCTCCGACTCCGATCACCCCATCGAGCAGGCCCTGCTGCTCTCCCAGAAGGCTGCGCTCCTCGACGCGGCGCGGCGGGGTCTGGTCAGCTCCGAGGCGGTCACCCACCACACCTCCAAGCTCGACGAGCAGCTCATCTCCCTCAACGCCTCCTCCAAGGATCACTGACATGCGTGTGCTCATCGCTGGCGCTGGCCGTGCTGGCCTCTCCGTCGCGCTCCACCTCCGGGAGGTGGGTCACAACGTGACCATCCTCGATCGCGAAGCCGCCAGCGCCGCGCGGGCCTCGGAGCAGCACGGCCTGGTGGCGCTCGCGGGCGACGCGACGGACGCCGATCTGCTGCGGGAGGCCGAGGTGCACCGGGCCGACGTGGTGGGGGCGATGCTGCGGCGTGACGCCGACAACCTGGCGGTGGCGCTGCTGGCGCAGGCGGCCGGCTGCAAGCGCGTCATGGTGCGGATGCGTGACCCCTCGTACCGTCCGGTCTACCGGGCCGCCGGGGTGCAGCGGGTGCTGAGCGAGATCGACATGTACGTCGGCGCCTTCGGGACCGCGCTGGAGCACGAGGCGGTGCGCAACGCGCTGCTGGTGGGCCACGGCACCTCGGTCGCCTTCGAGCTGGTCGTCCCTGCCGACTCGGTCACCGTGGGGCGCACCGTCGCCGAGATCTCCGCCGAGGCGGGCTTCCCGGAGCGCTGCGTCGTCGCCGGCATGTACACCTCGGGCTCCGAGGCCCAGCGGGTCCGGGGCTCCTCCGTGGTCGAGGCCGGGATGAGCATGCTCCTCGTCGTCCCTCGCGGCGAGATCCAGCCCGCCGTCGCCTTCTTCATGCGACGCCGCTAGGGCCTGGCTCACGAGGGCATCGGCTTGAGCCCACCCAGCTGCGCGGCGAGCTCCCGTCGTCGGCTCTCCGAGAGCGACAGGCTCACGTGGCCGCAGTCGATGCAGATCCTGGCGCGATCCACGATGAACCGCACCTTGTCGCTGTCCCAGCTCGATCTCGGCGGCGTCTTCATGCGGAAGAAGATCTGCGCGTAGCCCTCGCTGGGGTCAAACTGGGTCTCTTCCGTCTGGTTCGAGCTCCCGCAGGCTGGGCACAGCGGTCTCTGGGCGGCATCCCGGTACATCCGATCAGTCTAGCCTCTCTCGACCCTGGCGTCGGCGAGCCTGCAGCGGGGCAGGGTTCGCAGCGGCGCGAAGGCGCTTGCACAGACACGGCGCGGCAACGGATGGATCGGCCGCTGCAGGGGATGACGCGGCCACGGCATGTCGCTTGCTGTACGTGGTGGCCATGAACCAGAACACCTCCGCCGCGACCTGGTCGCTGCGCACCGCTGGCCCCGCCGCTCGCCCCTCTGCCCCCGTCGAGGAGGTCTCCCTGCGCGAAGAGGAGCGGGTCGAGGCGGACAAGTACGAGCCTTCCAAGATCCCCTGCACCGACTGAGCCATTTGATCCACACGCAGCAGCGCTTGGCGCGCCGTCTGTGGAGAGATCATGCGCCTCGCTCCTGCAGGGTCAGGGCTTGACGATCTGGCATTTGTTCTGGGGCCCGACCCAGCGCAGCATGTTCGACCAGAGCGTCTTGATGTCCGGGATCGTCGTCCACTCGGAGTCAAATTCGATCCACTCGTCGCCCCACGCGATCACCCGGCCCTTGCCTCGCTCGTGCGCGTAGCCCACGTGGCCGTCCGCGTTGGCCGCAAAGACCGTGCTCTTGCCCCCATCCACCGGGACGCTCGTCACGACGTACCCACCGGCGAAGGTGACCGAGCTGATCCCCTCGCTGATCGGGTGCGGGAAGAACTGGTTGGCCGGGGCCAACGACAGACCCCCGCCGAAGGACAGCCCGTAGGGCGCCAGGAAAACGTTGGGGTAAAAATCAGCCTCCGCGCCCGTGTGCCCGGTCAGCGCCAGGTACCCGCCCCCTTGCTCGACCCAGGCCTTCAGGATGGCAGACTCGTCGCTGCTGTAGGGGCGCACCAGCCAGTCCGAGAGCAACACGTCAAACTGGGCCAGCAGGGCTGCGTCGAAGGTCTCTTCTGCCGACTGGTGGACCCGGTTCACCGTCGTCCCCTGGCTGGTGAGCCAGCTCTGGAAATTCGCCGACGGGTTCACCCCGGGGAGCCCCAGGATCCCGATGCGCAGGCAGTCGCAAAAACCATCCTGACCCACGTCCACGTCGTCGACCTGACCGTTGCAGTCGTCGTCGATCCCGTTGCACTCCGTCTCCTTGCTGGTCGTGGGCGTGCAGGTCGGCCCCCCGGCCCCCCCGGCCCCTGCCTCCCCTCCTGCACCGGCCCCCCCGGCCCCCCCGGGTAGGGAACCTCCGGACCCCGCCGCGCCCGCCTCGCCCGCGGCGCCCGCCTCGCCTCCCGCCCCGGCTTGCCCCGCCCCGCTGCTTCCGCCCTCGCCCGCGGCCCCCGCCTCACCGCCCTGTCCGGAAGTTCCGGACCATGACGCCCCCGCCGCTCCGCCGTTGCCCGCCCCCCCGGCCCCGCTGCCGCCGCCCCCCGCCGTGCCGCCGGCCCCGGCGCCGCTGCCGCCGGCCCCGTCGCCGCCCTGGCCCGCGGCGCCGCTGGTGCCTCCTTTGCCGGCCTTCCCGCCGACCGGGGCCGGGCCCGACTCGGCGGTTTCATCGGAGGCGCAGGCAGCCAGGAGGGCGGTGAGCAGGAGGGAGAAGGGGAGCAGGCGGCGCATGGGCGCAGGATAAACCCGGAAGCGCGCGGGACGCGAGGGGCGGTTCAGTAACTGTTTTCACCCAGCCGCACCTTGCCCCGGAAGACCCAGTACACGATCCCCGTGTAGGTGAGCACGAAGGGCATGCCGATGAGGGCGATGGTGCGCATCAGGCCGAGGGTCTTGAGGGACGAGCTGGCGTTGTAAATGGTGAGGTTGAACCGGGGGTCGATGCTCGAATCCAGGAGGTTCGGGTAGAGCGCCATGCCAAACAGAAAGGTGAGCGCGGCGATCGTGGCCGACGAGGAGACGAAGGCGTAGAGAGGCCTGCCCTGGTGGATCGCCCGGGGGATGTTGGCCACCGCCAGCACGTTGAGCAGCACGACGATCCAGGCCGCCGGTATCGTCCGGAAGTTGGCGAGCGCGTGGGGGAAGCGGGCCAGCGTCGTCGCCGAGGTCAGCAGGTAGAGGGCCAGGAACACGAAGAAAGCGCGCCAGATCCAGCGGTGGATCCGCCGCTGCAGGTCCCCCTCGTTCTTCAGGTACAGGTAGATCGCCCCGTGCATGGCGCAGGTGGCCACGGTGAAGGCGCCGACGAGGAGCGGGTAAGGGGAGAAGAGCGAGAGCGTGTCGCCCACGTACTCGCGGGTCTCGTCGATGGGGACCCCCTGGATCGCGTTCCCCACCGCGGCCCCGAAGACCAGCGCGGCGCCGCCGCTCGACAGGGAGAACGCCACATCCCAGGAGGCGCGCCAGCCAGGCTCCGGGCGCTTGCTGCGGAATTCGATGGAGACCGCCCGGATGATCAGGAAGAACAGCAGCATCATGAAGGGCACGTAGAAGCCCGAGAAGGCCGCCGCGTAGGCCACAGGGAAGGCCGCGAACAGCGCCCCTCCGAAGGTGACCAGCCACACCTCGTTGCCGTCCCACAGCGGGCCGATCGAGTTCAGGAACAGGCGCCGCTCGTGGTCGTCGCGGGCACCCATATGGAGAATACCTACACCCAGATCGAAGCCGTCGAGGATGCCGTAGCCGGCCATCAGGATGCCGAGGGTGAGGAACCAGAAGGTCTGGATGTCCCAGTTCACGGGGTCACCTCCGCGCCGCGGGCTGCGCTCATGGATGCATCGGCGGCGGGGTCAGCGCGGACCGATGCGGCCTGGAGGAGCCCGCCCGGGGAGGGGGGTTCGTGGTGGGCCTCGGCGTCGTCAGGTCCGTGGCTGATCTTGGTGTGGAGGACGTAGACCCAGACGACGAAGAGCAGGGCGTAGATCAGGGTGAACATGACGAGGGAGGCGACGACCTGCTGGGCCTTGACGGCCCGGGAGAGGGCGTCCGAGGTGCGGAGCAGGCCGTGGACGATCCAGGGCTGGCGGCCGACCTCGGCGGCGATCCAGCCGGCCTGGTTGGCGGCGAAGGCGCCGAGGACCGCGACGACGTAGGCGCGGAGCAGCCAGCGGGCCTCGAAGAGCCGCCCGCCCCGGAGCAGGAGCGCGCCGGCGCCGGTGAGGCCAAGGAAGGCCATGCCCAGGCCCACCATCAGGTGAAAGCTGAGGAACGGGATCAGGACGGGGGGTTGATCCCGGGGAGGGAAGGCGTCGAGGCCCTTCACCGGCTCGTGAAAATTGTCATGCACAAGGAAGCTCAGGAGCCCCGGGATGGCGACGCCGTACTTGACCCGGCGCTCCTCGGCGGAAGGGATGCCCACCAGGTACATCGGCGCGGGGCCCGTCCCGGTCTCGAAGTGGCCCTCGAAGGCCGCGAGCTTGGCCGGCTGGAGCCGCCCCACCAGCTGCCCCTGGATGTGCCCCGTCGCGGGCGCGATCGCGCTCACCAGCAGGCCCCACAGCACGGCGATGCGCAGGCTGCGGCGCGCCACCTCCAGGTGCCGGTTCCGGAGCAGGTAGTACGACGAGATGCTCATCATGAAGAAGGCCCCCAGGATGAAGGAGCCGACCCAGACGTGGAGCAGCCTGGGCACGCTGGATGGGTTGAAGACCATGGCCCAGAAATCGGTGATCTCGGCCCGGGCGTGCAGCCCCTCGCCGACCACATGGTAACCCGCTGGGGTCTGCTGCCACGAGTTGGCGACGACGATCCACACCGACGAGAAGATGGACCCGAGAAAGACCATGCAGGTCGAGAAGAAATGGAAGCGCGGCGAGACCTTGTCCCAGCCAAAGACGACCACCGCGAGGAAGCCTGATTCGAGGAAGAACGCGAAGATCCCCTCGGCGGCCAGGGCCGAGCCGAAGACGTCGCCGACGTAGCGCGAGTAGGTGGCCCAGTTGGTCCCGAACTCGAACTCCATGACGATGCCGGTGGCGACGCCCATGGCGAAGGTGACGGCGAACAGCTTCGTCCAGAAGCGCGCCATCGTCCGGTACACCGGGTCGCCGGTCCACAGCGAGGCCCCCTCGATCAGCACCATCAGCGCCCCCAGCCCGATGGTCAGCGGCGGGAACAGGTAATGAAACATGATCGTGAGCGCGAACTGCACCCGCGACAGCATCAGCACGTCCATGGCGCCCACCTGTAGGGTGCCATGAACCCCGGGGGAAGACCCACCCGGCCCCCCTGCGACCTTTCACCGCAGCAGCGTCTTGACCCAGGCCTCGGCGGCGGTCGACGGCAGGTTGCTGTCCGCGGTCGGGTCGTCCTTCGCCTGGAACAGCGTCATCGGGCAGGTCGTGTTGGGCGCCAGCGTCTTGCGCGCGATCTCGGCCCCGGTGCGCCGGTCGTAGGCGATGGCTTGACCCTCGAAGAGCTCGAGGGTGACCGAGCGCACCGAGCCGTCCTTGCTCTTGTACCCCGAGCAGTTCTTCGTGCCCTTCTGCGCCCCCTTCTTCAGCGTGGCGACGACGTCGATCTCGCGGATCGGCGCCTTGCGACCCAGGATGCGACCGCCCGCGTAGGTCAGGTACGCGGTGTCGCGCTTCGCGTCCTTCGGCTCTCCCTCGAAGACGACCCCTTGCCCCGCGGTGGCCTCCAAGAACTGGCCCAGCGAGAACGAGTTCATCCGCTGCGGCGGCACCGCCGCCGTGCCCACGCGCCCGTCCGGCAGCGTCACCGTCAGGCTGATCTTCGGGTCAAAATTGCTGCCCAGCTCGATGGTGCCCGCGCCGATCGCCGCCCGGATATCCGGGCGCACCTGCGCCGTGCGGCCCCCGCTCACCTCCGCCTGCTCGCTGTTCGCCTGCACCTTGGTGCCGTTCGGGAGCCCCTCGAAGGTCACCATCATGCGCCCCTCCTTGTCGAAGGTGAGCACCCGCCCCTTGCCCCCGGTGGAGATGGTGAACCCGGTGATCGTGCCCCCGTCAAAGGTCAGCGTCACCGGGCCGGGCGCCGCCTGCGGCCCCGCGGGCGCCCCGATGCCTGGCAGCGCGATCGGGGACGATGTGCCCGCCGCCCCCTTCTTGCTCAGCATCCCCTTGACGCGGCCGCAGCATCCCGTCGCCACCAGCCCCATCGTCACCAGCACCAGCAGGGTCAACATGCCCCGACCCCCGACCGTTTGCCGCTGCTTCACGCTTGTCTCCATGGGTCACGATTACCACGTCCTCGCGCCGGCAAGATGGGACAAACAATGTCATTCTGTGAGGATCGGGGTGATGTCGCCCTGGAGGCGGACGCGGAGTCCTCCGAATTCGGAGGGAGAAAAGAGGAGCTGCATGGAGTGCGCCGAGGCCACGCGGGCGGCGATGGCCAGGCCGAGGCCGCGCCCCTCCGGGTCCCGGGTGCGGGCCTGCTCGCCGCGCTCTCCTGCCCGGAGAAGCCGTCGCAATTCATCCTCGGGGATCCCCGGTCCGTCGTCGATCACATCGAGGAAGAATTGGCCCACGTCCCGCTCCAGCAGGACCGCGACGTGGCCGCCCGGGCGGTTATGCTTGATGGCGTTCTGGACCAGGTTGCTCAGGGCCTGCTCCAGCAGGGTGACGTCCCCCAGCACCGTCAGCGGCGTCGCCAGGTCGTGCGTGGTGTTGTTGAGCGAATAGCAGCATCCCCCGGCGTTCACGCCGGGGTCCACTACGCTTCGGATCGGACATAGAAAGACCGATCCTGGTTCTTTTGTGCTGGTCTCGACGGTGAAGAACGACCAAGGTGGTCTGGCTTGGATCCCGAAGAACTCGGGCTCCGAGTGTGGGTCGAAAGCCCATGGTGTTTGGCAAGCGAGAAACTTCGGCGTTGTCGCCCC
>JALOQB010000560.1 GCA_025453595.1 Polyangiaceae bacterium
ATCGGCGCGGTAGAGCCCCGGATCCGAGCCGTGGCTCCGACCGGAGCGGGCGGCTTCTGGAGCTACTTCATCCTGAAGACCAAGCTCCTGCCCAACATCGAAGGGCTGGTAGGGTTGGTGCTCGGGACAAAAGCGCCGCTGCAGTACCTGCACCCGACGCTCCAGCTCCTCGAGACCGCGTGGGAGGCGGCGGAGCCGATGGCGTACATGCCAAGGCTCGCGAAGAACCCGCTGCAGGGCCACCCGTCGCGGCCCATCTACGAGCCGGTGGGCAAGGACGACTCGTACTTCCCGATCGAGCTGTTTGATGCGGTGGCGCTGGCCTACCAGCACCCGCAGGGGGGCGAAGAGGTGTGGCCCTCGATGCAGCAGGCGCTGGCGCTGGACAACCGGGGCGGGCTGCTGCCCTACCCGATCCGGGACAACAACACGTCGCTGGGCGGCGAGGCCTACACGGGCGCGGTGATCCAGTACGCCGGGGACGGGGTGTACGACCCGCACGCGATCTACTCGCAGCGCGACGAGGTGAAGCACCAGTACGGTTGTTTTTTCGAGAGCTTCGTGAAGACCGGGAAGGCCACGATCCCCGCGCCAGCGCCGCTGGGGACCCCTTGCCCCTGAGCGTCAAGCGGATTCTTTGTCCGGGGAGGAGGGCGGTTTGGTGGCCGTGGCACGGGCAGCCCGGGTACGATGCACCGAACCGTACAGTTTTGAGGAGGCACGATGAGTCAGCAAGGTGGATGGGGTGGACCCCCGGGTGGTGGTGGATGGGGTGGGCCTCCGGGCGGTGCGCCGCCGGGGGCTCCGGGCGGGTGGGGCGGCCCCCCTCAGGGCGGCGGGTACGGTCCTCCGCCGGGGGGTGCGCCGCCGGGGGGTTACGGTCCTCCGCCGGGCGGCGGTGGCTACGGTCCTCCGCCCGGGGGTGCGCCGCCAGGGGGCTACGGTCCCCCGCCGGGCGGTGGCTTTGGTGGCCCTCCGGGGGGCGGTTTTGGTGGCCCTCCCGGCGGTGGCTTTGGCGGGCCTCCGGGCGGGTTCGCTCCGCCTCCGGGCGGCGGCATGGTTCCGGGCGGCGGGGGGCGGGTGAACTTCCTGGGCGAGGGCGGCGATCTCTTCAAGATCTACCTGCTCTACAGCCTGGCCCCGATCTTTGGCGGGTACGTCGTGGTGGCCATCATCATGGGCATCTCGTCCTTCCTGGGGCAGCAGCTCAAGACCGACGTGTTGCCCATCCTCGGGGCCGGCGTCGGTGGCCTGCTGCTGCTCTGCTTGATCCTGGGCGTGACCGTCTTCTTCGGCCATAAATTCAACGAGTTTCACTTCCAGCACCTCAAGCTCGACAACAACCAGCTCGAGTACCGGGGCACCCCCGGCGGCCTGGCCAAGGTGCTGCTGGTCAACCTGCTGTTGACCTACTTCACCCTCGGCATCTACGGCCCCTGGGCGTACGTGAACTACAAGAAGTACTGCTACGAGAACACGTACATCAACGGCCAGCCGGGGCGGCTCACCTTCGACGGCAACCCGTCCGACCTGCTCGGCAAGTACATCGTCGGCTTGCTGCTGACCTACTGCACCCTTGGTATCTACATCTTCTGGTTCATGAACGACATCTTCGCGTTCATGTGGGAGAACACCAAGCTCGATGGTCGCCCCTTCCAGTTCCGCCGCGACCCGGGCGGCCTCTTCGGCACGCTCATCCTCAACTACCTGCTGGTGTACTGCACCATGGGGATCTACGCGCCGTGGATGATGTGCAACCTGTTCAAGTGGGAGGCGGAGCACGTGAGCTGAGCCGCTGGGGTCGCGCCCGCACGAGGCTCCGCCCGCTGCTCCCGGCGATGGCGGTCTCGGCGGTGGGCCTGCTCCCCTTCCGGACCTGCCTGCTCCAGCGCTTCTTTCACCTGCCCTGCCCCGCCTGCGGTCTGACCCGGGCGGGGCTTCGCCTTTTGTCCCTCGACCTGGCCGGTGCGACGCGCTTCCAGCCCCTCGCGGTGCCCCTTGTGCTGCTGCTCCTCGCCGTGATCCTGGGGGCCCCCTGGCTCGACGACGCGCGCTGGAGCCGCCTGGTCCGCTGGAGCACCGCCAGCGCAGGGGTCGGCCTGGTCGCCGTCTGGGCCCTCCGTTTTCTCGGATTCTTCGGCGGGCCGGTGCCTTGAAAGGCTTGGAGCCGGGCGCCAGGCGAGGTACCCCGGAAGGCCCGTGAGCCCCCCGCGCGCCCTGTTCCTCGTCAATTGCGACTCGTTCTTTGTCTCGCACCGCATGGCCCTCGGCGAGGCGCTCCGGGACGCCGGCTTCGAGGTCACCGTGGCCGCCCAGCAGAGCGAGGCCCACGAGGTCATCCAGAAGGCCGGTCTACGCTTCGTCCCCATGCCCTTCGAGCCAGGGGGGCGCGACCCGGCCCACGAGGCCCGCACCAGCGCCGCGGTGCTCCAGCTCTACCGGCGCGAGCGCCCGGACCTCGTCCACCACGTCACCATCAAGCCCGTGCTCTACGGCTCCCTCGCCGCCCGCGCGACCCGCATCCCGGCGGTGGTCAACGCCATCAGCGGCCTGGGCTAC
>JALOQB010000264.1 GCA_025453595.1 Polyangiaceae bacterium
CACCGCCGCCACCAACGCCGCCAAGAACATCCAGGACCTGAAGTCGAAGGTCGGTGGCCTCTTTGGCAAGAAGGAGTGACCATGCCCGCCATCGACGCTTACTTTGACCTGCTCCTGGACCGGGGCGGGTCGGACCTCCATCTCTCCCCCGGGTACCCGCCCATGCTACGGGTCAAAGGTGACCTGATCCAGGGGAGCAACAAGGCCCTGTCGAACGGGGAGATCGAGCGGCTGCTGTTCGAGATCCTGTCGCCGGAGCAGCGCTCCCAGTTCGAGGAGCGGCGGGATTTGGATTTTGCATACTCCTACGGGGTGAAGGCGCGCTTCCGCGGGAATTACCTGGGGAAGACGACGGGGACGGGGGCCGTGTTCCGGACGATCCCGACGAAGATCCTGACGCTGGATCAGCTCTCGGCGCCGCCGGGGATCCGGAAGCTGGCGGACCTGCGCTCGGGTCTGGTGCTGGTGACGGGGCCGACCGGCTCGGGCAAATCGACGACGCTGGCGGCGATGATCGACGCGATCAACAGCACGCGCCCGGGGCACATCCTGACCATCGAGGACCCTGTAGAGTTCGTCCATACACCGAAGCGATGCCTGGTGACGCACAAGGAGGTGGGGGAGCACGTGCCGAGCTTCCTGGAGGCGATCCGGAGCGCGGGGCGAGAGAACGCGGACGTGATCCTGGTGGGGGAGCTGCGGGGCGCGGAGACGATGAAGCTGGCGCTGCAGCTGGCGAGCTTCGGGATCCTGATCTTCGCGACGGTGCACACGAACTCGGCGGCGGCGACCATCGATCGGTTCGTGAACGCGTTTCCGGCGGAGCAGCAGGCGCAGATCCGGGGGATGCTGAGCGACTCGCTGGCGGGGGTGGTGGCGCAGCAGCTGCTGAAGCGAGCGGACGGGACGGGGCGCGTGGCGGTGCAGGAGATCCTGATCGGGACGGGGGCGCTGGCGTCGGTGATCCGGGAGGGGAAGACGGCGCTGATCACCAGCCTGATCCAGTCGGGGCAGTCGGAGGGGATGCAGAGCATGGACGGGATGCTGGAGAAGCTGGTGCGGGAGGGGACCGTGAAGGCCCACGATGCGCTGGAGAAGGCGCTGGACAAGGAGTCTTTCGCCAAGATCCCCCACGTGGCGAAGGATCTGCACGAGGGCTGAGGGCGGCCCGCGGGGGGCTCGAAGGCGAGGCGACGGGAAGAAGACCCGGGGCGTCGGGGTTGAGCAGCGCAGGGATATCTGTCACGCTCAGGAACCCATGCTACGACGGTTTGGCCTCGGGCTACTCAAAGGTCTGCTTGTGGGCGGCCTCGCGCTGGCAGCGCTGCTGTTCGGGCTCAAGCTGGCGGCGGTGCCGGTGTGGGCGGCGTACCTGCTGACCATCGGGGTGGGGGCGCTCACGGGGCTGGTGGCGGGCAAGCCCATCTGGCTCAAGGAGGCGCGCATCGAGGCGGGGCTCAAGGCGGTGGCGGGCATGGTGCTGGGGGCGCTTGGGCTGTTCGCCCTGCACCGGTGGGCAGGCGGCCTGGTGAAGCCGGACCTGCTGCAGTCGCTGGCCCCCGCGCCGGCGCTGCCGGCGGGGCAGGCGGCGCCGGCGCTCACCGGCATCAGCGTGGCGGCCTTCCCGCTGGTGAGCGTGGTGCTCAGCCTCTTCTTCGAGCTCGACAACACGCCGACGCCGGAGAACAAGAAAGAGACCCCGGGGAAGCCGCCGGGGCCCGGCGCGAGGGCCCGGGTCTCCAGCGAGGTGCCGGGGGCGGAAGAGATCGACGAGCTGCTCGATCCTGGCTCGCAGCAGTCGCAGCGCCGTGAACGTCGGTGACGGTCGCGGGCTCCCGGTTCTCCCTCGCGGTCGCCGCGGTCCTGTGCGTCACCTACGCCTCGACGATCCTTGATACCCCGCAGCGCCTGCTGATCGTGCTCCCGGCGGCGTCCTTCGTGCAGCCGCCCCCGCCCGAGCCCCGCGGCCCCCGGGTGCCACTCCAGATCGAGGTGCTCGACGAGAACGACGCGCTGGTCCCCGGCGCCACGGTGTCGGTGTACCTGATCCAGGGCCCGCAGGCCTACGCCGCGGGGGTCCAGGTCTCGGACGCGCAAGGGGTCGCCTCCTTCGAGGAGATCCCGCCCGGTGAGCTCTGGATCCTCGCCGAGGCCCCGGGGCGGCAGCGCTCCTCGACCCGGCTGGTGCTGGGGCCCGAGGGGGCTCGCTCTCGCCTGACGATCCGCCGGGCGCAGCGGCTGGTGGTGCAGGTGGTCGACGAGGCAGAGCGGGCGGTGATCGGCGCCACCGTCGAGGTGCGAGGCGCGGACCCGCTGCCTTACGTGGGCAAGAGCGGCGACAAGGGCGCGGTCGAGTTCACACGCCTCGGGCCGGGCCCCTGGACCGTGCGCGCCTCCCTGCCCGGGTACGAGTCCGCCTCCAAGACCGGGGTGCGCCCCGGTCTGCTGCCCCAGCGCCTCGCGCTCCGCTCCCTTGGTGCCCTCGAGATCTCCGTGAAGCAACCCGACGGAACCCCCGCCCCTCAGGCCACCGTCGAGGTCGCAGGCTCGGGCCTCTGGCCCGCGCGCACCGCCCTCACCGACGAGCAGGGTCGCGTCCGGATCGCCTCGCTCCCGGCGGGCGCCTACAACGCGGTGGCCACCCGCGGCGAGCTGGCCAGCGAGACCAGCCTCGGCGTTCTCGTCCAGCGCGGCGAGCCGACCCGCCTCTCCCTCCAGCTCGGCCAGGGCCGCCGCGTCGCGGTGCGGGTCACCGACGGTGACGGCGACGACGCGCCCCCGGTCCCCCGCGCCGAGGTCGTGCTGGCCGAGGATGGCCTCTCCTCCTTCCCCCGACGCGCCCTCACCGACGCCCGCGGCGAGGTCGCCGTCGGCCCCGTGGGCCTCGGCGCCGCTGTCCTCGGCGTGCGGGCCGAGGGGTTTGTCCCGCGGACCGGCGTCAGGGTCAAAAAAGACCATGAGGGCTCGGTGCAGGTGGCGCTGGTGCGCGGGGGGCGCATCGTGGGCGAGGTGGTCGATCCACGAGGGGACCCGGTGGAGGGGGCGTCGGTCGAGGTGATCGGGGTCGATTTTGCAGGGATGCCGGTGGACGAGACGCCGGAGCACATGAGCTTCCGGGAGGTTCATTTTGCCTGGTCGCTGTCGGCGCCGGTGGCGCTGGTGCCGGCGGGTGAGCTGGGGGTGATGCCGGGGCCGCTGCCGCCGATCCCGAGGGGGAGGCCAGCGCTGGTGGGGGAGCGGGCGACGCCGACGCTGGGGGGCTCGGACGCGGTGCCGCTGCCGCCGCCGCCGGCGCCGTGGGTGAGCGGTCCGGATGGGCAATTCCGCGCGGGGCCGGTGCCGCCGGGGCGCCTGCGGGCGCTGGTGCGGCACCCGGGGTACGTGGAGGGGCTGAGCGAGGCGGTGACGGTGGCGCCGGGCGGGGAGGCGAAGGTGCGGGTGCAGCTGCGGGTGGGGGGCACGCTGGAAGGGCGGGTCGTGGACGGCGGAGGGCGACCGGTGGCGGGTGCGCGGGTGCAGGTGGCGGCGGTCCACGGGACGCTGGTGCGGAGCGCGCTGACGGCGGAGGACGGGACCTTCGCCTTCGCGGCGATCCCCGGGGAGGTCACCGTGGCGGTGGCGCGCCCCGACAGCTTCGAGGACGCGCTGGTGCGCAAGGAGATCACGCTGGGCGAAGGGGAGCGGAAGGAGCTCGAGCTGGTGCTGCCAGACCCCCGGGAGCCGGTCGAGGTCCGGGTCGTCGACGAGCGGGGGTTCCCGCTGGAGAACGCCCAGATCACCGCGCTCTCGCTGACCGTCGGGGTGCCGCTGCGGACCACGCGCTTCACCCGGGGCGACGGCGTGGTGCAGATCCCGGACGCGGCGGGCCTTGACCTGCGGCTCGAGGCCTCGCTCTCCGGGCGCGCGCCGCGGAGCGAGACCTTCGAGAAGGTCGGTCGCGAGCTGCGGGTGACCCTGGGCAAGGCGGCCTCCCTGGAGGGCGAGGTGGTGGCCCACCGGGGTCACGACAAGGTGGAAGGGGCGCTGGTGACCGTGACCCTCGGGGGCATCGCTCGCTCGGCCAGGACCAGCGAGGACGGTCGCTACCTGATCCCGGGGCTGCCGGCGGGCAAGGGCAGGCTCTCGATCCAGGCCCCGGGGTTTGCCCGGGCCGAGCGCGCGGTGGTGGTGGCCGAGCCCGACGGGGAGCGCCCCTCGGTGGCCGAGCGCATCGAGCTGATCGAGGGCGGGGAGGTCGAGGGCGAGGTCGTCGATCGGCAGGGGGATCCGGTGGTCGGCGCTCGCGTGGCGCAGGGCGTGGTCCCGGCCTTCTTGCCCCTCGGAGCGCTGCCCCCCGGGGTCGTGGTCACCGACGCCCGCGGGCGCTTCAAGCTGGGCGAGCTGCCCGAGGGAGGCGTCGTGATCGAGGCCTTCGCCGCGGGCCGGGGCCGCGGGCGCGCCACCGACGTGCAGGTGCGGCCAGGACGACCGCTCCAGGGCGTGCGCATCGTCCTCGACACCGAGACCTCGCAGCGCGAACCCGCCGGCACCGGCGGCGTCGCGGTCACCCTGGCCGAGCGCGGCGAGGGGCCCCGCGCCGTGATCTACCTGCGCGCCGTCGCCGCCGGCAGCGAGGCCGAGCGCGCAGGCCTCGAGGTCGAGGACGAGCTGCTCCGCATCGACGACGCCCCCCCGCGGGACCTGGAGGACGCTCGCACCCGCCTCTCCGGGCCCGTCGGCGAGGACGTGGTGCTGCGCGTCCGGCGCCGCGACGAGGAGCTACGCCTCCGCGTCCCCCGCGAGCGCGTGCGCCGCTGACCCTTCACGCCGCCTGGTCCAGCCGCTGGCGCACCTCGACCAGCGAGCGCCGCGAGTACACCACCGGCACCCCCAGCCTCCCCGCCTCCTCACGCAGGTGGCGCAGCAGCGCGTGGCTCGTGTAGTCCGTCAGCACCAGCACCAGCCCCACCCCCGCATGCAACCGGCGCCTCGTGTCCCCCTGCTTCCGCCCGTGCCAGTGCTCGACGCGCCGGTACCCGTGCGCCTCCAGCTCCCGCACGATGGGCTCCACGTAGTCCCCCCCCACCAGCAGCGCCTCGCGCTCCGCAGCTCGACGTGTATCCATTTTGATGGACATGATTCTTTTATAATGAACAACGCCCGGGCCCGCAAGGGGGGACGCGCAAGATCCGCGGCCTGGGCGGCGGGGGGCGGCGGCGCTACGATGGGGCACATGCGTCCCCTCTCTGAAACCTGGGAGGCCCTCCGAGCGCTGGAGCTGGCCTCGCTTCCCCCTGCGCTGCGCGCGCGCCTCTCCGAGCTGTGGGCCCGGGACGCGCTGCTGGAGCATGCCTCGGTGGCGTCGTTCTCGAAGTTCTCGCTGCACCTGATGGCGGTGGCGGCGCCGCCGGCGCTGCTGCACGACGCGCACCAGGCGGCGCTGGACGAGATCCAGCATGCGCGGCTGTGCTTCGCGCTGGCGTCGGCCTACGCGGGGGATCCGCTGGGCCCCGGGCCGCTGCCGCTGGAGGGAGACCTGCTGGGGGCCCTCGACCTGCCGACGATCACGGCGGCGGCGGTGCGGGAGGGGTGCATCGGGGAGACGCTGGCCTCGCTGGAGGCGTCGGAGGCCCACGAGCTGGCGCGGACCGCGGCCCCGCGGGAGGCGCTGGGGACCATCGCCGAGGATGAGGCGCGGCACGCGGAGCTGGCGTGGAAGTTCGTGCGGTGGGCCCTGGACCGGAACGAGGCGGGCACCTTCGAGGCGGTGCAGCGGGCCTTCACCGAGGCGCTGCAGGCGCCGGCCTCGCCCCTGGCCCCGGAGGATCCGCTGGATGAGGCGCTGGCCCACCACGGGCGCCTGTCGGAGCGGCGCCGGGGGCAGCTCTGGCGCGAGGGTCTCTTCGAGGTGGTGCGGCCAGCGGCCCAGGCGCTGCTGGGCCGTCCGGTCTAGCTCTCCGGGCGGAGGGCGGCCTCCATGCGAGCGACCGCCGGGGCGGTTGCGCTCCAGCGAACCGTGACCCCGTCCTCGCCGTACTCCTCGTGGAGCACCCGGCCCTGCTCGTGCATCTCGGCCACCAGGCGCTGGGCCGAGTACGGGACCAGGAAGGTACGCTCGACGTAGGCGCGCTCGAAGAGGCCCACGATGCGCAGCCGGAGGGCGGCGATGTCCTCCGGATCTTTGGCAGAAACCAGCCAGGCCTCGGGGAATTCAGCGGAGAGCGCGCGGCGGGCCTCGTCGGTGAGCCGATCGCTCTTGTTGAGCACCAGGGTGGTGGGCACCGCGTCCGCGCCGATCTCGGCGAGCACGTCCCGGGTGACCTGGAGCTGGGCGGGCCAGCCCGGGTCGGAGGCGTCGACGACGTGCAGCAGGTGGGAGGCCTCCAGCGCCTCGTCCAGCGTGGATTTGAAGCTGGCCACCAGGTCGTGGGGCAGCTTCTTGATGAAGCCCACGGTGTCGCTCACCAGGATCCGCGGCTTCACCTCGGGGTGCAGGGCCCGCACCGTGGTATCGAGGGTGGCGAAGAGCTTGTCTTCCACGTACACCTCGCTGCCGGTGAGGGCGCGCATCAGCGAGGATTTCCCCGCGTTGGTGTAGCCGACGAGGGCCACCCGGCGGGCGTCCTGGCGGTGAGCGCGGCGCACGCTGTGCATCGCCTGCGCCGCCGCGAGCTCCTCGCGCAGCTCGGCGATCCGGTCGCGGATCTTGCGTCGATCCAGCTCAAGGGCCGCCTCCCCGGCGCCCCGCCCCCGCTGCCGCTCCTTGCCGGTGGGCGACTCACGGAGCCGCGGCGCCGTGTAGGCGAGCCTGGCGATCTCGACCTGGAGCCGGGCCTCGCGGCTGCGGGCGTGGTGGTGGAAGATCTCGATGATGACGCCGGTGCGATCGAGCACCGGGGCGCCGGTGGCGCGCTCCAGGTTCCGGGCCTGGCTGGGCGAGATCTCGTGATCGACCGCCACCAGCTCGACCTGGGCGACCTGCCCCTCCTCCTCCCCTTCCGGGCGCTCCTCGGGGCCCTCGTCTTCCTCTTCCAGGCGGCGCAGGCGCGCCTTGTCCAGGGTGCGGGGGACGGTGGTCCCGGTGTGCCCCGAGCCCCCGGTCAGCGCCGCCAGCTCCAGGAGCTTGCCCTCGCCCAGCACCGCCCCCGGCGCCAGGCTCGCCCGGGACTGGGTCACCCGGCCCACGGTCCGGTACCCGAGGGTGGAGACCAGCCGCTCCAGCTCGTCGAGGCTCGATTGAAAGGACGGTCCGTCCATGTCGGGCAGCTGCACCGCCACCAGCACCGCGCGAGGTCGTTCGCTTGTCACGGGGGCTGATTATCACGCGAGCCGCGCCGACGCCTCAGCGGGGCGTCGATGCCAGCTCGGACGCCAGCGTATCGAGGCACCGCTGCATCGCTTTTTGAAGGAAAAACCCGACCAGCCGGGGCAAGGGGCCGCGGCGCGGGCGCGGGTGAATCGCGTAGGCCCAGGTGACCTGGGTCCCCGCCCCTCGCTCCTCGAAGCGCCACTCGGCCACCATGTTGGTGCAGAGCAGGCGCTGCAGCGGGTTGAGCTGCAGCATGTCGTAGCGGTGCAGCGCCGGGGCCTCCAGGGCCAGGATGCGCTCGACGATGCGGCTCCCGTCGCTCATGCGAACATGGCGCGTCGCGCCGGTCCGGGGGGGCTCCCCTCCCTCCAGCGTGGCCTCCACGATGGCCGGGATGAAGGGCGGGTACCCCTTGAAGTAACGGGCCAGCCCCGCGGTGCTGCCGGCGGCGGCCTCGAAGACCTCGGGGCGAGGGCGGGGGACGGTGGTACGCGCTTCGATCTCGATCACCATGGGTCTCCGTACGATACCCCAGCCCCGGCAGTTCTCCGCCCCGTTCACGCCTCCTCGTCGCTCTCTTCCTCTTCCTGATCCTCGGCCTCTTCCTCGGGTTGTTCTTCCTGGCCCCCGGCCGCCGCGGCCCGCTGCCGGGTCGAGACCCCGGAAGAGGTCACCACCACCTCGGCCAGCGGCATCGCACCGTGAAGAGGCATCAGCAGCCCATCGATGGCCCTGGTCAGCCAGAGCAGCGCGGCCCGGTTGGTCCGGGCCAGCGCCGACTGCACCCCCCGGCGCGACAGCACGAAGTGCTTGCCCTGCTGGGTCACGGTGATCTTCTTGTCGAAGGCCTGCACCCGCGCCTTCAGCTCGTCCAGCGAGGGCGGCGCGCTGAAGCGGAGCTTCAGCGAGAGCGCGCGGCAAGCGTGGGTCGGCACGTCGAGCGCCCGCTCGTAGTTGGTCAGCGAGAAGGGCAGCTTCTTGCGCCACTCCTGGTTGGCCTCGATGCCCTTGTTCGACGCCCGACGCCCGAGCAGCCAGGCCAGGAAGCCCATCACCACGAAGAACGAGGTGCCGCCGGCCCCCTGCGCCGCGGCCTGGGCCCCGCTGGAGGACGGCTCCACCAGGCCCAGCTTCGCCAGATAATCGCGCCCCTTGGTCTCGGCGGCCTCGACCCGGGCTGCCGACTCCTTCGTCGCCTTCCCCGCCGCGGCGATCGCCTCGAGCGTGGTCTTGAGCACCGCCTGGTCTTCCTCGCTGATGTCCTTGAGCGCCCCCTGCATCACCTCCACGCCCTTGTGCGCCTCCTCGATGTTGGAGACCGCCTCCCGGGCCTTGTTCGCCATGGACTCCAGCTCGTTGAGCAGCACCAGGGCGTCGTCCTCGCCGGCCGCCTCGATCTTCTGCACCCGCGCCTCCGCCTCGGGGACGGCCGCCTTGGTCTGCTCCTGCGCCTCGTTGCTCAGCTTGACCAGCAGCTCCAGCAGGGCCCCGGGCGTCACCCCGCTCGCCGTGATGTCCACCAGCTGGGACAGGAGGCGCTGCGAGACCGCATTGCTGGACGCCACCTGCCGCCCCTTCTCGGCCTCCACCAGCGCCGCCTCCGCCTCGGCGCGGGCCGCCTGCACCGCGTTGATGTCCTTCCGCGACGCCCGCGCCTTCTTCACCGCCGTCGTCGCCTTCTCCGCCGCCTGCTGCGCCTGCTGCACCCCCTGCACCGCCGCCGCATGGTGCGTCTTGGCCTGCTCCGCCAGCGCCGCCGCGAACGGGACCATCTTGGGCTGCGCCCTCTTCACTCGCCCCGACGCCTGCGCCAGATCCTTCTGGGTCTTGTCGATCTCCTTCGCCTGCTCCTGCGCCTCGTAGGCCTCCGTGCTCGCCTTCTCCGCGGCCCGCGCGGCCCGCTGGATGTGGATCATCGGATCCCCCGCCTCGTTCAGATCCGCCACGCACGCACCGAGCCCCACGCCGATCGCCAGCTTCAAGAAATTACCCACCGACGCCGGCGACGCCAGGAAGCCTATCCGGCTCGTGCTCCGGCTCACCATCGGAACCTTCAGCGCGCTCCGGAAGGATCGCTCCCAGCGCTCGTAAAATCTCAGCCCTTCCTCTTCGCTCATTTGTCCTCAAAATAGTTGTGCCCATCACCCGAAGAGGCCCTGCGTTCGCCTCCTCACGCCCCTCCAAGCCATACCAGAGGTCTGTGGGGCGATTCCATATGGTTGAGCAAGTAGCAGCATCCCTCGGCATTCACGCCGGGGTCCACCACGCTTCTGGTCGGACATAGAAAGACCGATCCTGGTTCTTTTGTGGTGGTCTCGACGGCGAAGAACGGCCAAGGTGGTCTGGCTCGGATCCCGAAGAACTCGGGCTCCGAGTGTGGGCCGAAAGCCCATGGTGTTTGGCAAGCGAGAAACTTCGGCGTTGTCGCCCCGCAGGACGGGCGACGTAAAAGTTTCTGTCACGCAAGCAAGTATCCTGGCC
>JALOQB010000561.1 GCA_025453595.1 Polyangiaceae bacterium
GTGGCCCCCCCCTCGGCGGGCAGCAGGTACCGCGCCAGCGCGTCGTTGGGCACGTGAAAGCTCGCCTCCCCCTCGATCCCCCCGGTGCTCGCCGAGAGCCGCAGGTCTCGCAGGTCGATGCGCGTCTCCCGGGCCCCCCTGTCCTCGGTGGTCGACAGGTTGAAATGACCCTCCGTGAAGGTCTGCCCCAGCTGCGGGATCAGCAGCACGCCGCGGCTCCACCGGAGCCCTCCGCTGATCTGGTTCTGCTCCTCCTTCGCCCCGAAGGACAGGCTGAAGCTGCCGTCGAGGCGCCCCCGTAGATCCGCCAGGAGCGGGGCCACCAGGGGCGAGAAGGGCTCGATGTCGAAGTTCCGCAGCCTCAGGTCAAGCCGGTGCGCCTTGCTCGCGTCCAGCGATGGCACCAGCTGATCCTCGAAGCGAACCTGGGGCAGCGCCGCCAGCTCCAGCTCCCCGCCCGCCTCTCCCCCCGAGGGGGGCTGCTGCGAGCTCACCACGACCTCGCTCTCGCTCTCCTGGATCGAGGCTCGCACCCGCGTCGGCGCCACCTCCGTGTCGGCGATCTTCACGTTCTCCAGCGCCAGCTGCGCCCGCAGGTGCGGCTGCACATGCATCCGGAGCGCCTGCAGCGTCCCGCTGATCTGCCCCTGGACCCCTCGCTCCGCCAGCATCGGGATGGTCTCCAGGTGCCACCGATCCAGCGACAGCTCCGCGTCCGCCTGCCACCTCGTCCCGCGGCCCCAGAGCAGATCCCCCGGCCTCCGCGTCGACATCGCCCAGAAGCTCGCCTTCCCGTCCTGCCTCGCCCCCCCCGCGCTCCGGTGCTGCGCCCCCCCGCTCACCACCACCCCGCCCTCGCCCATCGTGCCGGCGATCGACACGTCCAGCGACCAGCGGTTCAGCAGCTCGACGCTTGTATGGAGGTTCCTGATATCCACCTCCGCTGATAGCTCGGGCCTATCAATGGACCCCTGGAGCCTGCCGCGGGCGCTGGCCAGGCCCGCGAGGGGGAGGGGCCGGAGCGCCGGGGGGAGGGTCTCGATGGGCTGCTGTGGCAGGAGGAAATCGCTCTCGACAGGGAGGGATCGGAGCCCGGCGAGCGGGTCGGGGCCGGAGAGCCCGGCGAGGGCGCGGCGCAGGGCGTCCGGTTCGAAGGAGGTGGCGGCGGTGATCTGGGCCTGGTTGGGCCCGGCGTGGGCGGCGAGGCGCAGGGCGGCGCGGAGCTCACGGGGGGCCGAGGCGGAGGGGGCGAGGGCGAGGAGGCCGCTGACATCGAGCCCTTCCAGCCGCCGTGGGGCGTCCCCCTGGGGGGGGAGTTCGACCGCGAGCCGCTCGCTGACGAAGGTGGCCTGGATCTCGGGGAAGCGCTCCGGGCTGGTGCGCGTGATGCGCGTGGTGGCGGCCAGGGTGCCCTGGATCCGCGGGATGCGCTGCGGGGCGGGCCCCTTGCTGCGCCGTGCCCGGAGCTCTTCCACGAGGGGGTGACGGGAGAGCTGATCGAGGTCAACCTTGAGGTCAAACAGCTCGACGCTGCCGCTGGCGCGCCCCCAGTTCCCCGGAGAGAGCAGCGACCCCTGGATGGTCCCCACGGCCTGCCCCCGGGCGCTCGCGAGCAGGGGGCTGGCGGGCGAGGGCCCCTGGGGGATGGCCGCGCCGCACTCGCCCTGGAGCGCCTCGGTGCGGAAGGTCGAGGAGACCTGTTGATCCCAGAGGCCGAGGTGAGCCTCGCCATGGAGCACCACCGGGTGCTCCCGGGAGCAGAGATCCCGCACCCGGGCGCTGAAGGTGCCGCTCCGCTGGGCGCCCTTCGCGTCCAGCTTGCCGCCGAAGGTCAAGGTCCCGGAGGTGAGGCGCCCCAGCGCCGGCGCCCCCACGCCCGGCGCCAGGTACCGGGCGAAGCCGGCCAGGTCGACCTGCCCCTCCGCCAGGTCCAGCTTGAAGCCATCCTCCCGCAGCAGCACCGCCCCTCGGGCCTGCGCCGAGGGCCCCTGCACCTCGATCCCGCGCAGCTCGATCCCCGCGGCGCTGGCGCTGATCTGCTTCACCCGGGCGTCCACCTGGACCCGCTCGTCCCCCTGGAACCGGAGCCGTAGATCCTCCACCCGGGGGGCCGGCTGCAGGCGCAGATCCGCCGCGAGCGAGAGCGATTTCCAGCGCTCGTCCAGCAGCACCACCCGCACCGAGGGCGACAGCAGCGGCCCCGCCGCGCCTGCCATCGCCCGCCGCACCCGGAACCCCCCGAGATCCAGGCCCTCGCTGATCAGCGAGCTCTCCGTTGTCAGCCGATCCAGGGGCCCCGACACCCGCGCCTGGAGCGACCCGGCGGCGCTCCGGATCGGCCCCTGGTGCAGGTTCTGGTACGCCCCGCGCACCGTCGCGTCCAGCTCCCCGGATGGGTCCAGCCGCGCGGTCACCGTCGCCGCCACCTTGCCCTCGGCCACCCGCCCCAGCCGCGTCACCTCCCGCAGCTCCCCCACCGTCAGCACCCCCTCCAGCGACACCCCTCGCTCCCGGTTTGCCTGGAGAGTCCAGGAGTTCTCTACACCTGGCTCGTGGAC
>JALOQB010000265.1 GCA_025453595.1 Polyangiaceae bacterium
GGCAGTTGCGTTGAAGATAATGAATGTGAGAGCAACCTTTGCTACCTGGGAAAGTGCAGGGAGTCTTGTGGTAACTCAGAAAGTTGTTCTACGGGAGGTTGCACCTATCAAATACTCGACTCGAATCCTTATCGCATCTGCGTTAGCATTCCTATTCCGGAAGCTTGCCTCGTAGACGATGACTGCCTTTTGGGGGATTGTTCCCTTAACTCGCAACAACTATTCGTTTGTCAGTAGTAATCCCAGGTGAACAGTGGTTGTACCTGCCCCCGTTGACTCAGCCGGTCCTTGGTCCGACAAGACGACGCCCTCGTTGAGGGGCGTCGAGGGGCGGATTTGTACCATTTGCCGGCGGCTGTTTGCGCCGGCGGCCCCGGGGAACAAGGGGGTGGATAGGTGCCCGGATGATCGGGCGGCGCTGGTGGACATCCGGGCCTTCACCGACTCGGGGGAGGACGGGCTGCTGGGGCTGACGGTCTCGGGGCGGTTCACGGTGCTGTCGCGGCTGGGGGCCGGGTCCATGGGGACGGTGTACCGGGCGCGGCAAGAGGGGACCGAGCGGGATGTGGCGCTGAAGATCCTGCGGGGGGAGCGGGCCTACGACGCCAGCGCCAAGGCGCGCTTCGAGCGGGAAGCGCGGGCCAACTCGCTGCTCACCTCGCCCTTCACGGTCTCGGTCTTTGACTTTGGCGTGGCCGAGGATGGCTCGCCCTTCATCGCGATGGAGCTGCTCGAAGGCGAGTCCCTCGGGCACCGGCTCCGGCGCGAGAACAACCTGCCTTACCAGGAGGCGGTGCGCTTCGCCCGGGAGGCCCTGGTGTCGCTGGCCGAGGCCCACGAGAAGGGGATCATCCACCGGGACATCAAGCCGGATAACCTCTTCCTGTCGCGGGTCATCTCGGAGGACGGGACGACCTCCGGGGAGATCTGCAAGGTGCTCGATTTTGGCATCGCCAAGATCGTCCGCGAGGAGGGGGGCATCGACTCGCTCCAGACGCAGGCAGGCACGGTCTTCGGGACCCCCCGCTACATGTCGCCGGAGCAGGCCCAGGGCAAGACGCTGGACGCCCGCAGCGACCTCTATTCGCTCGCCATCATCCTGTACCAGATGCTGGTCGGTCGCCCGCCCTTCGAGGACGAGGACGCGGTGCTGGTGATGGCGCGCCACATCAAGACCCCCCCGCCTTCGTTCCAGGAGATCGCCCCTCACATCTCGGTGCCCTACACCCTCGAGCAGGTGGTGCTGCGGTGCCTGGCCAAGAACCCGGACGAGCGGCCTTCGTCGGCGGAGCAGTTCATCCAGCTCCTCGAAGAGGCGGTGGCGGGGGGCGGCAACGCGAGCGGTATCCGGCGCGCGGTGGGCCTCCATCCGTGGCGCTTGCCGCTGATGATCGGCGGCGCGGTGGCCGTGGTGCTGCTGGCGATCGGTGGGGTGCTGCTCTATGGCCGCGAACCACCGGAGCCCAAGGGGGTCGCCCTCGAGTCCTCGGTGACCGCGTCCGCGCCGCCGGCCCCGGCGCCCTCTGCCAGCGCCATCGAGCCGCCTTCGATGGCCGCGTCGAGCCTGCCTTCCGCGGACCCGCCGAAGAAGAAGCCCGAGCCCCCTCGCGGCACCACGGCTCCGAAAAAGAAGCCAGATCCGCCGAAGACCGCTCCCACCTCGACCAGGCCCAAGGCCATCGATAAGTTCGAGTGAACCACACCCGGGAGCGGCGGAGGGCACCACCGGGGGATTCGATCCGTAACGCTGCGTTGCCCGGCGGATTCTTCGCGTGTTAGCGTCCGTGCCGACATGGATCCGCGGCAGATGGACGTGCTGGTGCAGCGCCTGGTGGCCAACCCCCATGACCAGGAGGCGCTGGCGTATGCGCACCAGGCAGGGGCGAGCAGCCCGCAGTCGTATGCAGAACTGCTGGAGCGCGTGGGGCAGGGGACGCAGGACCCGACCTTCGCCTGCCACTGGCTGAGCGAGGCCGCGAACGTGTGGCTGATGACGCTCAACGACGCGCACCGGGCGGCGCAGCTGCTGATGGCGGCGGTGGACAGGGACCCGAGCTCGCAGGTGGCCGCCGAGCGCCTGGCCGAGCTGTACCGCGAGCGAGGCGAGGTGAAGAGCCTGGTGGCGCTCCTGGAGCGCCGGGTGAAGGCTCTTGAACCCTACGCTTCCCAGAGCCCCGAGTACGCCGCGACGGTGTCGGTGCTGTGCACCGAGCTGGGGAACCTGTGGTCCCAGGCGCCGCTGTCGCAGCCCCGCAAGGGCATCGAGAACTTCAACAAGGCGATCAGCCTCGACCCCGCCAACATCTACGCGATCTACGGGGCGCGCGAGCTGTACAAGCAGGCGCAGCAGTACGTGAACGCCATCCAGCTCTTTGACATGGAGCAGGCGCTGGTGACCGACTCGGAGCGCAAGGTGGCGCTCTACCGGGACGAGGCGGCGGTGCGTGCCGAGGCGGGGGACAAGGCGAACGCGACGCAGGTGCTGCGCAACGCCCGGATGTTCGCGCCGGAAGATCCGGCCTTGATCCAGGAGATCGCGGCGATGGTCCTGGACCGCCTGAAGACCGGCGAGGCGGTGCCGCAGAACGAGCGAGAGGAGGCCGCGGGCCTCTTCGTTGCGCTGGCCGAGATGTACGGCGGGGAACACGGCCTCGCCTACAGCCTCGCCGCCCTCGACGTCGATCCAGGGCACGACCGCGGCATCCAGCTCGCGACCTATTTCGGCAAGGAGAGCGGCCAGAGCGAGCTGCTCCCGGATCGCTGGACCGCCTACCTGGCCGCCAACTCCGGCGGGGTGATGGCGCAGGAGGTCCGCCAGGAGCTCGCGGCGGTCGCCCCGAGCCCCGCCGCCCGGGCCGGGATCCCGGCGCCCCCGCCCTTCCGGGGCAACCGCGAGCGGGAACGCAGCGGTCATGTGTCGGTGCAGCCTCCGCCGGAAGAATCGGTCTCCGAGGTGGAGGACGCCCCCGAGTCGGTGCCAGAGTCCGCGGAAGAATCGGTCTCCGAGCCTGTCCCCGAACCCGTCAAGCCCACCAGGGCCCGCCCCAACCCGCTCGAAGACCTCGACGCGCTCAGCCGCGCCGACGCGGCCAGCCCCGAGAAGCTGAGCAAGATGCTCCAGTCCGCCGCCGAGTCCGCCTCCAAGGGGAACAAGGCCGGGGCCTTCACCAAGTACAAGGAAGTGCTCGCCCTGGACGCCGCCAACAGCGAGGCCCTCGCCTGGGTGAAGGATCATCTGCGCCAGAAGCGGCTCTACACCGAGCTGCGCGACGTGCTCGTGGCCGCGACCCGCGTCGGTGGGCTGAGCCACGAGGACAAGAAGCAGATCTTGAGGGAGCTCGCCGGGCTCTGCGAGCAGCAGCTCCGGGACCCGGAGGGGGCGATCCAGGCCTTCAAGCAGCTCGTGGTGATCGATCGGTCCGACGCCTCTGCGAGCGAATCGCTGCGGCGTCTGCTCGAGAAGGCCGGGCGCTGGGACGAGCTGGCCAGCGCCCTCGAAGAGCAGGCGATGGCCGCCTCCGATGTGGAAGAGAAGCTGGCGCTCGAGCGGAAGCTCGCCCAGATCCACGAGCAGAAGAGGAAGGACGTGATCGCCGCCGCCGAGTGCTGGTCGCGGATCGCCAACCTCACGCCGGACGACGATCAGGCCCTCTGGACCGCCGTCAAGCTCTTCGAAAAAGGGGAGCGTCCGGATCTGGCAGCCCAGACCATCGGCGACGTCGTCGGTCTGGTCGAGGACCCGGTGGCGCGCAGCAACCTCCTGATCAAGCTGGGCGAGCTGCACGAGCAAGGGGGCCAGCATGCCGCCGCCGGCGATGCTTACATGGAGGCCGCCGGTATCAGCGAGAACGCGAAGATCTGGGAGTCCGCCGAGCGCGCGTTCCTCGCCGCCGAGCGCTGGGCCGAGGCCGCGCAGGCCATCCACGCTCGCGCCGACCTCGCCGGTGAACCCCGGGAGCAGGCCGTGCTCTACGCACGCGCCGCCGAGATGCACTTCAAGGCCGACGATGAGGCGTCCGCGATGCTTCGCCTGGAGCAGGCCATCGAGTTCAACCCCTCCAGCGACGAGATCTCCGCCATCCTCGAGCAGCGCTACGCCGAGACCGAGCGCTTCGTCGAGCTGGCCGAGCTGCTCATCAAGCGCGCTGACAGCGTGCTCGACAGGGAGAAGCGCGTCGCCCTGCGGATCCGCGCCGCGGAGATCCAGCGCGACAACCTCGACAACCAGGACGCCGCCCGCGAGACCCTGCTGCGGGTCCTCGAGGACGGCGATCACGAGGGGGCCCTCGCGTTCCTCATCGATGATGCCGAGAACCGCGAGGAGTACAACGAGGCCGCCTCTCTCCTCACGCGCATGGCCAACGCCGCCGTCGAGCCCGCACAGAAGCTGAGCGCCAAGCTCCGCGAGGCGCGCTTCCTGGCCGAGCGCCTCGAAGATCTGGACGCCGCCGTCGCCGCGTACGAGCTGGTCCTGTCCGATCTGGATAGCAAGAACATCGAGGCGCTCCAGGCCCTCGCCGACATCGAGGAGCGTCGCGAGAACCCCGGGGCTGCCGCCGCCGCCCTCGCTCGCCTGCTTGATGCCTCCGAGGGCGAGGAAAAGGTGGGCTTCGCTCGCCGCCTCGCTGACCTCTGCGAAGGCCCGGTCGATGATCTTGCGGGGGCCATCCGCGCTCTCGAGATCGTCATCTCCCTGGATGAAGAAGACTTTGACGCCATCCAGCGTCTCAGCGCCCTCTGCGAGCGCGCCGAGGATTGGGAGCGCAACGCCGCCCTGATCCGCAAGCTCATCGAGGTCGAGGGTGACGAGGATGAGGTGTCAAGGTTGACCCGGAAGCTCGCGACCCTTCTTGTCGAGAAGCTCGAGAAGGGGGAGGAGGCCCTGGCCTCGCTGGAGGGGCCCGCGGACGATGGCGACGAGCCTTGCCGGGATGCCTATGTCGAGCTCGGGGACAAGCTGGGCAAGGGGGAGCTGGTCGCCGGGAAGCTGGTGGCCTGGTACGAGAGCCGCGGACCGTCGATGGAGCGAAACGCCGCGCTGCGCGGGGCGTTTGATCGGTTCGTGGCGGCGGGGCGCGACGAGGACGCCGCGAAGGTGGCGATGGAGCTCGCCCGGTCCAGGTACCAGGACTTCGAGCTGGCGCAGACGCTGGAGGCGATCAGCCTGCGCATCAAGAACCTGGACGCGCTCCAGACCGCGCACGACCTACAGCTCAAGGATCTGACCGGCGCACTCCGGGCCGAGGAGCTGGTGCGCCAGGCCGAGGTGCTGGTGCAGCTCGGGGTCGAGCCTGCAGAGGCGATCCAGCACGGCGAGGGGAGCCTGACCAGCGTGGCGCTCGCGGACGTCGAGCCGCTGCTGCAGCGCCTCGCCGCGCTGGCCCCGGCGGCCTCGGACGCGATCGACGTGTACGAGCGCCATGTGGGCCGCGTGAAGGCCCCGGCGGACCGGCTGCGGGCTCTTGCCCGGGCGGCTCACGTGGCCGCCGAGAAGGGGGCGCTGGAGCGTGCCAAGGGCTTCTTCGAGCTGGCCCTGGGCGGCGCGGTCAACGAGGAGACCCTCAATGCGCTCGAAGAGGCGGCCCGTAACGCCGACGGAGAGCAGGGGACGAGCGTGAGGCGGCTCCTGGCCGAGTCGCTCTCGTCGGGAGGCCAGGGGTCTCGCGACGGCGGTCGTACCCGCGCCGCGCTCCTCCGGCGAGCTGCTCGCCTCGCTCATCGCGATCTGAACGACATCGACCGCGCCTTCTCCTGGCTTGGGGACGCGCTCTCGGCCTACGTCGATGCGGCCTCCCTGGATGCGCTGGAGGCCCTCGGCAACGAGCTCCAGGATCCCCAGCGCGTCGAGGCGACCCTCTCCCGGGTGCTCGGTGAAGTCTTCGATGGTCCGCTGGTACGCCAGCTCCTGGCCCGGCGGGCCGTGTTGCGCAAGAACGTGCTCAACGATCGCCAGGGCGCCGCGCAGGATTACAAGAAGCTCCACGACCTTGCCCCCAGCGACCAGGCCATCATGGAAGAGCTGGGCGCCCTCCTCGCGGAGCTCGGGGATTACCGCGGGATGGTGCAGGTGCTCGAGGACCAGATCCTTCGTGGCAAGGACCCCGCTGTCCGCGCCGAGCTGGCCCGCAAGGTGGCCGTGCTCTGGGAGGAGCGCATCGGTGAGGCTCGCGAAGCCGCCGATGCCTGGCGCCGCGTGCTCCGCATGAAGCCCGGGGACGCGGACGCGCAGGCCGGTCTCGAACGCGCCAAGGGCAACATGCTGCGCAAGGCCCCGGAAGGCGCCCCTCCCCCGGCCCCTGTCCGCCCCTCGGAACCAGCGCGCGCCCCCTCGGTCGCCCCCGTGGCGGCCGCGACGGCGGTGGCTGCGACGGCGGTGGCCGCAACGGCAGCGGTGGCGACCCCCTCGGCTCCTCCTGCTCCTCCGACGCCGGTTCCAACCCCGGTGCCAGCGCCGGTTCCGACGCCTGTGCCGGTCGCTCCGGTTCCTGCGGCGACGCCGACGCCAATGCCGACGCCGGTGCCCCCGCCTCCCTCGGCTCCGCCCTCGGAGCCCACGCCGACGCCGCCCCCGGCTCCGCTCCCGACCCCTGCCCCCGAAGCGCCGCCAGCCTCCTTGCTCGGGTCCACGGTCGAGGATCTCCCCACCATCGACGGCACGCTGGAAGAGCACCTCGGGGCCGAACAAGACGAGCTTGCCTCCACCACCGCGGTGCCGGCGGCAGAAGCGTCGCAGGGTTACGAGGAAGGGGTCGAGGAGGTCATCGACGATGTGGATGACGTCGAGCTTCTCGAGGACGTGGAAGAGGACCCGAGCTTAGGGGAGGCGGGAGGCCGTAGACTTCAGGGCAGAGCAGCTTCTCGCCTGCAGCCTGCGGCCTCCTGTCTCCCGCCTTCCGGGACCGATGCGTGGAACGCTCTCAGGCCGCGGGGAGCGGCCCTGCAAGGGCTCACTCGATGTAGATCGAGACGTGGCTCTGGGGGCTGCCGTCGTCGCTGGTGTTGGTCTGCTGGAGGGGAGTGATGAGCTCGGAGACCTGGCGCGAGAGGGTTTGTTCCACATCCTTGGAGACGAGGGATGTGGCTGCGAAGAGGGCGAAGGCTGCGTATTCGTAGAGCCACTGGGCCAGGGACGGGATGGCATCGTCGCCGGCAAGGCCCGCGATGTTGGTGACGACGCGCTCGGTCTTCACGGATCCATCGGCCTCGGGGCCGGCGAAGATGAAGAGCGCATCGTAGACCCCGGAGCTGGAGGCAAAGGAGGCGAGGGTGCTGCGGAGATCCGCGGCCTTCTCCCGGTCGGTTTGCTCGACGGTGCGGAGGATGATGCGCATCGCTGCGTTGAAGGTCTCGACGATGGCGATGGGGTCGGTGGGCTTGGGCGGGCGGATCTGGACGTGACCGCTCTGGCAGAGCTGGAACACGGCCTGGGTCAGATCGAAGATCGACATCTCGCAGCGGCGAGCCAGGTCGGTCATGCTCAGCTCGCCGTCGATCTGGGCGAAGACCTTGCGGACAGGCTCGGCGGGCTCGCCCTTCTTGCTGGTCTTGGTGGGGATGTGCTCGTCCGAGGGGATACGCTCGCGGAAGTAATTGATCTCATCCATGCGGCGCACGGCCTCCATGAGGAGGGCGTTGGCGCGCAGGTTGGTGCGGGCGGCGAGGCGGCTCTCGTCGAAGCGATCGAGGAAGTAGTACATGCCGTCGCCGATGAGGAGGGTCTTGTAGGTGATCTCCTCGGTCTGCTTGGACATGAGGGCGAAGAGCTTCTCGCGGGAGATCAGGCCCAGCTCGACCGCCGCATCGCCGAGGCGCTTGCCTTCGAGGGCCATGCACTGGGCGACCTGCTCCTGGGAGAGCGCGCCGAACTGGTAAAGAATCTCTCCGAGGCGCTCTCCCTCGGCGTTGGAGGTGGCGCCGACGACGTTGCCGCTATCAAAGAAGATCGAGCGCGCGTTCTCGCCGTCGAACACGATCAGCTCACCGCGCCAGCCGGCGTGGCTGATCAGAGCGACGATGTCGCAGAGGGCGCCGCGGGTGACGACCTCGCCTCCGAGCTTGAGCACCGCCCCTTGCTGCTCATCGCGCTTGCCGTCGTCGCGCACATGGCGCATGAAGATCATGTGCGGGGGCGAGGGCATCAGGCGGAATGTGCCCTTGCGCGCCCGGAGTTGCTGGCTGGCAGAGCGAGAGACCGCGTGCGCTGTGCCGGTGTCGTCGATACGAACCAGGTCCGGGTTGGTCTCACGCATGGGAGGGCGCAGCATACTCGGCCATCGGTCATGCCGCACGAATTACGTGCTAAGCCCGGGGTGTGCCCTCGCTCTCCCCTGGTTCTCCTGCGGATCTGGAGGCTGCGCTGGTGCGTGCCTCCTACCTCCCCGATCCCCGCGCCGCGCTGGCGCTCTGGCTCGCGCTGCAGCTGAGGCGTCCCTTGCTGCTGGAGGGGCCCGCCGGGGTCGGGAAAACCGACCTGGCCCGGGCCGCCGCGGAGGCCCTGGAGCGGCCGCTGCTGCGTCTGCAATGTTACGAGGGGGTCGACGAGAGCCGGGCGCTCTACGAGTGGGATTACGCTCGCCAGCTCCTCTACACGCAGCTGCTGAGGGACGCGCTGGGGCGAGAGCTGGCGGGGGCTTCTTCCCTGGATGAGGCCGCTCGTCGCCTGGCCCCCGCGGAGGCCATCTTCTTCAGCGAGCGCTTCCTGCTGCCGCGCCCCTTGCTCCAGGCCATCCAGAGCCCCACCCCGGCCGTGTTGCTCCTCGATGAGATCGACCGGGCTGACCCCGAGTTCGAGGCATTTCTCCTTGAATTTCTCGGTGAATTTCAGGTCACCCTGCCCGAGCTGGGGACGATCCGGGCCGCGCACCCGCCGCTGGTGCTGCTGACCACCAACGGCACCCGCGAGATGACCGACGCGCTCCGCCGTCGTTGCCTCCACCTGTTCCTGGACTACCCGGAGCCAAGCCGGGAGCTGGCCATCGTCCAGACCCGGGTCCCCGGGCTCCCCGAGGCCCTGGCGCAGCAGCTTGTCCGCTTCGTGGCGAGCCTGCGGTCCCTTGAACTGCGCAAGCGCCCCAGCCTGGGCGAGAGCCTCGACTGGGCCCGGGCGCTCCTCACGCTGGGGGCCAGCACCCTCGGCAACGAGCTGGCCCGCGATACCCTCGGGCTCCTGCTCAAGCACCAGGAAGATCGCCTCCTGGTCGAGGCCAGGATCGAGCCCCTGCTCAACGACGCGAAGGGCTAGACGAAGGGCCGAAGATAGCGTACAGAGCGGGCTCAGGGCTGATAGCTCAGTCGGTAGAGCTGCGGACTTTTAATCCGTAGGTCCCGGGTTCGAGTCCCGGTCGGCCCACCAACAAATCAAGACACTCCAGGGTTCCCAGGGCCTACCAGCCCGCCCTCCGGGGTTCTTCGATGTGGCCGCAAGCAGCGTAATGCAACAAGATCGCTGCCATGCTGCATCGATCCTCCTGTCGGCCACCCCTGCTCTTCCTTGGTAGCGCGCTCGCGCTGCTGCTGGCTGGCGCCTGCGCTTCCGGTGATGACGGTGACCCGGGGGCCTCCGGGGGCTCCAGCGCAGCCGGCAAATCTGGCGCCGGGCAGGCCGGTTCGTCCGGAAGTTCCGGACAAGGGGGCGCCGGGGGCAACGGTTCCAGCGGTGTATCCGGACGTTCCGGACAGTGCGGTGGCGGTGGAGCAGGTGGCGGTGCAGGGGTCGGTGGGTCCGCAGGCGGGGGGGCGGCAGGGGAGGGAGGCGCGGCTGG
>JALOQB010000562.1 GCA_025453595.1 Polyangiaceae bacterium
TGGCGAGTCGCGATTTGCGCTCCGGTGGAGGCGGCATGAGGTTGAGCACGCTGCGGGGCGCGTCTCTCGCGATCTCCCGGGCGGCACCGCGCGGCAGGTCGAGCCGAAGGGGGGCGCTGGCAGGCGCCGACGGGGCGGTGGCGACGTCGCGTCCGACGACCGGTCCCGCATCCGGGCCCGCGCGCAACGGCCGGGGCGGCGCGATCCCCGCGGCGTTCGGCGCGCCCTGCACCGGCGGCGCCGCGGCGGACGGGGCGCCTGCGAGCCCTGGCGACGATTCGCCCGCGCCGTCCGGGACGGGCGCCGCGGCAGCCGGGACCGGCGCCAGTGCCGAGGAAAAACCGGGGAGTTCGCTCAGGGCCGCGGGCAGGGGAGAGGCGGTTTCGGGCGCCCGCAGCGGTGCCACGGCCATGCCGACGGGTCTCTGCAGAGCGGCCGTCGACGCGAGTGGGCGCTCGGCGACGACCTCGGCCAGGGGGGACGTGGCGGGGTCGGGCATCGCGCGAGGCGCCGCCAATGAGGGGGGCTCCAGGGGCGCCGGGGCCGGACCCAGGCCGGGCAACGACACGTCGATGCGGGATCCCAGCGCGCTCGAGTCGGCCGTCTGCAGCATCGGGGCGAGCTGGCGCTCCAAGGGCGCGAGGTCCGTTCGCGGAACGGTCGGCAATGTGGCCAGGGGAAGGGACGATAGCGCCGGCACGGTGGCGACAGGAGCGAGCCCCTCTCCCTCCGGGGCACGGGGTGACGTGGGCGTCGGATCGCGCAACGCGCTCGGCAGCCTCGCACTCACCGGGGAGGGGGCGATGCCTGGCAGATCGGCGGAGGACGGGGTGGCGACCGTCACCGAGGCAGGGCGTGCTGTCGGCGACGGCGGAAGGGCATCGGCGCCAGGTTGGCCGGGCAAGGCCCCAGGGCTCTGGTCCCTGACCTGCACTTCACTGGGCTGGACAGCGGTGGCGGCCCAGGGGACGGCTGCCGGGCGGGACTCGGCGTCGGCCCTGGCCGCATTTCGTTGGACTGCCGAGGGCTGGGCCACGTTCGGGCGCTCGGGTGCCGACGGGGGTACCGAGGTGGGACCCGAAGGCGCCACCGCACCGGATGGGTCGGTCCGCGGGAGGGCGAGAGCCGGCTCTGGCTGCGGGAGGGTCAGCGCCGCCGGCGTCGATGGATCGGAAGTCGGCTGCCCTTGCGGCGTGCGGTTGCGCGCGAAGAGGTCGGGGGCAAGCCCCGTGTCCAGCTGTTCGGCACCCGGCGTCGGCACCGATCGCCATTGACCCTCCCGCGCAGCGCCGGGCCCGTCGTTGTCTCTCGGGGCGCGCGCCTCATCGCGAACGGCGCCGCCCGCCCGGGCATCGCGCGCCGACCCGACGGGGCCGGCGAGCGGTACCGGGGGCGCAACAGCCGCGAGGGGCGGTCCGGGCGCCGCACCGACCAGGGTGATGTTGAGGGCGCCCCACACCCCTTGGCCGGGAGCGGCGGTTCCCCCCTGCGTGTTGCCCACCACCACGACCAGCCACAAATGGAGCAGTGCAGCGAGCACCACGCAGCGCCACAGCGTCTGTGACGCCGCGGGCGGCTGAGGCCAGGAGGGGCCGGCGAGGGCCGGACGCCACCAGCGCACCAAGGGCACTGCCGACATCCGACGATGTTAGTGCGCGCTGCAGCCGCGTGCCGCAACGAGCCGTGAACGGTCCGTCGCGTCAGTGCGACGGCGTGCGCGCCTGCGCCAGGAGGGTTTGGGCGTCGCTCACCTCGAACTTGCCCGGGGCCTCGACGTTCAGCGTCACGACCTTGCCGTCCTTCACCAGCATCGAGTAACGCTGGGAGCGAAGCCCCATGCCGCGCGCCGTGAGGTCGAGGGTCAACCCCGTGGCCTGGGTGAACTGCGCACTGCCGTCGGCCATCATGCGCACCTTGCCGGCCGTCTTCTGCTCCCGACCCCAGGCGCCCATCACGAAGGCGTCGTTCACCGAGATGCACCAGATCTCGTCGACCCCGGCCTGGCGGAAGTCGTCGGCCAACTCCACGAATCCCGGAACGTGCTTGGCCGAGCAGGTGGGCGTGAAGGCGCCGGGCAGCGCGAACACGGCGATCGTGCGACCTTTCGTCAAGGTGGCGATGTCGAAGGTGTTCGGGCCGATCGAGCAACCATTGCCCTCGACCTCGATGAACTCCTGAAGGCTGCCCGCGGGCAGTGCGTCTCCGATCTTCAGCATGAATCAGCTCCGATTGACGGGGGGCGATGGCACCGGTCCGCCCTCGACGGGACGGTGCCCACAAACGAAACAGGCCAGCCCGGGGTCCCGGGGCTGGCCTGTCGCAGGCGGAACCGGCAGCGCGCGGCCACCGGTCAAGGGGTCCGGTCAGACCAGACGAGCCTTCTCCACGAGGCGCGTGACCACCCAGGACTTCGTCTTGGAGATGGGACGGCCTTCGGCGATCTCGACCAGATCGCCCATCTTGTACTCGCCCTTCTCGTCGTGGGCGTGGTACTTGCGCGAACGGGCCACGATCTTGCCGTAGAGCTCGTGCGCAGCGCGACGCTCGACC
>JALOQB010000266.1 GCA_025453595.1 Polyangiaceae bacterium
CCTGTCCAGCGCCGCGGTGCAGGCCATCAACCTCGGGGTGAAGATCGCCGGGGCGCTGCAGAACACCGGGGAGGGGGGGATCTCGGACCACCACCGCAAGGGAGGCGAGCTGATCTGGCAGCTCGGCACCGGGTACTTTGGCTGCCGCGACGAGCGAGGGCGCTTCGTGCTGGAGCGGCTCCTGGAGAACGCCGCGTCGGCGCCGGTGAAGGCCATCGAGATCAAGCTCTCCCAGGGGGCAAAGCCGGGGCTCGGCGGGGTGCTCCCGGCGGCGAAGATCACCCCGGAGATCTCGAAGATCCGGCTGGTCCCGATGGGCCAGGATTGCATCTCCCCCGAGGCCCACTCGGCCTTCCATGACGTCGATTCGATGCTCGACTTCATCGAGCGCATCGCCGACGCCACGGGGCTCCCGGTGGGCATCAAGAGCGCCGTGGGCGAGCTCGAGTTCTGGGAGCTCCTCGCCGCGAGGATCGAGGCCACCGGGCGCGCCCCCGACTTCATCACCATCGACGGCGGCGAGGGCGGCACCGGCGCCGCCCCGCTGGTCTTCTCCGACCACGTCTCGATGCCCTTCAAGCTCGGCTTCTCCTCGGTGTTTCGTGTCTTCGCCGAGCGCGGGCTGGATCAAAAAATCGTCTTCATCGGCTCCGGGAAGCTGGGCTTCCCGCAGCAGGCGATGCTGGCCCTCGCCATGGGGTGCGACCTCGTCCACGTGGCCCGCGAGGCCATGCTCGCCATCGGCTGCATCCAGGCCCAGGAGTGCCATACAGGCCGCTGCCCCACCGGCATCGCCACCCAGAACAGGTGGCTGGTCGGCGGCCTCGACCCGCAGGACAAATCCGCGCGCCTGGCGAACTACCTGGTCACGCTCCGCAAGGAGATGCTGTCCCTGGCTCGCGCCTGCGGGCAGCCCCACCCGGCCCTCGTGCCCCTCGATCGCTTCGAGTTCGTCGATGGCTTCTCCCACCGCTCGGCGCGCGATGTCTTCGGGTACAAGACCGGCTGGGGGCTCCCCGGGGGGGAAGATCAGCAGGCGCTGCGCCGCTGGGCCGAGCGCCCCTCGGCCTGAGCGCGGCGCGAGACCGGGCGGTGTGCTTGCTCTATGCTGACCAGGACAGAGAGGCTCGGTCCCTCTCCGGGAGCAAGGAGCGATTCGATGAGGAAGCAGAGCGTGGTGCTGGCGGCGGGGGTGGCGGTGCTGGTGGCCTCGGGGTGTTGCAAGCGCCCGGAAGAAGGTGGCGCGCTCAAGGACACCGGCGGCAACGACCGGCCTGGTAGCGCCGGTCCGGCCACGCCACCGGGGCAGATCCCCGAGATCCCGGCGGGGACTTCGGCCCCACCCTCGGTCGCCGAGTGGGAGGCGGGGCACCCGGTCAACACCCAGGGCGCCAACGCCATCCCCAGCAACTGCTCCATGAAGGTGGTGCGCGAGTGGCTGAAGGTGAACTGCTCCGGCAAGATCCGCGAGATCACGAACATGGAGGGCTTTGGCCGCAAGGGGGTCGATTATTTCGAGTCCGTCGTGCCCGGCAAGCATGCAGACTTCGTGGTCCGTCTTCGCAAGGGCAGCGCCCTGAAGATGCGCATCCTGCGCGACGGCCCCCACAGCGCCTCCCTCTTCGTCAACTGGCCCGCCGGCAACCCGCGCCCCTCGATCATCGCCCTCGGCATCTTCAACGGCTGATCTCCCTCTCGCCTTGCCTCGCCCCGTCCTGCGGTACGATGCAAGCTCAGCGTCGCCATGGCCCCCACAAGCCCCTCGATCCTCCTCGTCGGAAACCCCACGGCTCAGAGCGGCAAGAACGCTGCCCGCATCCAGCGAGCGCTCCGCTTGCTCCAGGACCGGGGCCTCCCCTGCGAGGTGCTCCACACCGCCCCCGCCGGCAAGACCGTGGGCCTGGTCCGGGATGCCATCGACCAGGGCACGTTCTCCCGGGTGATCTCCATGGGGGGCGACGGCACCTTCCGCGAGGTCGCCGCCGGCATCCTCGAGAGCCGCCGCCGGGACGAGATCGCCCTGGGCATGCTCCCCACCGGCACCGCCAACGACCAGGGCCGCAGCTTCGGCCTGGAGGCCAGAGAAGAGGCCCTTGAGTCCAACATCGCGGTCTTCGCCGCGGGCCGCGAGACCCGCCTCGATGCCGGTGACCTCCGCGCCTTCGACGACGCCGGCGCCCTCCTCGCCCGCGCCTTCTTCTTCGACAGCGCCGGCTGGGGCCTCTCCGCCCGGGTGCTCGCCGATCGAAACCGCGATCGCAAGGTCGTCGAGAAGATCCCCGGGCTCCGCGAGGTCTACCGCGATCAGGCCGTCTACGCCGGCGCCCTCCTCAAGAACCTCGCCGAGTCCTACGTCGTCTCCGACAAGTTCAGCGTCCGCGCCCTCATCGACGGGCAGCCCTGCCACCTCACCCGCGTCAACGAGCTCGTCGTCAAGGCGACCCGGGTCTACGGCGGCGCATGGGTCTTTGATCCAAGCTCTCGCCACGACGATGGGCTCTTCGAGCTGGTCCCGGCCCGGGGGCGCCGTGACTGGCTGACCCGCGTCCTCGCGTCGCACCAGGGGGCCGCCCCGCTCACCGCCGAGGCCCTGGAGGCCCTGGGGATCGAGGCCTCCGAGATCCACCGCGGCGCCCTCCTCGACCTCTCCTTCGAGGTCCCCCCCGGCGCAGCCTGGCCGGCGGCCCAGATCGATGGCGAAGAATTCGTTGCTGCTCCAAAGGTTCTGGTCCGGGTGCTCCCCCGCGCCCTGCGCCTGATCGTGCCGTGAGGCGGCGCGCCGGCCTGTGGTAGGCTTGCCCGGTGAGCGACGTGATCGACGTGTTGATCGTGGGGGCAGGGCTCTCGGGCATCGGGGCGGCCTGCCACCTGCAGCGCAGCTTGCCCCACAAGAGCGTGGTGATCCTCGAATCGCGTGAGGCGATCGGCGGCACCTGGGATCTCTTCCGTTACCCCGGTGTCCGTTCTGACTCGGACATGTTCACCCTGGGCTATTCGTTCGAGCCCTGGGAGGAGCAGAAGTCGATCGCGGACGGGCCCTCGATCCGGGCGTACATCGAGCGCACCGCGAAAAAGTACGGGGTCGACCGGAGGATCCGGTTCCGGCACCGGGTGCAGGGGGCCTCGTGGTCGAGCGAGGAGGCGCTGTGGTCCGTCGAGGTCGAGCACGAGGGGCAGGTGTCGATCCTCAGGGCGCGGTTCCTGTGGGTGTGCGCCGGGTACTACCGCTACGACCGGGGGTACGAGCCTCCGTTCCCGGGCAAGGAGCGGTTCCAGGGGCGCTTCGTGCACCCGCAGTTCTGGCCCGAGGGGCTCGAGGTCCGGGGGAAGCGGGCGGTGATCATCGGGAGCGGGGCCACGGCGATCACGCTGGTGCCCTCGCTGGCCCGGGAGGCGGCGCACGTGGTGATGCTCCAGCGAACGCCCACCTACGTGGTGTCGCTGCCGGCCATCGATCCGGTGGCGGGCTGGCTGCGCGGGCGGCTCCCCGCGCAGGCGGCGTACGACGTGACGCGGTGGAAGAACGTGCTCTTCTCGGTGCTTTTTTACCAGCTTGCGCGGCGCGCTCCGGGCGTGACAAGGCGCCAGATCAAGAAGCGGCTCCGGGCGGCGGTGGGGCCCGGCGTGGACGTCGATCGGCATTTCTCTCCCCCCTACGACCCCTGGGATCAGCGGCTCTGCCTGGTGCCGGACGAGGACCTCTTCACAGCCCTGCGCGAGGGGCGAGCCTCGGTGGTCACCGACCAGATCGAGACCTTCACCGAGCGGGGCATCCAGCTCCGCTCCGGCGAGCACCTGGACGCCGACATCATCGTCTCCGCCACGGGCCTCGAGCTGCTGTTCCTCGGCGGGTTGAACCTGCGGGTCGATGGCCGCAAGGTCGAGTCCCACGAGCTCTTCAACTACAAGGGCTGCATGTTCAGCGACGTCCCCAACCTGGCGACGACCTTCGGCTACACCAACGCGTCCTGGACCCTCAAGGCAGACCTGATCGCCGAGTACCTCTGCCGCGTCTTCGCCCGCATGGATGCGCTGGGCGCCCGCTCCTGCACCCCGCGCATCGGCTCCTCGGTCCAGGAGGCACCCTTCCTGGATCTCTCTGCCGGCTACGTCCAGCGGGCCCTCGATCGCCTCCCCAAGCAGGGCTCGCGGCACCCCTGGCGCCTCTACCAGAACTACCTCCTCGACCTCTTCCTGCTCCGCTTCAGCGCCGTCGAGGATGGAGCCCTCGAGCTGGGTCACCCCTCGAAGTAATGACCGATCACCTGCGCGTTCGGCACCCAGTCGCCGCACAGATCCCCGGTCGAGTGGAAGACCAGCTTCTGCACCACCCCGCTCTCCCGCGCATCCCGCTGTGCCACGTAGCTTGACCCCTCCAGCGTGACCTCCACCCCACGCCGCCGGTACACCTCGTTGTAATAATAGTACCCGGACGTCACCCCCTGGAGCTCCCACCCTGCCCGCGTCTCCCCTGCCTCCGGCAGGATCCGGTCCAGCAGCGCACGCACCGGCGCCCGGTTCTTCTCTATCCACCGCGTCTCCCGGTTCTCCCGGTAAATCGACCCCAGCAGGCTCAGCTCCCGGAACACCACCTGCCTTACCCCCAGCCCCTCCGCTCCGTCCAGGTACGCCTCCACGTCCTCCACCGTCGCCACCCCCTCCGCATTCAGGATACACACCAGCTTCACCGGGATGCCGGATGTATGGATCTTCTGTAGAGTCTCCTCGAAGACCGGGCGGCGGCGGATCGGCTGGGCCAGGTCGAAGCGCATGAGCCGGTGGTTGACGCGCTCGTCCAGGTGGCACCTCGACAGCTCGATCCGGTCAAAGCGAGCGCGGGCCAGCGCCGGGACCAATCGATCGTCGGTGCTCAAACCAGTTCCATTGGTGTAGAGGACGCGCTCGGGGAAGAGGGCGTCGTGGCGCTCGATGAGGGCCAGGAGGCGGAGCAACCAGGCGGGCTCGGAGGTGGCCTCCAGGCCGCTGAGGCTCATGCCCATGGGGAAGCCCGCGAGCTCGGACCAGGCGCGGTCGAGCCCGGCGAAGTAGCGATCCGGGTGGTCGATGAGGGTGCGGGCGGTGAGCCGATCCGCGTCCTCGCGCAGCAGCTCCTCGGAGCAGAAGGCGCAGTGGGCGTTGCAGCGGGTCGGGTTGGCGTACGGGGTGAAGGTCAGCCCTGGCCGCAGCTTCCAGGGGCGCCCCCGGAGCCGCCACTCGACCGGGGGCGGGGGCTCGAAGGTACGCCAGCGACCGTCGCGGAACTCGCGGGGCCCGTCGATGGCAGAGGCGTGGCGGAACTGGTTGGGGCGAAAGGGCAGGGGACTGGTCATCCCGGGGTGCCCTCGGCGTCGAAGGGGCGCTCGCCGCGCGTCGTGAGGGTGCGGGTTGTCCAGCGTTCGCGGTCGGCCTGGGCGGGGTCGGGAGGCAAGGGGATGGCTCCGGTGGGGAAGAGCGGTAGTTCGCCACCGGACCAGCGGACGGTCAACACGACTGTTTCGATCACAACACTGTCGGCGCCAGGTCGATCCCCACGTGCGTGGGTGAGCCGTGGATGGGAGGCGGTCCGTCCGGCTCGCCTAGGGTCGATCCCCACGTGCGTGGGGGAGCCACCTCGCCCCTGAACAGGGAGCCTGGGGCACCGGGTCGATCCCCACGTGCGTGGGGGAGCCCGACCGTTGTAGGCCGGCGCGTCGCAGGTGGGGGGTCGATCCCCACGTGCGTGGGGGAGCCGCGTAGGTCGGGTTAGTAACCGCTGCACCAAAAGGCGTTCTTCCCAGGGTTTCCTCGCGACCTCATCCTTCTCGCCATGACTCCCCTCGAGCGTCAGTCCCTTTGGGCTGACCGCATCCACTCCTGGAAAGCCTCGGGACGCTCCGCTGATACTTTCGCTCGCGGTCACGGTTTCTCAGGTCAGGCTCTTCGTTACTGGGCTGAGCGCCTTGGCCTCAACGTCTCTTCTGCCAAGTCCTCCGCGTCTCGCTCCCGCCCATCCTCTACCCGCACTCCTCCTTCCTCGCCGCCAACCCCTTCTTCTCCGCCTCCTCGGTTCCTTCAGGTTGTCGCCGCCAACCTCCCATCCTCCGACGAGCTCCTTCTTGAACTCGGACCTGTTCGTCTCCGCGTTCGCAAGGGCTTCGACCCTGACCTCCTTCGTTCCGTCGTCTGCACCCTCTCGGAGAAGCCATGATCCCCTCTGGCGTCCAGATCTTCCTCGCCTCCGAACCTGTCGACATGCGGCTCTCTTTCGAGCGTCTTGCTGGCCTCGTCCGTCAGCGCATCGGCTATGAGCCTCGTTCCGGCGCCCTCTTCGTCTTCCTGGGAAAGCGTCGTGACGCGGCGAAGATTCTCTTCTTCGACGGCTCGGGCCTGTGTCTCTTCTACAAGCGCCTCGACCGTGGCACCTTCCAGCTGCCTGAGATGCCCTCGGTCGACGCTTCTCATGTCGAGCTCGATGACGCCTCTCTCGAGGCTCTCCTCGATGGCCTCGACCTGGCTCCTGCTCCCGCCGAACCCGAGCCTGCTCCCAAGAAAAATAGACCTCTTCATTGATCGTTTTTTCTCCTCTTGTGCTTGCTAATCCCGTCGCTCCGCCTTACCTGCTGCGACGTGTCTGTCCCCAACACTGACCCCTCTTCGCTCGACGCTGAGTCCGCGTCCTTGCGCCGCCAGGTCGAGGGGCTCCAAGAGGAGAACAAGACGCTTCGGGTCGAGCGCGATCGGCTTCGTCAGGCCTATCAGCGCGCCCTCGAGCAGCTTCAACTGCTACGCCGCAGGCTCTTCGTCGCCAAGGCCGAGCGTGTCCCGGTCGCAGAAGAACAGCTGGCGTTCGACTCCTTGCTTGCCGAGGTGGAACGTCTCGGCAAGGCACTCGACGAACAAGGGCAAGGAGACCCCGAGCGCGAGGACGACGCCAAGGACAAGCCCAAGCCCAAGCCCTCGGGAAGAAGAGACCTGAAGCTGTCCCAGCTGCCCGTCGAGCGCATCGAGATTCTCGATGACGAGCTGGAGGGCAAGGCTGAACGCATCGGCTTCGAGGAGCAGTCGTTGCTGGGCTACCAGCGCGGTGGGCATCGTCGTCTGGTGATGGCGTATGCGACGTACAAGCTGCCCTCCCCCGCTGTCGAGACGACCTCGCTCGAGGTACCCCCGGCGCACGCTGCGGAGCCCGCCAGCACCGGGTCGACCCCTCGGTTCGAGTTCATCCAGGTCGAGCCGGCCAAGCTGCTCTTTCGCCGGGGGATGCTGGCGCCATCGCTGGTGGCGCACCTGCTGGTCAGCAAGTACCTGCTGGGCGTGCCCTTCTACCGACAGGAGGCGTGCATGGCCTTCGAGGGGGCCTCGCTCGATCGTGGCACGATGTGCCGTTACGCTGAGGACGCAGGGGCGACGCTGGGAGCGATTGTCGAGGCGATGGCCGCCGACGCCAAGGCAACGGCCTTCTGCTTGTCGACCGACGCCACCGGCGTATCGGTGCAACCCGAGCCCATCAAGGGCAAACATCAGGCGTGTCGGCGAGGGCACTTCTTCGTGGTGCTGGCCGACCGCGACCACATCTTCTTCGAGTACCAGGCCAAGCACACCAGCGCCGCCGTCAGCGAGATGTTCAAGGGGTATGCGGGCTATATCCAGGCCGACGCTCACGTCATCTACGACGCGCTGTTCTTGCGACCGACGGATGACAAGGGCCAGGGTCCACCCTCGGAGGTGGGCTGCTGGAGCCATGCCCGGAGGCATTTCTGGGAGGCGTGCGTGTGCAAGCACCCGCTGGGGCTGGCCGGCTTGCGCAAGATCGACGAACTGTTCGCCATCGAGGCGAAGTTCAAGGAGATGCCGCCGTCCAAGAGGCACGCGCTGCGGCAGCAGTTGCTGCGACCGAAGATGGCGGCGTTCTTCGAGTGGGTGGAGCGAGAGCGGGGAGCCGTGGTGGAGAGGGGGCTGATCGCCTCGGCGCTGGGGTATGCGTCGCGGCAGAAAGAAGCTCTGACCCGTGTGCTGGAAGACGGCCGGCTGAAGATGGACAACAACGGCTCGGAGCGAGCGCTGCGAAGAATCGCGGTGGGCCGCAAGGCGTGGTTGTTCATCGGGAGCGACGACCACGGAGAAGCGACGGCGAACCTGTACAGCTTGATGGCGTCGTGCCAACTGCACGGGTTGGACCCCGAGGCATACCTTGCCGAGGTGATCCACGTGATGCCGTACTGGCCGCGAGACCGGTACCTGGAGTTGGCGCCGAAGAACTGGGCAGCAACCCGAGCCGGATTGAGAGCCAAGGAGCTTGCTCGAGAGCTGGGCCCGATCACCGTGCCAGGGGCGATGGCGAAAGAGAAGGCAGCGGCGAGCAGAGGGACCGAGCACGGGGGAGAAGATGGCGACGGGCGAGGGGGACGTCCAGAACGCCTGTCCGTGCAGCGGTTACTTGATGGCGCGGCCACCCTCGGGTCGATCCCCACGTGCGTGGGGGAGCCGCCATCGACGCGAGCGGAAGGCCGGGGGAGCGGGGTCGATCCCCACGTGCGTGGGGGAGCCGAGAGGATCGCTAGAGAGGGCGACATCGGGGAGGGTCGATCCCCACGTGCGTGGGGGAGCCACGTCCGCGCTCGCCACGCTGCTCCCGCGCAAGGGTCGATCCCCACGTGCGTGGGGGAGCCGAGCGCAGCAAAAACGGGTTGGCCGGCGGAGGCGGTCGATCCCCACGTGCGTGGGGGAGCCTTCAGCCGCCCCTGCTTTCTTCAGATCGTAGGGGGTCGATCCCCACGTGCGTGGGGGAGCCCTTGTCCTTCCACGCCTTCCACCGCCCCCACCAGGTCGATCCCCACGTGCGTGGGGGAGCCAGCCTTACCCTTGCCCCCATTGGGTCTGCGAGGGGTCGATCCCCACGTGCGTGGGGGAGCCCTCTAGGTGGACATGATCTACCTCCTCAGCGCAGGTCGATCCCCACGTGCGTGGGGGAGCCCGCCGCCACGTGGCCCAGGTGATGAGCCGGCTGGGTCGATCCCCACGTGCGTGGGGGAGCCCCAACAGCGTGGTCTGGTTCGAGAGGAAGATGAGGTCGATCCCCACGTGCGTGGGGGAGCCGTCCGTGTAAGTTGACCGGCCAGGCGAGCCAAAGGTCGATCCCCACGTGCGTGGGGGAGCCAGAGCGATTCGGTACGCTTCGGTGTCGTATCGGGGTCGATCCCCACGTGCGTGGGGGAGCCTAGGTGACACCATAGAAAAGACCGGGGATACCGGGTCGATCCCCACGTGCGTGGGGGAGCCACCATGCCGGAAGGCACGGGAGGGAGAGGGAAGGGTCGATCCCCACGTGCGTGGGGGAGCCCCCTTGCGTCTGCATCGAACAGAACGATTGGGAGGTCGATCCCCACGTGCGTGGGGGAGCCAACCCGCGCCCGAAGATCGTGCTTCCTTGCGTGGGTCGATCCCCACGTGCGTGGGGGAGCCTCACGCAGCCTCGCTTGCAATCCACGCATCCAGGGTCGATCCCCACGTGCGTGGGGGAGCCTACGTGCGAGAAGAAAGAGAGCAAGTGTCATGGGGTCGATCCCCACGTGCGTGGGGGAGCCTTTCCGCAAGCCATATACCTGCCGCTTGCTTTAGGTCGATCCCCACGTGCGTGGGGGAGCCGGGGGGCATAACGTCATGAGCTACAAGTGCAAGGGTCGATCCCCACGTGCGTGGGGGAGCC
>JALOQB010000267.1 GCA_025453595.1 Polyangiaceae bacterium
CGACTGCGTGGCCTCCCTGGAGGCAGGCGCGGACGACTACGTGACCAAGCCCTTCTCCCCTCGTGCGCTGGTCGCCCGGGTGCGCGCGGTGCTGCGCCGCGGATCACCTCACGCCGCTCCCCCGGCCCCGCCCCCCGACGCGCCCGCCGCCCCCGCCACCCCCGCGCAGGCCGCCCTCGCCGTCGACCCCGAGCGGCGCCTGGCTCGCTGGGGGGGCCAGGAGCTCTCCCTCACCAAGATCGAGTTCGATCTGCTCTCGGTCCTGGCGGAAGCACCGGGCCGCGTGCGCTCCCGGGGGCAGCTGGTCGAGCGCGTCTGGGGCTCGTCCTACGCGCTCACCGAGCGCACCGTCGATTCGCACTTCAAGGGCCTGCGCCGCAAGCTCGAGGAGGCCGGCGCCCCGGCCAACCTCATCGAGACGGTCCGCGGCGTGGGCTTCAAGCTGCGCGAGGGCTGAGCCAGATGCACGATACGATGCACGAGCCGCAGCTGCTGGCGGCGGTCTTCTTCTGCTTCCTGGCGGACCTGCTGCTGCTGGTCAAGATCGAGCAACGGCTGCGGCGCGCCCGCCTGGAGGGGACTTCCCTCCGGCTCCGCATCTTCGGCGCCCTCGCCATCGCGACCCTCACCGGCGCCCTCCTCACCGGCCTCTACGTCATCGCCGAAGAGGTCTGGGTCACCGGCGTCTGGCCCGTGCTCGCTCGCATCGCCCCCAAGGCCTTCCTGGTGGGCTCGGTGCTGCTCTGGCTCTCCGCCGCCGGCGCCTCCGCCGTCGGCCGCATCATGGCCCGCTCCATCGAGGAGATCACCGAGGCCGCCTCCCGCATCGCCGAGGGCGAGCTGGGCGCCCACTTGCCCCGCGGTCATGGCCGCGAGGCCCGCCGCCTCTCCAAGGCCCTCGCCAGCATGCGCCGCGAGCTCGAAGGGCGCCCCTACGCCGCCGCCTTCCTCCGGGATGCCTGGCACGACCTCAAGACCCCCGTCGCCGCCCTCAAGGCCACCGTCGAGCTCCTCGAGGACGGCGCCGCCGAGGACCCGGCCGCCGCCGCCCAGTTCTTCCAGAACCTGCGCCGCTCCACCGACCAGCTCGAGCGCACCATCGCCGACCTCGTCACCCTCTCCCGCTTCGAGACCGCCACCCTCGCCCCCGACCAGGCCGGCTCCCTCGTCTCCCTCGCCCGCGACGCCCTCGACGCCCTCCGCCCCATCGCCGAGGCCCGCCACGTCACCCTCTCCCTCCGCGTCGAGGGCGCCCCCGAGGGCACGGACCCTGCAGCGCTCCTCCGCGCCGACCACGCCGCCCTCCGCCGCGCCCTCTCCAACCTCCTCGACAACGCCATCAACGCCACCCACCGCGGCCTCGTCTCGATCGTCCTCGATGACCAGCACCCGGACCACGTCTCCGTCGACGTCATCAACGAACCCGCCGAGGTCCCCCGCGAGGTCCGCGAGCGCCTCTTCGAGCGCGCCGCCACCGCGCGCAAGGGCTCCGGCTCTGGCCTCGGCCTCGCCATCGCTCGCGCCGCCATCGAGGCCCACGGCGGCCGCATTCGCTTCCTTGAACTCGGTCCTCCACGGGTCCGGGTAAGAATAGACCTCCCCCGGTGATCCCCCCTTCTCTCCCCTGCCCCCGATGAGCGCGGAACTCCACCTCGGCCACCTCCCGGACGCCCCTCTCCGCCTGCCCCTCGACGCCCTGTGCCGCCACGCGGTGTGCCTGGGCGCGACCGGGAGCGGCAAGACGGCCCTCTGCCTGGCGCTGATCGAGGAGGTCTTGCTCCATCAGATCCCGGTCCTCGCCATCGATCCCAAGGGAGACCTGGCCAACCTCCTCCTCACCTTTCCGGGCCTCGAACCCCGGGATTTCATGCCCTGGGTCGAACCCCGGGTGCTCCAGGCGCACGGCGGAGACCCGGGCGCCGCGGCGATCTCCGAGGCCGCTCGCTGGCGCGAGGGCCTCGCCTCTTCCGGGGTCAGCGACGAGCGGCTCCACCGGCTCCGCGCCGGCGCCACCTTCACCGTTCACACTCCGGGCAGCGAGGCCGGTCGACCCCTCGCCCTGGCCGGCGGGATGGCCCCGCCCGGAGGCCCCCGCGAGAGCTGGCACGAGCCCGCCCAGGCCGCCGCCCTGGCCCTCCTTACCCTCGCTGGCATCCCCCAAAACACCGGCCCCTCCCGCGAGGAGGCCCTGCTGACCGCGCTGCTGCTCCACGCCTGGGAGCAGGGTCATTGCATGGAGGTTCCAGATATCCTCCCCTGGATCCAGCGCCCCCCGTTCCGGAGGCTGGGGGCGCTGGATCTGGAGGTGTATTACCCGGAGCGGGAGCGCTTCGAGCTGCTGCTGGGGCTGAACCATCTGCTGGCGACGCGTGGCCATTTGCTGCGGGGTGCGCCGCTGTCGATCGAGGGGTTGCTGCGGGAGCAGGGTCGGCCAGCGTGCTCGGTGATCGGCCTGTCGCACCTCGGGGAGCAGGAGCGAATGGCCTTCGTCACGGCGCTGCTGGGGCACCTGGTGGGCTGGATGCGGAGGCAACCGGGCAGCAGCGGGCTGCGGGCGCTGGTGGTGCTGGACGAGGCGACCGGGTACCTGCCGCCGGTGGCGGCGCCGCCGAGCAAGGGGCCGCTGCTGACGCTGATCAAGCAGGGGCGGTCCCAGGGGATCGGGGTGCTGGTGGCGACCCAGAACGCGGCGGATCTGGACTACAAGGCGCTGTCCAACGCGGGCACCTGGCTGGTGGGGCGGCTCGGGGCAGGGCGCGATCGGCAGCGGGTCAAGGAGGCGCTGGAAGGGAGCGACCTCGGGCTCCCCCTCCCGGCGCTGGACGCCGCGCTGGCCTCGCTCGAGCCCCGGAATTTCCTGGTCCACGGGTTCTGGACGACGCCCCAGGTCTTCCGGTCACGGTGGACGATGAGCTACCTGCGGGGCCCCCTGTCCCTGGAGGAGCTCCGGCGCCTCGCCCCCCCGGCCCTCGACCCCGCCCCGCTCGCGCGGGCCACGCCGCCCGTGGCGCCGCCCGGCGTGACCCAGCTCTTCCCGGTCGAGGCGTCGTCGACGCTGGAGCCTTGCCTGATCGCCGCCGCGCGCCTAGGCTACCAGGATCGCGCCCGCGCCATCGACCTGACCCTCGAGTGCGCCCTGGCGCTCCCGCTGCCGCCGGGCTCGCTGGCCCCGGACTGGGCCGCCGCCGAGCCTCTCTTGGTCCCCTGGTCCAGCCTGTCCGAGGAGCCCACGCCGGGCGCTTCCTTCGCGGCGCTGCCCGGCCAGCTCAATGGAAGTTCCCTACGGACCTGGCGCCCGGGTCTGGTGGCGCACCTGGCCTCGCGGGTGGAGCGCTGGTGGTGGTGCGAGGCGGCGGGGGTGGGGTCAGAGCCGGGGGAGAGCGAGGCATCGTTCCGGTCCCGGCTGGCGGAGCCGCTTGGCCGGAGGTGCGAGCGCGAGGTCGAGGCGCGGAGGCAGCAGCAGGCCCGGAAGGAGCGCGGGGTCGAGGAGCGGCTGCGGCGGGCGGAGCAGGCGGTGGCGCGCCGCAAGGAGCAGGCCGCGCAGGCGAGGACAGCGACGGCGCTGGCGGCAGGGGCGACGGTGCTGGGGGGGCTGCTGGGGGGCAGGTGGGGTGGCAAGGCGGCGCGGACGATCCAGGGGGCAGCGCGGGCGAAGGACGCGGAGAGCGAGGTGAAGCGCGCCGAGGAGAACGCGGCGGCCTGCCGCGAGGAGCTGAGGGCGCTCCAGGGGGCCCACGCCCGCGAGCTGGAGGAGCTACGCGCCCGGTATCAGCCCGGGCAGGCCCACCTGGAGGTGGTCGAGCTGCGGCCTGCGCGGGGGCGCGTCGAGGTGGTGGCGCTGGCGCTGGGCTGGCTGGAGGGGGTTCGCGCGGGGGGGTGATGTGCTATGGCGAGGCGGTATGCTCCGTGCCATCGCGTTCGCCACCGATACCAGCGACGTGATCGGGACCATCGACCTGCAGTGCGAGGAGGGTGGCCTCCGGGTGCACTTTGTCCGCGCGAGCGCCCACGCCAGCGAGTACATCCCGGCCCTCGCGCTCCGGGGGCAGCAGCTGGTGGTGCCGTACACCAGCATCCGGGAGGTGCACGACGACGGCGAGACGCTGCGGCTGGTGCTTGCCTCGGCGCGGATCCCCCACCGTCGCCTGGTGCTGTCGCATTTCACGCGTGACCTGCGGCAAGACGCGGCGCGGATCCACCAGCGGCGGCGGCGCGTGCAGGCGGCGACCGCGGGGGCGAGCGCGGCGGCGGCGGCGCTGCTGGCGCTGGGGGCGCGGTGGCTGGGGGCCTTCCCCTCGACGCTGGTGACGATGCTCGGCGCCTTCCTGGCGGTCGGGGGCGGTGTCTGGGCCTCGCAAGAGGTGGGGCGGCGGGTGATGCTTGGCGGCGCCGAGACCCTGGCGGAGCGCCGGGCCTTCTTCCACGAGCTCACCCGGCGCGTCGCCAGCGCCGGCGGCAAGCCGGTCTGGATCGACGAGGCAGCCCACCGCCTGGGGCCAGCCGCCGAGGGGGTCCCGGTGCTCCAGGGCCCACCGGCGGGCCCCGCGGCGGGCGACCCGGGGCCGCTCGCCGAGCTGTACCCGACCCTTGCGGCGGTCAGCGTCGCGGCCATCGTCGCGCTCTTCGCGGTCACCGCCAGCCGTTCGGTCCTGGGCCCTCCGGAGACGCCGGCCCCCTCGGCGCTCCCGGCGGCGGCGGTCATCCCCAGCGCGACCGCGTCGACCTCAACCCCCCGGGAAGAACCCCTCGGGCTCTGCATGTGCCAGGGCCCTTCTTCCCCCTACCTCCCCAACCGCTTGCCGCGCGTCTCGGTGCTCCCGAGGGTCGAGCGGCGGCGCGACGACCCCCGGCGCCCCAGCCTCTCGCTCGAGCTCGCGGTGGTGAACAACGGGGCCACGTCGATCCGTGAGCTCAAGGGCAACGTCGAGTACCTGATCCCGTCGGCCACCGCGGGGGGGGCGCCGCAGGTGCGAGGCGAGCGAGGCTTTTACCACGAGGGGCCCCTGCTGGGGGGCCACGCGATCAAGTGGCACCTGACCGGTCGGGGCACGACCTACCGCATCGCTCACAACCAGGACGACTGGCTCAGCGAGGACGCCCTGGCCCCGGCGGACGCCTTCCATGAGCTGCTCTCGGCCCGGACCCGCAGCGTCCGGGTCCACGGGGCGATGATGCTCACGCGCCTGCGGGATCAGCGGGCCCCCGCGGCGATCGAGCGGTTGCGGGACGGCGCCCCCGAGGTCGAGCAACCGATCCTCAAGGCCCTCGCCCGCGCCGCCGCCCCCGTCTACGTCTGCGATATCGAGCAGACCCACGAGGACGCCCAGCTTGGCCTCGCTGCCTGCCTCATGAACACCACCGAAGAAGAGGTGGGCCCGGTCGATGCCATCGCGTTGCTCCATCACGATGACCCGGAGGCCCCCGACGAGCAGGCGTCCCAGGTGCTCCGCGATCGGCTGCTCTTGCCTCCGAAGACCGGCGTCCGTGTCCGCGGCACCATCCCTTCCTCCAGGAAGCCGACGGGGGTCGAGGTCCTGATCGAAGAGCGCCGCTGAAAGACGGCAGGCTGCAGGCGGGAAGTGACTCCGTCCTCCAGCCTCCAGTCCCGCTACGTGTTCGAAGACCAGGCGGCCCGGATCGAGGCCCGGACGCTCTCCCAGAGAGGCAATGCCCCCACCAGCTCGGCGCACATCACGGCCTCGGCCGCGGCGCGATCAGGCCGCAAGCCGAGGCGATGGTGGAGCCGGTGGCCAAGCTCACGGGCCACCGCGAGGCGCGTCGCCAGCTCGGCCAGCCCTTGCACGAAGGAGCCATGCTCGGTCCAGACGAGGGACCAGAGCACGTCGGCGACCCAGTCCCCGAGCACCTCGTCCGCCTGCCGGGGCGGCCCGCCGCGGGCCTCGGCCCGGTCGAAGGACCAGGACCAGGGGCGAGCCCGGCGGGCCTTCGTGGTGACCCCCTGGAGCGAGAGCAAGGTGTCGGCAAAAAGACCGACCGCGAGGGCCCCCGAGGAGCCCTCCTCCGCGTAGCCACGGAGCAGGTGCGCCACGTCGCCCCAGGACACCTCATCGAGGTCCGGATAGGGCGCGCCGAGGGCCTCGAAGGAGGGAGCGGGGGCCAGCAGCGCCTCCAGCAAGGGCCCCTCGACCTCGGCGACAAAGCGCTGGAAGGAGAGGTAACGACGCCCCTCGACGCGGACCCGGGGGCCCAGCGTGAGGTCTGGCTGCAATCGCCCGGAACTTCCATACAGAGAAGGGAGGGCATCGTCGAGGGAGAGGAGAGGTCGAGGTCCGAGGGAGCGGCAGGGGCAGCGGTGCTCGGTGGTGACGCGGAGTCCCGCGGGGGTGGCGACGAGGCCGAAGGGGAAGCGACGGCAGGTGGTGGGCCGCTGGGGGTGGATGGCGCAGCGGTGCTGGCGGAGGAAGACGCAAGCCTGACCGCCCTCAGGGTGAGGGACGGTATCGAGGCGCAGGATATGGAGGGAGCGGTGCCGGCGGACGACACCGGGAGCGGTGGTCTTGAGGCGAGACGCCTCGGCGGGCGCCACGGGGCCGAGGACGTGGAGATCAGAGCAGCAGAGTCCATCGCCGGCGCAGGCAAAGCGAGCACCGGGGCGAAGGGAGAGGCGCAGGCCGCTCAGATCTGCCCGGCCTTGGCCTTCTGGATCCACTCTTTCACTTCGTTCTCGACCACCTCGACAGCCTTGGACTGGAAGGGGCGAAGGAGGAAGGGGACGTCGAGCTCGAAGTCGATCTGGGAGGGGAGGATGGTGAAGGAGCCGGCGAGGGTGATGCCCTTGGCGTTGAAGGAGACGTTGGCCTTGTTGTCGCTGACCCAGGCAAAGGTCGGTTTGTACTCGGCAAAGCGCGCTTTGTAGGAGTCGTAGGCCTTCTCGGTGACCTTCTTGGCGGTGGCGACATCGAGATCGTGTTTGATGGCGTGTTTCACGAGAACCTCCGGGGCAGGCACCATAGCGCCTGGGGGGGCCAGGTTCCTGGAATTTACGACAGGGGGCGGGTGGGGCTTCTGCGACAGGTGGGGATGGATTTACGCTGGCGTGTCATGACGCTGAAGCATGCAGGTCAAGGGCTCACGAGCGTGGGCAAGAAGCGCGAGCACAACGAGGATAGCTTCCTGGTGGACGACGCGCTGGGGGTCTACGCGGTGGCGGACGGGATGGGGGGCCACGCCGCGGGCGAGGTCGCGTCCCGGATGGCCATCGAGATCTTCACCGACCAGATCCGTCAGGGTCAGGCGGTGTTTCAGCAGCTCCAGCGCGACCCGAGCCACGACAACAAGGTGGCGGCGCAGCAGCTGGTCGAGAAAGCGATCCAGGAAGCGTGCGCCCGCATCCACAAGACGGCCCAGGGGGACAGGAGCAAGCGAGGGATGGGGACGACCTTTGACGGCCTGGTGGTGGCGGGGAACCGGGCCATCGTGGGTCACGTGGGGGACAGCCGGGTGTACCTGATCCGCCAGGGCAAGGTGCACCGGCTCACGGAGGACCACACCATGCTGGCGATGGCCCTGAAGGCGGGCATCGGCACCAAGGAAGATTTCGCCAACTCGGACTGGGGCAATTCGCTCACCCGGGCGGTGGGGCCGCAGCCCTCGGTGCAGGTCGACACGCTGCTGATCGAGTGCCAGGCGGGGGACAGGTTCCTGCTGTGCAGCGACGGGCTCCACGGGTACCTCTCGGACGAGGAGACCCCGCAGCTCCTGGGGGCCCTGGGCTCGGGCACCCCCCTGTCGCGGCTCATCGATCTGGCGAACGAGCGCGGGGGCAAGGACAATATCACCGGGGTGATGGTCGGTCTGCAGGGCGATCCGGCGCCGACGATGCACACGATCCCGGTGGATACGAAGATGGGGCTGCTCGAGAAGATCCCGCTCTTTGCCTTCCTGAATTACAAGGAGCGCTCCGCGCTCCTGTCGATCATCACCACGCGCCATTTCCCGCTGGGGGCGGCCATCGTGCAGGAGGGCTCCCAGGGGGAAGACCTCTACATCCTGATGCAGGGGCGCGTCGTGGTCGAGAAGGCGGGCCAGCGGATCGGGGAGCTGGCCTCCGGGGCCTATTTTGGCGAGATGGGCCTCGTGGATAACGCCCCTCGTTCGGCCACGGTCCGGGTGCTCGACGCCGCCGAGTGCATGGTGATCACCCGCGCCGACATGATGACCATGATGCGCCGCGAGCAGATGATGGCGGTCAAGCTCCTCTGGAGCTTTGTCCAGACGCTCTCGGAGCGCCTGCGCCACGCCAATACCGGCATGGTCGAGGCCCGCAGCAAGATCGGCGGCCCCCCGATCCCCTTCAACCCCCAGGATTGATCGCGGCGCTCAGGGCCGGAGCCGCTCGGCGTGGGCGGCGAGCACGCTCAGGGTCTGGGCGGCCCGGCGCCTCGCCTGCGCCTCCCCGTCCCGCACCTTGCGCAGCTCGGCCTCGCACGCCACGATCCGGTCCTGCTCACGCTCCATGTCCTTGACGAAGCGGAGCCGGATCGCCCCCTCCTGCCCCCCGTCGCCGAGCACCGAGATCTGCTCCCGAAGCTTGGCATGGCGCGCGATCGAGTCCTGGAGCTCGCGCTCCAGGCGGCCCCGCTGCTCCTCGAAGGCGGCGGCCTGGGCCCAGGCCCCGAGGACGCTCGCCAGCGCGTCGTGGGTGCTGCGATCGATGTGGCGCCCCTCCAGCCACGAGCCAAGCTCGGCCACCGTGAGGCGCTCGTACTCGACCCTGCGCGTCTCCCGCCACCGCTCGCTGAGGACAACCTCGGCGCGCCCCTGGGGGGGCACCCGCAGCCGCAGCCGCAGCTCGCTCTCCCCCTCCTCCAGCAGGGCGCCGGCCTCCACCGTGACCGCACGGCGCTCGCTCCTGGGGCGCACCAGCACCAGCTCGATCTCCTCCAGATGATCGCTCTCCACACGGAATGTATGGAGCTCCTCGCGCTGCTGTTCCTCCAGGATGGCGCCGCTCCCCAGGTGGACGCCGCTCACCGAGGTCGAGGCCCGCGAGCTGCGGCCGCACCGGACCGCGGTATCCCGCGAGTAGGAGAGCCGCACCTCGTCGCCCCGCCGCGTGAACGGCAGCAACGCCTCGCCGACGTAAGCGCCTCGGTCGTAGATGACCGCGGGCCCCTCTTCCAGGACCGAGAGGGTACCGTTGGGGAAGGTCAGCGAGACCTCCGGGGCCGCGTCCCGCCCCTCCTTCCAGACGCGCTCGATCCGCCCGGCGACGCTGGAGGCCACCACCGGCACCATCGCGGAGCCACCTCGCCGGAGCGCGACCCGGTGCGGCGCGCGGTACTCGAAGGTCTCCTGGCGCTCCGGGCCCTGGCCCAGCACCAGGGTCCCCGCGGAGCCGGACCGGGCGGCGGGCTCCTCGGGCCCCTCCTCCATCGTGACCAGGGCCCCCTCCTGACCATAGAGATCTACCATATAAGAGGCGGGCTGGGTCGAGGAGAGGGTGAGCTCGACGTCTTCGAGATCCTCCTCGGTGGGGTTCTGCACCAGGGCCCAGCCGGTCAGGAGCGTCGCGTCTGCCTGACGCAGCACGCGGTAGGAGAGCTTCCAGGGGGCCGAGGGCAGGACGCAGGCGACCCGGAGATCCTCGGCCTTCCCTGCGATGGCGACCCGCAACGCCCGGCGCTCCCCGGCGGCGTGGGCGCGCCCCCGGTC
>JALOQB010000268.1 GCA_025453595.1 Polyangiaceae bacterium
CCGGTGGTGAGGGAGGCTGGCCGCCGCGTCAATCCGGGCTGGCATCACTTCGAGCGCGAGGGTTTGGCCACCTCCCGCTCGGGCTTGCTGGAGCGCGAGGGCTTGGCCACCACCCGCTCCTTGGTAGGCCCGGATTTCGAGGAGCTGGCCGAGGAGGAATCACGGGACGAGCTGGAGGAGCTGGTCGAGGAGGAGCCCCGGGACGAGCTGGAGGAACGGGCCGCCGCGCTGGCCACGTGGAGCGAGACCTGGGCCACATCGACCATCACCTCGGCCACCTGACGAGGATCGACGTGTACCTTCTCGATCTTCCACAGGTGGCAGCCGTAGTCCGGCGACGAGAACTCATCGCAGAGATCCCCCTCGGCCACGACGGCCCCGGGGCAGGCAGCGATGCACGAGAAGAAGCGGCGCTGACCCTCCGGATCCTCCTGCGCACAGCGCAGGTAACAGGCCTCGGCGGCGACCTGCTTCTCTGGCCCCTGCGCGGCCTGCAGGGGGACGAGGTAGCTGAAGCGATGCGTGGTGGTGTAGCAGCCCGAAGACAGCACCATCGCCAGCAGCAGCGCGCCGTGAACCACGAACCCCCGGAGACAGGATGGCAACGCCATGCCCCTCCTTCAGCAACGCACATGCCAGCGGCGCCAGCGTGGCGCTCGCGCCAGGCTGTAGCCCGCAGGTCACAGCGAGGCTGTGGAACCCGGCGCAGGCTCACCCGCCTCGACCCCGGCTGCGTGGGTCAAGAAGCGCGTAGGAGAGATCGACCAGCAGGTTCGCCGCGAGGACCGCGGTGGACGCCACCAGCACGGTGCCCAGGATGACCGGTCCGTCGCGCTCGACCACCGCGTCCACCGACAGCTGCCCGAGCCCCGGCCATCGAAACAGCTTCTCGGTCACGATGGCCCCGCCCAGCAGCGTGCCAAAATCGAGGCCGACCACCGTGACCAGCGGCAGCAAGGTGTTCCGCAGCACATGCACCACCAGCACCCGCAGCCGGCTCGCCCCCTTGGCCAGCGCGGTCCGGGCGTAGTCCTGGCCCAGCTGCCCCAGCACCTCGTCCCGCACCAGCCGCGTGTAATACGCCGCCCCGAAGAGCCCCAGCGTCAGCGCCGGCAGCACCACCGACAGCAGCCGCTCGCCGGAGCTCTGGCCGTACCCGTCGAAGGGCAGCCACCGCAGCCGGTAGGCAAAGAGGTACTGGAGCCCCAGGCCCAGCAGGAACGTCGGCGCGCTGACCCCGAGCAGGGTCAGCGCCACCACCCCCTTGTCCGCCAGGGTGCCGCGGCGCACCGCGGCCGCCGTGCCGGTCACCAGCCCCACCGCCAGCTGCACCAGCATCGCCGCCGCCGCCAGCAGCAGCGAGGCCGGCAGCCGCGATAGCAGCAGCTCCAGCACCGGGCGGTGCTGCTGGTAGCTCACCCCGAGGTCCACGTGCAGCGGGCCCAGCGCCCCGCAGGACCCGTGGACCTCGTCCCTTCGATCCGGGGACCGGGGGCCGGGGTGGATCAGCCTTTGTAGATACCTTCCATACTGTTCGAGGAGGGGGCGATCGAGGCCGAGCTTCTGTCGGATGCGAGCGACGTCGGCGGGGCGAGCCTGGGGGCCGGCGACGATGCGAGCGGGGTCGCCGGGGAGGGCGAAGTTGATGACGAAGGCGAGGGTGACGACGCCCCAGAGGACGACGAGGGAGGAAGCGAGGCGCCGGAAGGCGCGGCGTAGCATCAGCGACCCCCTGAGACCCAGCGAGCGATACGCCCGCGGGAGAGAGGGGGAGCCCAGCGCTGAGCGCGGGCGGCGGCGCGGGCGTCCGGATCGATCCAGGCGAAGGAGAGGGCCTCCGAGCGCGCCGGGTTGGGCCGGTAATTTCGCACGTACGGGTGCCAGAGCTCGAACCAGCGCTTGGTGTAGAGGACCGCCCAGGGCGCATCGTCGAGCACCATGTCCTCGGCCTTGCGGTACAGGTCGAGGCGCCGGGCGGGGTCGGTCTCCTTGCGGGCGCTCACCAGCAGGGCGTCCAGGGTGGGGTTCCGGTAGAACGCCCGGTTCTGGGATTCCTCCTCGCTGATGGCCCGGGATGCGAAGAGCGGCTCGAAGAAATTGCTGGGATCAGGGAAATCCGCGGCCCAGCCGTCGGAGCCGATGGCGACGGTGCGGCGGCGCGAGGTCTCGGCCAGGTACGCGGGCCACCCCTGGGCCCGGATCCGGATGCGCAGCCCGATGCGCGCCAGGTGTTGCTGGAGGATCTGGGCCGCCTCCACGTCGAAGCTGTCGTTGACGGCCACGTAAGGGATCTCGTGGGGATAGCCCCCCTTGCCCGTGGCCGGGTCGTAGGGGTAGCCAGCCTCGCGCATCAGCGCCAGGGCCCGGTCGAGATCGTAGCGCTGGCCCGGGGCCGTGTTGTGGCCCGGGATGGCGGGCGGCAAGATCCGGGAGGCAGGGCGCACGGACCCGGGGCGCACCGCGGCGATCTGATCCCGCCGGATGGCGGCGGCCACAGCCTGGCGCACTTGCCTTTGATCAAAGGGTGGAATCTCGTTGTTGAGGAACAGCGCGTGGACGGCGCGCCCCAGGTCCCAGGAGCCGAGGCCGCGCCAGGCGGGGCTGGCGAGGTAGCGAGCCAGGTCGGCCTCGCCGAACTCGCGCATGTAGTCGAGCTGGCCGCCCTCGAACTTGAAGCGCTGGGTAAAGGTGGGGACCCCGAGGGCGTACTCGATGCCGTCGAGGTAGGGCCGCCCGGGCTCGTGGTAGGCGTCAAAGCGCTCGACGCGGACGTGGCGCCCGGGCTCCCAGGACTGGAAGCGGAAGGGGCCGGCGCCGCAAGGGCGGGCGGAGAAATCGCGGTCGTAGCGGGCGCCGGCGCTGCGGCAGACGGGGGCCGCGGTGGGCAGGGCGAGGACCGAGAGCATGGTGGCGTCGGGCTCGCTCAGCTCGACGACGAGGGTGTAATCTCCCTCGACCTTGAGGCCCGCGATGTCGCTCGCCTTGCGCTGGACGTAGTCCTGGTAGCCGGCGATGCGCTCGTAGAAGGAGCTGATGGGGCAGGGTGTATCGGGGTGCAGGGCGCGCTCGAGGGAGCGCTTGATGTCCCGGGCCTGGACCTCATCGCCGTCATGAAAGCGCGCGCCGCGGCGCAGGTGGAAGGTGATGCGGAGCCCGTCGTCGCTGACGTGCCAGCGCTCGGCGAGGTCAGGGACAAAGCCCTCTCCGTCGGGGGAAAAGTCGAGGAGCTTGGCGAAGAGGAAATGCTCGATGGCGTTGGCGATCTCGTCGAAGGCCACCGCCGGGTCGAGGGTGCGCACGTTGGTGTAGCTGGCCAGCCGCAGCCACCCCCCGCGCCGGGGCGGCGCCGCCGGGTCGCCAGCGCGGCCGATGGGCCCCGGCAGCGCCGCGTCGCAGCCGCCGAGGAGGACAAGAGCGGCGAGGAGGGACCGGCGCATCAGCGGGCCTGCCGCGGGTCGAGGGCATCCCGGAGCCCCTCGCCCAGCAGGTTGAAGCCGAGCACGCTCAGCAGGATGGCGACCCCGGGGGCCAGCACCAGGCGGGGCTGGAGCGTCATCCCGTGTTGCCCCTCGTAGAGCATGCGCCCCCAGGTGGCCGTGGGCGGCTGGACACCGACCTGCAGGTACGACAGCACGCTCTCGGCGAGGATCATCGAGGCCATCCCGATCGTCGATACCACGACCAGCGGGCCCACGACGCCGGGCACGATGTGCCGCAGCAGCAGCGGCAAGGTCCGCTGGCCCAGCGCCCGCGCTGCCTCCACGTAGCCCTGCTCCCGCAGCACCATCGTCTTGGACCGGATCAACCGCGCGGTGCCCAGCCAGCTCGTCAACCCCAGCACCAGCAGCACGGTCCCCGGGCCGGTCTGCTCCAGCGCCGCCCCCACCGCCATCACCAGCAGCAGGTAGGGGAACGAGAGCATCACGTCGACCAGCCGCATCAGCAGCCCATCGACCCAGCCCCAGCGCCCCCCGGCCAGGTACCCCGACACCACCCCCACCACCCCGCCGATGACCGTCGACAGCACCGTCGACAGCAGCGCGATCGCCAGCGACAGGCGCGCCCCGTGGGCCAGCCGCGCCAGCTCGTCCCGGAACAGCCCGTCGGTCCCCAGCCAGTGAGCTGCCCCGGGCCCCACCGGCAACCCTTGCCCGTCCACACCCCGGACAAAATCGCTGAGGTTCGGGTCCTGGCCGGCGACCCAGGGGCCCAGCGTCGCAAAAAGCACCAGCACCCCCACCAGCCCGAGCCCGCTCTTCATCGCCGCTGTGCCCCCAGAAAATCGCTCAGCACCTCGACGAAGCGCTCCGGTTGCTCCAGGTGCGGCGCATGCCCGGTCTCCATGACTTCCAGGCGCGCTCCGTTCAATTCCCGCGCAAGACGCTGGCCGTACTGGCACGGGTAGATCCCGTCCATCCGGCCCCACACGATGAAGGACGGCGCCTGCACCCGCCCCAGCCGGGCCACCGTGGGCCGGGTGTCCAGGAACGCATGCATCGTGGCAAACGCGCTCTCCCGTGCCGACGGAGCGTTGAAGGTGTCGTAAAACTGGTCAATCCGGGCCAGCGGAACCGCAAACCCGGGAGAGAACACCTGATCGCGGAAATAAGCGCGAAAGAGGGCTCTGCCGTAGAGCTGTTTGAAGAAGAATGCCCCCAGCACCGGCATCTCGAAGAGGCCACTCTTCTGCGGGGGCGCATATACAAGAGGATCCACAAGCGTCAGCCGGTCCACGAACTCCGGGTGCCGGGTCGCCAGCGCCAGCGCCACCGCCCCGCTCAGCCCGTGGCCCACCACGCAGGTGCGCCCCAGACCCATCGCCGCGATCAGATCCGCCACGCACTCCGCGAAGGCCTCCACCCCGTAATCAAAGCGGTGCACCGACGGCTTCTCGCTATCGCCAAAACCGGGCAGATCCGGCGTCACCACCCGGAACTGCCCCGCCAGCAGCCCCGCCACCCCCTCCCAGCCCCGCCGGTTCATCAGGAAATCATGGAGCAATAGCAGCGACGGCCCGCTCCCTCGCTCCGCCACCCGCAGCCGCACCCCCCTCGCGTTCACGTCGTGGACCTGCTCCTCACGTGGCTCCTTCACCGCGCTCCCCCTCCCCCGCTCCCGAGCGCTTTGTCTGCCGTGGCTGTGGACGTCCTGTGGATAACTTGCTCGGCGCCTGTGGACAATCCGGCAAGGGGCCCCGATAGCAGGGTTTTTTGACCCCCAGAGCCGGCACGCCACAAGGTCTTTTGCCTGCCGTCGCGCATGGATCAGCCCCCTATACCACCGCCCTACCCTCTCGCAAAAGGGCGGACAGAATTTGTCCGATCAAGCGGGTTCGCGCAAGGCAACAGCCGATCACCGGGATCCAGCAGTAAATTTCGTGGGCCGTTAGGTTGACGTGGTCGCGAGCCATCGCTTACGGTCCAACGAGATTGAGGAAGCGGCCCGTGCTGGGCCAGGAGCTGCCGAGCGCAACCTCGGCCCCCACCTCGACCGGCCCACCGGCCACGAACGACGATTAGCCTCGCACACTCTCTTTCTCAACGGAAACTTAGCGGCGAACACGCCCCCGACGCCAGCCAACCCGGGGTGCCTGGCTGGCCCGTCGCCCCCCGCGGCGACCTACGACCAGAGGTTCTGGAGGAGCGCAATGACCATCATGAAGTTGGACGAAAGCAAGGCCGAGCCCGGCAACTCCGCGGCGAAGAGCGACGAGGAGCAGACCTCGGGCGCCGTCGACGGCGCCCTCGCCCTCGCTGACCAGCCGGTCACCCGCGAGCAGCGCCGCTCGCGCCGCAAGCGCGCCGTGCGCGCCCGGACCATCAGCGTCAAGCGCATGACCAAGCGCGAGCTCGAGATGGGTCGGGTCCTCTACCCGGAGACCGACTACCCCAAGCCCCGCACCCGCGCCGAGTGCGCCGACGGCCCCCGCCCCTGCCCCTACGTCTCCTGCAAGTACCACCTCTACCTGGACGTGCAGCACCGCACCGGCGCCATCAAGCTCAACTTCCCCGACATCGAGGTCGAGGACATGAACGAGAGCTGCTCCCTCGACATCGCCGACCGCGGCGGTACCACCCTCGAGGAGGTCGGCGCCATCATGAACCTGACCCGCGAGCGCATCCGGCAGCTCGAGGTCCGCGCCATGGCCAAGGTCAAGTCGCTCCACGAGATGGAAGCCCTCCGCGACTTCGTCGACGAGGGGCCCGTCGGCAAGCGCCGCCTCCCGGTCCTCTCCGCCGGCGCCGAGGAAGGCGAAGAGTTCGACGACCACGAGGGCTCCGACGAGGCCGACGAGGACGAGCTCGAAGCTGACAGCATCAACGACAGCGACCTCGCCGACTCCGCCGAACTCGCCGACGACTGATCCCGCTCCACGCTCCTGCCCCACGACCCCGCCCGGCGCTGCGCTCGGCGGGGTTTTTCGTTGCCCCCCGTGCCCTTGCGGTCGCCCCTCCGCCCGGCTAGCGGAGCCCATGCCCCTGCAGCGCGCTCTCCTCTCGGTCTCCGATAAATCCGGGCTCCTGCCGCTGGCCCGCGCCCTCGCTGCCCGGGGGGTCGAGCTGCTCTCCACCGGCGGCACCTTCCGGGCCCTCCACGAGCAGGGCATCCCTGCACGCCCTGTCGAGGACTTCACCGGCTCCCCCGAGGTGATGGAAGGCCGCGTCAAGACCCTGCACCCACGCATCCACGGCGGCATCCTCGCCCGCCGCGGCCTCGACGAGCCGGACCTGCTCCGCCTCGGGGGTGCCCCCATCGACCTCGTCGTCGTCAACCTTTACCCCTTTGCGCAGACCCTCCGCTCCGGCGCTCCCCCGGAGCAGCTCATCGAGCAGATCGACATCGGGGGGCCCGCCATGCTCCGCAGCGCCGCCAAGAACCACGCGCACGTGGCCGTCCTCTGCGACCCCGCCGACTACACCGCCTTCCTCGCCGAGCTCGATGCCTCCCCGGAGCTCTCCCTCGCCACGCGCCAGCGCCTCGCGGCCAGGGCCTTCGCCCACACCGCGGCCTACGACAGCCTCATCGCCGCTCACCTCGCCGGGCTCGCTCCCTCCGACGGTCCGCCGGCTTCCTGGCTCTCCTCCGGGGCCCTCGCCTACCCGCTCCGTTACGGCGAAAATCCCCACCAGACCGGCGCCTTTTACCGCGACCCTCTCGCCCCCCCGGGCTCCCTCGCCCTCGCCGAGAACCTGGGCGCTGGCGGCAAGGAGCTCTCCTTCAACAACCTCGTCGACGCCAGCGCCGCCCTGGAAGCGGTGCGCGAGCTGGACCCCCCCTCCGCCGTCGTCGTCAAGCACACCAACCCCTGCGGCGCCTCCTCCGCGCCGCTCCTCCCCGACGCTTACCGCCAGGCCCGCGACGCCGATCCGCTCTCTGCCTTTGGCGGCATCGTCGCCCTCAACCGCCCTGTCGACGCGACCACCGCCGCCCTCCTCGCCGAGACCTTCCTTGAATGCATCGTCGCCCCCGCCTTCCACGACGACGCCCTCGCCCTCCTCCGCGCTCGCAAGAACCTCCGCCTCCTCACCGCCGATACCTCCAGAGGGACCGATTCGTTTGACATCAAACGAATCGACGGAGGCTTCGTCATGCAGCAACCGGACCGGGCTGGCCGCGGCGAGGTGGCGGCGGGGCGGGTGGTGTCGCGCCGCGCCCCGACCCCGGAGGAGCTGGCCGCCCTGGACTTTGCCTGGCTCATCGCCAAGCACGTGAAGTCCAACGCGATCGTGCTGGCGCAAGGGCAGCAGACCGTCGGGGTGGGGGCGGGCCAGATGTCGCGGGTCGTGAGCGTCGAGATCGCCTGCGCCAAGGCTGGCGATCGGAGCAGGGGCAGCGTGCTCGCGTCGGACGCGTTCTTCCCCTTTGCTGACGGCGTGGAGGCCGCGCTACGCCAGGGCATCACGGCCATCGTCCAGCCCGGGGGCAGCCAGCGAGATCAGGAGGTGATCGACGCCGTCGACGCCGCCGGAGCCGCCATGATCTTCACCGGCGTACGCCACTTCAAGCACTGAACCCCCTCTTCACCGGGAACGGAGGGGCAGGCGCAACCGTGGCGGCTCACCCGGCCGGAATCACCCCGGGGCCTGTGGGGCGACAGCGCGAGCCTGGCCGCTCCTTCAAGGAGAGAGGGTCACGCAGATCGAGTAGGACAGAGCCGTCGGTGCGTTGGTCGCGGTCACCTCGAGCAACAGGCTGGCGGTGCAGCTGGAAGAGCCGCAGGAGAAGCTCGAAAAATTGAGCACCTTCGCCTCCGTGCCCTTCTGCTTCAGCTGCTTGGCCTCCTCGTCAGAGAACGCCTCCTCCGCGTCGATGGGCACCGCCTTGATGGTGCTACCTACCTGCGTTGACAGCGATTTGATGAAGAGCGAAGCGGCGTAGCCGCCGAGCTCCTTGTTGTAACGAACGAGGATGTAGTCCTTGTCGGACGAGCAGATCGTGAAGGTCTGGCACACCGTACCGCTCGCCGCGGTGACCGTCATGATGGTTGCCTCTCCGGCGGAGTTGTTGGGCTCGTAGTCGTCCGTGCAAGGCTGCGGCTCGATGTAGCAGTTGGCGATGGCCGGGTTGCCCTGGCAGTCGAAGTCCTTGCAGTCAAAGAAGCCATCGTTGTCGTTGTCGAGCCCGTCGCTGCACGCTGTCGGTGTGTTCTCCAGGCAGGGTGCGCGGCCCTTGCAGCTGGTGTCCTCGCAGTCGAAGAAGCCATCCTTGTCGTTGTCGAGCCCGTCGCCGCAGGCCGCGTCGGTCTTCTCCTGGCACTGCTCGAACAGGTCTCGACACGTGTTGTCCGCGCAGTCTGCGAACCCGTTCTGGTCGTTGTCGATCCCATCTGAACAGAGCGCGAGCGAGAGCTCGTCCTCGAGCGGCGGCGCGCCAGCCTTGCCGCTGGCCCCACCGCTGGCCCCACCGCTGCCCCCCGCGCCACTGCCGCCCTCCCCTCCAGCACCTGCAGAGCCTCCGGTACCCCCGGAGCCTCCGGAACCTCCGGAGCCTCCGGAACCTCCGGAGCCTCCGGAGCCCCCGCCGACCCCGGCGCCACCTTGCCCTGCACCACCCGCGCCGCCTGTGCCACCCGTCCCTGCAGCGTTGCCCGCGCCTCCTGCTCCGGCTGCGTTGCCCACGCCGCCTTCGCCTCCCATCCCGGCCACACCGCCTTGGCCGCTGTCACCCCCCGTGCCCGCGTCGCCTGCCGAGCCACCCTGTCCAGCTTCGCCCGGATCCCCTCCTGTACCTCCTGTGGACGGGCTCCCGCTCTTGCCGCCTGTGTCCTCGGCCCCTCCCGTCCCTGCGGCGATATCGCTACCGCCTTGACCCCCTCCGGACGAGCCACCTGCCCCACCGCGGTTCCCTGCGTCGAACAGATCCGAAGGTTCTTCCGCGCTGCACCCCACCAACAGGAGCCCAACCATCCCGAGCAAAGCCATCCGTGTCATCGGCCAGAGTCTAGATTCGAGAACGACACGGCCAACGACAATTATGTTTGGGCAGGACGTTGCTTGTCAGATGCCCCGGCCCGAGCAGCAAGGTCATGTTGACGGACGAACTGCTTCCAGAACGGCCACGACCGGGGGGCAGGCGCAAAGCAGGGTCACTTGAGGATAGGCTGACCGATGTTGGGAGTGCAGACAACGCTCCTGTGACCCGCTCCGACCAGGTCATAGCTCCTGTGACCCGCTCCGACCAGGTCATACACCCCATCGCCTGTGACATCAGGACTAATCGTGTTGAGACCGAGAAATTCATTGGTCGAGAAGATTGCTGCACTAAAATTTTCATTGTAGCCACCAAATCCATCCCCGCGACGCCAACTCGCCCAATGATACCAATCCATGTTTCCATCCAAATCCAGGTCAAACAAGCCGTAAAAATCTTGCGGATCTGACCCGGGAATTTCCTTATATTTCCCTTTTCCTTGGTTGATTTGTATCGTGGATGCGGTCACCATGTCGTCCAGCCCATCTTGGTTGATGTCGGCGAACTGGGCGAACTTGGGCAACGTCAGTTCAGGTTTGATCCAGGCGCTTCCGTTCCACGAGCGTACTCCCGAGGGACTGAAG